>DASWGY010000077.1:0-9361 GCA_036393495.1 Candidatus Limnocylindrales bacterium
ACCTCTTCCTTACCAAGGAAGTGCTCTGCCGACTGAGCTATGTGGGCCCGGAGGCTGCACAGATGGAGCCGACGACGGGACTCGAACCCGGAACCGGCGGTTTACAAAACCGCTGCTCTACCAATTGAGCTACGTCGGCGCAGCGCATGGGCACCTAAGGGGTGTCGAAAGCGCCCGCGAATGATAGGGCCGGTCGCGCTGGACGGTCAAGCAGCGCCGGCCGGGCGCCGCCTGCGGCGTGGTGGCGGCGGCTCGCCCGGCAGGACCGCCTCGACCGGCGCTGGCGGATCGGCGGATGCGACCTCGGCGTCTGGGCTCGTGGCCGCCTCGACTCGAGATCGGCGTGGCGCCCGAGCCCGCTTCGGCGCCGCCTCGACGTTAGCGTTGGGGTTGGGCCCCGGGACCTCCGGCGCTGCCGCGACCTCCGGTTCGGCCGGGACCTCCGGCGCGGCCGCGACAGGCGGTTCGGCCGGGATCGGCGGCCCGGCGGCATCGGGCTCCCGCTGGCCGACGGCCTCGAACAGGAGGACCGAACCCGCCACCGCCGCGTTGAGCGAGCCGATCGCCCCGCGCATCGGGATCCTGACCATGAGGTCGCAGCGTCGGCGGACGGCCGGCGACAGGCCGTGGCCCTCGCTGCCGACCACGATCGCGAGGGGCCCTCGGAGGTCGGCCTGACGAGCCGTCAGCGGCGCATCCGCCTCGGAGCCGACGATGCGAACACCCCGCACATGGAGGTCGGTGAGGGTGGCCGCGAGATCATCCACAGGCCCCAGGAGGAGGTGCTCGGTCGCCCCGGCCGATGCCTTGACCGCAGCGGGGCTGAGGGGCGCCTGGCGTGCCGTGGGGAAAAGGACACCGTGAACCCCGGCAGCCTCGGCGCTGCGCAGGATGGTCCCCAGGTTCTGGGGATCCTCCAGGGAGTCCAGGACGAGGACGAACGGCGGCTCGCCACGCGTGATGGCCCGGGCGAGAACCTCGTCCAGCGTCGCGAACCGGCGTGCCTCGACGACAAGGGCGATTCCCTGGTGGCCGTCGAAGCCGGCAAGCCCGGTGAGCGTCCCGCCCTCGACCTCGACGATCGGGATCCGGAGCGTCGTCGCGTGGAGGACGAGCCGCTCGAGGGCCTGACGTCGGCCCGGCGTGACGAGCAGGCGGTGTGCCGGCCGGCGGGCGGCGAACGCCTCCTCGACGGGACGGCGGCCGGCGACGAGCTCCTCTCCAGGCGCCGGCTGGATCGCCTCGGGGACAGCGGAACCGGGCGGCTGGCGATGCGGCACGTCCGCGTGGGGCCTCCGGTCGGATCGTCCGGCCGGTCGCCACGGACCCCCAGGCGGCACTCCCTCCCGGTCCTGCCAGCGGCCGGGGGTCGGGCGAGCTCGATCGAATGACCGGCCAGAACCGTCGGCCCCGGGGTGAACCGGAGGCCGAATCGGAGGACCTTCCGGTCGGAACGGAGCTCGGTTCGACGGCCGGCCGACGGGACCGCGGCCCCGGTCCTGGGGCCGGCTGTAGGGTGGCGGGCCCTGATCCTGGGGTCGGCCGTAGGGTGCTGGACCCGGCGGTCGACCGCGCCCACCACGAGGCCGCGGATCCTCCTGGTCACGCGGCGGACGGGCTGCCCAGGGTGGCGGTCCGTCCCGCCACGGCGGCGCGTCACGACCGCGCTGCGGGCCAGCGGGCTCTCGACCCGGCGGCGGTCCGGGACGCCGGGACCCTCCGCCTCGGTCCGCCCCCGGGCGCTGGAAGCCGAGGCCCCGCCGAGCGTCACCGCCGCTGGATGAGCCTCGTCCGTCCTGCGGGCGGGGCCGGCGGCGTTGCTGGTCGCCCTCTCGATCGGGCCTCGGTCGCGGGCTCATCCGACGGTCTCGAGCCGCCGCCAGCGTTGCCCGTCGCGGGTGTCCTCCACGGCGATGCCGAGGGCTGCGAGCTCGTCGCGGAGCTGGTCGGAGCGGGCCCAGTCGCGGGCCGCCCTGGCCGCCGCCCGGGCCTGGACGAGCGCCGCGAGTGCGGGCTCCAGGACGTCAACCTCGGTGGTCTCGGGCAGGACGTCGAGCACACGGTCGAAGTCGAGCAGCAGGTCGCGGACGCGGCCCGCGTCGGCGGTCGAGAGCGAGCGGGCGGCAATCCGCCGGTTGACATCGCGAGCGAGCCCGAAGAGTGCCGCCAGGGCGGCCGAGACGTTGAGGTCGTCGTCGAGCGCCGTTTCAAAGCCGGAGCGGGCGGCCCCGAGCAGATCGGGCAGTGTCGGGTCGTCAGCCCGTGCCTCGGCATAGCCGGCGAGCGCCGCCAGCAGCGTGTCGAGGCGGTCCAGGGCGGCGCCGGCCGCCTCGAGGGCGCTGTCGCTGTAGTCGAGGCCCTGACGGTAGTGGACCGCCAGGAGCACGTAGCGCAGGGCGCGCGCCGAGACTCCCGACTCGAGAAGCTCCGCGACGCGGGCGATGTTGCCCGTCGACTTGGCCATCTTCTCGCCGCCCATCCGAAGGTGGGCGCAATGGAGCCACGTCCCGACGAAGGGCTCGCCCGTGGCCGCCTCACTCTGGGCGATCTCATCCTCATGGTGAGGGAAGATGAGGTCGACGCCGCCGGTGTGGATGTCGAATGACCGACCAAGGTGGCGCATGCTCATCGCCGAGCATTCGATGTGCCAGCCCGGCCGGCCCGGGCCAAGCTCGGTGTCCCACGACGGTTCGCCCGCCTTCGGCGCCTTCCAGAGGGCGAAGTCGCGGACGTCGTCCTTGCCGTATTCGTCGGCCTCGACCCGCTCCCCCACCCGCAGCTGGTCGGGATCCAGGCGAGCCAGGCGACCGTAGGCCGGCCACGATTCGATCCGGAAGAAGATCGAGCCGTCGTCCGTGCGGTAGGCGTGGCCCTTCGCCTCGAGGACCTCGATCAGGCGGACGATGTCGTCGATGTGATGGGTTGGCCGAGGCAGGACGTCGGGCGGCGTCATCCGGAGGGCGTCGGCGTCGGCCAGGAATCGGGCGATCCAGCGATTCGCGAGCTCCTCGATGGATTCACCCGCGGCATTCGCACCCCGGATGATCTTGTCGTCGATATCGGTCAGGTTCATGACCCACGTCACTCGCAGCCCGCGGTAGCGGAGGTAGCGCACGAGCAGGTCGGCGAACAGGAACGACCGGAAGTTGCCGATGTGGGTCGGCCCGTAGACCGTCGGGCCGCAGGAGTAGATCCGGACGTGGCCGGGTTCGAGCGGATCGAGCGGCCGGATCTCGCCGGACAGCGTGTCCCGTAGACGGATCGTCACGGCCGCTGACCAGCTGTCGACACGACCGTGGCCACCGCGCTCGCGGCGATGGCTCGTCCGGCGCCGACGGCGCCATCGAGGTTGCCCGTGGAGGCCTTCACGCCGACACGCTCGAGCGGCAGCTCGAGGATCGCGGCAATCGAGTCGCGCATCGGTTCGAGATGGTCGGCCAGTCTCGGCCGCGAGCCGGTGATCGTGAGGTCGACCGACTCTGGCCGCCAGCCGGCCTCTGCGAGCCGACCGACGACCGCCTGTAGGAGCTCGCGGCTGGCGATGTCGCGGGGGGTCCGGCGGTCGGCCGGGAAGAGCCGGCCCAGGTCGCCGAGCGCCGCCGCCCCGAGGAGGGCGTCGGCGACCGCGTGGAGACCCACGTCCCCGTCCGAGTGGCCGTGGAGGCGCGGGGCGCCGGCGACCTCGATGCCCCCGAGACGAAGCGGTTCACCGGGCCCGAAGGGGTGCGAATCGGTCCCCAGCCCTACGCGTCGCACGGCCGCCGAGGCAAGGAGGGCCTCGGCCCGGGCAAGGTCGGCGGGCACGGTCACTTTGAGGTTCACGGGGTCTCCGGGGATCGGGTGGACGGGGATTGTACAGGCCTCGAGCAGGGCGGCATCATCGGTGAACCGGGCGTCGCCGCTCGCCGGATGGGTGGCAAACGCCCGACGGAGCAGCGAGGCGCGGGCGCCCTGTGGCGTCTGGGCGGCGACCACCGCCGTCCGGTCGACAAGCTCGCCGAGCCGGCCATCGACCACCCGTCGCAGGGTGTCGGCCACGGGCACGACGGGAACCGCCGCGCCGTGGTCCGCGACCGCCGCGACGATCGCTCCCACCAGGGCCGGGCTCACGAGGGGGCGGGCACCGTCGTGGATGAGCACGACCGGATCGTCCGGGATCGACTCGTGGCTCCGGTCCCAGATCGCCTCGAGCGCCCGGAATCCCGCCTCGACCGATGCCCCGCGATGACTCCCACCGGCGACGACCTCCGCCAGCCGATTCGGGGCCAGCGCCGCGCCGTCGGCCTCGCGACCAGGCGCGACGACGAGGACGATGTGCCGGATTCGGGGGTCCGCCGCGATCGCGGCCACGGTCCAGGCGAGCAGGGGTCGCCCGGCGAGGGGCGCGAAGGCCTTGTCGATGCCGGCCATCCGGGTCGCGCCGCCGGCGGCGACGATGATGGCGTCGGCGGTGGTCGCTGCCGGGGCGGTCGCTACGGTCGCGGCCGGGGCCGTCGCGACGGTCGCGGCCGGAGCCGTCGCGACACCCCTGCGTGCCATCGGTCCGAGGCGCTCAGTCGTGGTGCGGTTGGGCGAAGATCATCCGCCCCGCGACGGTCTGGAGGACGCGGGTGACGGCGACGTCGAGCTCCTCGTCGATGAACCGGGACCCGCCCTCGACCACGATCATCGTGCCGTCGTCGAGGAAGCCGACGCCCTGGCCGGCTTCCTTGCCCTGCTGGATGACCCGGACGCGAAGTTCCTCGCCGGGCAGGAGCGCGGGCTTCACCGCGTTCGCGAGGGAGTTGATGTTGAGGACCCTGACGCCCTGCAGCTCGGCCACCCGGTTGAGGTTGAAGTCGTTCGTCAGCACCGCCCGGCTGTAGCGCATCGCCAGGGCGACGAGCTTCGCGTCCACCTCGGCGGCCTCGGGTACGGCGTCCTCGACGATGACCACCGGGGTCGGGGCGTCCTTCTGCATCCGGGCCAGGATCTCGAGGCCGCGCCGGCCCCGGTTTCGGCGGAGCGCGTCCGGGCTGTCGGCGATGTGCTGGATCTCATCGAGGACGAAGCGGGGCACGACGAGGGTCCCGAAGAGGAACCCGGATTCCACGATCTCGGCGATTCGGCCGTCGATGATCGCGCTGCTGTCGACGACGATGTGCGGGTCGCCGCGTCGGCCGGCGGCTTCCGGGTCGCTCCGCCGAACGAGGCCGATCGCCTCGGCGGCGACGAGCAGGTCCTGGCGCTTGGCCACGGTCAGGCCGACCATCCCGAGGCCGAGGAAGACCGACACGCCGATCGGTAGCCACGTCCCGAGCGGTGGGTCGAAGCCCGACAGCGGCGACCCCAGGAGGAGCCCCATCAACAGGCCCAGGAGGAGCCCGACGACGGCGGTCACGAACTCCGCGGTCGAGAGGTCCTGCACCCCACGAACGAGGCGCAGCGCCGGCACGACGGTGACGTACGGCAGGAGCGAGAAGCCGAGGACAGACCAGGCGACGATCCAGGCGGTGATGAGCGCCCCGGCTCCCGCGACGTCCCGGAACTGGAGCACATCGGTCGTCACGAGGACGATCCCGATGAGCCCGCCGAGGGCGGCGCCAAGCACTCGAATGGATCTGATCACGGGCGGTCAGCCTAGCATCGGGGGAGGGGCATCCGCCATCCGCGGCTCGCCCTCGCGGAGGTCCTCGCGGAGGTCCTCGCCGACGTCCTCGCGGAGGTCGTCGCGAAGGTCGTCGCTCACGGCGTCCCTGGCGTCCTCGCCGTCGCGTTCGCCGGCCCTGCCCGGGCGTCCGCTCCGGCGCCCAACCCGATCCCGATCGCGGCGCCCGTCGGCCTCGCCGAGGGCGGCTCGAATCGCGTCCCGGAGGGAGGCCACCGCGACGATCGCCAGGCCCGGCACGGTCGGCAGCGCGCCACGGGCTGGCCTCGGGACGATCGCCCGCTCGAATCCGAGGCGGGCGGCCTCACGGAGCCGCCGCTCGAGGCCGGCCACAGCCCGCAGCTCGCCGAGGAGGCCGACCTCCCCGACGGCCACCGTCCCGGGCGCGACCGCCTGATCGCGGAGGGAGCTGGCAAGCGCAAGCGCGAGCGGAAGGTCGAGCCCCGGCTCGGCGACGACGAGGCCCCCGGCGAGGTTGGCGTAGACATCGAGCGTCCCCAGCGCGACCCCGGCTCGCCGGCCGAGGACGGCGATGAGGAGGGCCAGGCGGTTGGCGTCCAGCCCGGACGCGCGGCGGGTCGGGGTTCCGAAGCCGGCTGCCGCGACGAGCGCCTGGACCTCGACGAGCAGCGGCCGCGTCCCCTCCATCGTCGCGGCAACGACGCTGCCCGGGGCCGGCGTCTCATGCTCGACGAGGAAGGCTCGCGCCGGATCGGGGACCTCGATCATGCCCCGCTCGCCGAGCTCGAAGACGCCGATCTCCTCGGTCGAGCCGAACCGGTTCTTCGCCGCCCGGAGGACCCGCAGCACGCCGGATCGCTCGCCGCCGAGCTCCAGGACGGCATCCACCAGGTGCTCGAGCGTCTTGGGCCCGGCGATCGACCCGTCTTTCGTCACGTGGCCGACGAGGATCACCGCGATGCCCTCGCCTTTCGCCAGCTCCATCAGGCGAAGCGCCGATTCGCGAACCTGGCCCACGCTGCCGGCCGGCCCGTCGAGCTCGTCGACGGTGACCGTCTGGATCGAATCGACGATGACCAGGGTCGGGCGATCGGTGCGAGCCAGGTCGGCGATGCGGCCGACCTCGCTCTCGGCCATGACTCCGATGGCCGCAGCGGCCGGCCCGTGGAGGAGGCCCAGCCGGCCGGCGCGCAGCCGGACCTGGGCGGCGCTCTCCTCGCCGGTCGCGTACAGGACGCCGCCGCCCGACGCCGCGACGCCCGCGGCCGCCTGGAGCAGCAGCGTCGACTTGCCGACGCCGGGCTCACCGCCGAGAAGGACGAGCGAGCCCGGAACGAGGCCGCCACCGAGGACGCGGTCCAGCTCCCCGATCCCGACCCGGACCCTCGGGGCGTCCTCGGTCCCGACCGCGCCGAGCGGGACTACCGCCGGGGCATCCCGGGCCGGGCGGGCAGCCGCCGATCGCTCGGCTCGCGTGGAGACCCTGACCACGGTCTCGACGAGCGAGTTCCAGGAGCCGCAGGCACGGCATTGCCCTTCCCAGCGGAGGAACGACTCGCCGCAGGTCTGGCAGACGTAGCGGCTGCTCGCCCGGGCCACGGACGGCTAGGAGACTTCGACGGGCGTCTTGGGCTCCGCGGCGTGGACGTCCAGGCCGGTCTCCTCGCCGCGATCGACGACGATCGTGGTGCCCGGCTCGTAGCGGCCCAGGAGGAGGTGCTCGGCGAGCACGTCCTCGATCAGGTTCTGGATCACGCGGCGGAGCGGTCGGGCACCGTAGGCGGGATCCCAGCCGAGCTTGATGAGGTGATCCTTGGCCTCCTGGGAGACCTCGAGACCCATCTCCTGGGCCTTGAGCTGCTCGCGGACTCGCTTGAGCATGAGGTCCACGATCTCCCGGATCTCCTCCATCGTCAGGGTTCGGAAGACGACGGTCGCATCGATGCGGTTGAGGAACTCGGGCCGGAAGTTGTTCTTCAGCTCGGCCTGGACCTTCTCGCGCATGATCTCGTGGGAGCTCTGGGCCCGGGCCTCGTCGGAGTCGCCGACGGCCCGGAAGCCCAGCGTCGCGCCGCTCTGGAGCTGCTTCGCGCCGAGGTTGGAGGTCATGATGATGATGCAGTTCCGGAAGTCGACCCGGCGACCCTTGGCGTCGGTCAGCTGGCCGTCCTCCAGGATCTGGAGGAGGATGTTGAAGACCTCGGGATGGGCCTTCTCGACCTCGTCGAGGAGCACCACCGCGTAGTTCTTGCGGCGGACCGCCTCGGTCAGCTGGCCGCCCTCGTCGAAGCCGACGTATCCGGGCGGGGCGCCGACCAGCCGGCTGACGTTGTGGCGCTCCATGAACTCGCTCATGTCGATCTTGATGAGCGTGTCCTCGCTGCCGAACATGAACTCGGCGAGGGCCTTGGCGAGCTCCGTCTTCCCGACGCCGGTGGGCCCCAGGAAGATGAACGAGCCGATCGGCCGCTTGGGATCCTTGAGCCCGGCACGAGCCCGCCGAACCGCCTTGGCGACGATCTCGATCGCCTCCTGCTGGCCGACCACGCGATGGTGGAGGGCATCCTCCATGTGGAGCAGGCGCTCGGACTCGGCCTCCGAGATGCGAGTCACCGGGATACCGGTCCACATCGCGACGACCTGGGCGATCTCCTCTTCGTCGACGGTCGGAGCCTCGCCGGCCACCGACGTCTGCCACGCCTCGCGGAGTGAATCGACCCGCTCGCGGACCTCGGCCTCCGACTCCCGGAGCTTGGCCGCGGACTCGTATTCCTGGGCGTTGATCGCTGCGTCCTTCTCCTTGGTCACCCGCTCCAGCTCGCGCTGGGCCTCGCGAAGGGGCGGCGGGGCGGACGCGTGGCGGAGACGGACGCGGCTGGAGGCTTCGTCGATGAGGTCGATCGCCTTGTCGGGCAGGTGGCGGTCCGTGATGTAGCGGATCGAGAGGTCCGCGGCCGCCTTGACCGCCTCGTCCGTGATCGTCACCTTGTGGTGCTGCTCGTAGCGCTCGCGGATTCCGACGAGGATCTCGATCGTCTGCTCGAGGGTCGGCTCATCGACCATGACCGGCTGGAAGCGGCGCTCGAGGGCGGCGTCCCGCTCGATGTACTTGCGGTACTCGTCGAGGGTCGTGGCCCCGATGCACTGGAGCTCGCCCCGGGCGAGAGGCGGCTTGAGGATGTTCGCGGCATCGATCGCGCCCTCGGCCGCGCCGGCGCCGACGAGCGTGTGAAGCTCGTCGATGAAGAGGACCGCGTCGTTCGTGTTGCGAAGCTCCTCGATGATCTTCTTGAGGCGCTCCTCGAACTCGCCGCGGTACTTCGTCCCGGCCACGAGCGACCCGATGTCGAGGGTCAGGACCCGCTTGTTCAGGAGGATGTCGGGGACGTCGCCGGCGACGATACGGTGGGCGAGACCCTCGGCGATGGCGGTCTTGCCGACACCGGGCTCGCCGATGAGGGCCGGGTTGTTCTTCTGCTTCCGGCCGAGGATCTGGATGACGCGCTCGATCTCCTTCTCCCGGCCGATGACCGGGTCGAGCTTGCCGGCCCGGGCCGCGTCGGTGAGATTGATGCCGAGGGCATCGACCGTCGGCGTCTTCGAGCTCCGCTTCGTCTCCTGGGCGGGTCCGACCGACGACGACTGCGAGAGGACCCGGATCACCTCGTGGCGGACCTTGTCGAGGTTGACGCCCAGGGATTCGAGGACGCCGGCTGCGATGCCCTCGCCCTCGCGGACGAGGCCCAGGAGGAG
>DASWGY010000078.1:0-3800 GCA_036393495.1 Candidatus Limnocylindrales bacterium
AACCGAGGGCCGTGATCCGGTCGCCGGCGACGGCGATCGCGGTCGCGCTCGCCCCGGCGGGATCGAGCGCCTGGACGTCACCGTTGTGGAGGATGAGGCTCGCCGTTCGATGGTTCATGCCGCGCAATCTAGGGCCGCAGACGCGCTCGCCGGGCTACAGTCCCGCCATGAGCACCACCGTCGATCTGCTCCATGCCGGCTACGCCCGCGACGACGGCCGCGTCGGCGGTTCCGTGACCCTCGTCCGCGACGGCGACGCCGTCATCGTGGCAGACCCCGGGATGGTCGCCCGGCGCGGCCTGATCCTCGAGCCGCTGGCCGCCCTCGGCGTGGCGCCGGAAGCCGTCACCCACGTCTTCCTGAGCCACCACCACCCCGATCACACGGTCAACATCGCCCTCTTCCCGAACGCCGAGGTCGTCGACTTCTGGGCCCGCTACCGCGATGACCTGTGGCTCGACCACGACGGCGACGGCTACGCCCTGGCCCCGCACTCGCGGCTGTGGCTGACGCCGGGGCACACCGAGGAGGACGCCAGCCTCGTCGTCGAGGCCGACGACGCGACCTATGCCCTGACCCACCTGTGGTGGTTCCCTGATCGGACGCCGGCAGTCGACCCGCTGGCCTGGGACCAGGCGGCGATCGAGCGTGGCCGCGAGCGGGTCCTGGCAGCCGCCGACATCGTCATCCCGGGGCACGGCGAGCCGTTCCGGATCAGAGGCTGAGGACCCGTCGCCGCGGGTTGCCAGGGCCGTACATGCCCGCGCCCAGAATCGACATCAGCGCCGGGTCTCGGCGGGGATGATCGAACCGATCGATGCGAATGATCAGGCGACGCGGGCCGCTTTGACCACGACCGAGTTGGCGAACCTGTCGTGGAAGCCCTGCTTCGTCGGGCTCTTCGCCGTCGAATAGAGCAGGTAGCCGAAGTAGCCGAGCGTGGCGAGCCCGATGAGGACGCCGAGGACCGGCAGCTGGTTGAGCTGCTGGACGAGCGGCAGCGGCCCGCCGAGCGCGACCCATCGCCGGATCGCCTGGTTCTGGGTCAGGGTCTTGCCGTCCGGGTAGTTCCCGACCTGCATCCCGAGAACCTTCATACCCGGCGAGCCGCGCATGGCGGTCCACGTGTAGATCCAGTACACGGCGCTGACGGCGAGGCTGGCGATGAGGGTTACGCCGGCACTTAGGAAGTTCGTCGTGACCGAGACGTCGAAGCCGTCGTCGATGTCGATCTCGTACTGCGGCCCAAGGGCCGCCGCCACCGCCGCCGACACGACGATCCCGATGATGCCCAGGAGGATCGCGTCGATGATCAGGGCGAACAGCCGGTTCGGGACGTCGGCGAACACGAACCCGGCGGTGCCCGGCACCGGGGCTGGGGCCGGCGCGGCCCATGCCGGCGGCGCCGCCGGCGGCGGCACCGCGGGCGGCGGCGTCTCGGGTGCCGGCGTCTCCGGCGCGGACATGGGCTCGTCAGCCATTGTTCCCACTCCCTCCCATTCCCGGCGCGCCCGAAGGCGTTGTTGGCGCGCCCTGAGGGCACCAGCATAGTCAGGTGGCCGGCCGGCCGGAATGCCCTTCGCTCAGGTCCGCCGCGTCGCAAGGATGTTGAGACGAACGTAGTCGAGGACCGGCTCCGGCATCCGCCGGGCGACGTCGGTTATGTAGGCGGCGCGGTCCTCGGGCTGGAGGCGAGCGATGTGCTCCCGGAGGCAGACGGTTGCGAGGTACGTTTCGAGCGGCTCGCCCGGTTCGATGCGGGTCGGCTCGTCGACGAGCCAGGCTTCGACGTTGCCGAACCCGGCGGCCTCGAGGCGTGCCGCGGTAGCGAGCGGCGTCGCGAAGTTGCGCTCGGCGTCGAACCCGTCGCCCACCGTCCGGGCGATCCGCCGGACAGACTCGATGTTGCCGATGCCGCCGCATTGGGCGACGAGGCGGCCGCCCGGCCTGATCACCGCCGCGAGGTTGCGGAACAGGGCGTCGTGGTCGGGGACCCAGTGGAAGGTCGCGGTCGAGAGGATGGCGTCGACCGGCCCGTCGATCGGGAGCGGCAGCCCCAGATCGGCCTGGACGAACGTCACCCGGTCGCCGAAGCGAGCAAGGCGGCGCCGGGCTTCCTCGAGCATGGCCGGCGACGCGTCGAGGGCGACGACGCGCCCGTTCGGAAGTCGCTCGGCGAGCGCCTCTGTCACGCGGCCGCTCCCGCAACCGGCATCGAGGACGCGTTCGTCCCCGGCGAGGGGCAGCCGGGCCAGGACGTCGAGGCCCCAGGCGTGCATCGGATCGGCGATCCGGTCGTACGTACGGGCGTCCCACTCGGCGGTCACGCGACGGTCTCCGGTTCCGGGGTCACGGCGGTGGCGTCCGAACGGCGCCCGGTCGTCCGGAGCCCGACCCAGTTGACGATCGCGCCACCGAGGAGGAGGCCGGCGACCACGAGCATCGTCGCCCCGAAGGCTTCGCCCGAGGCCAGCCGCGCGGCATCGGCGATCGCTGGCTCCACACCGACGCCCGGCGGATTCAGTGGCTGGACGGCGGCCCGGAGCTGTGGCGAGCTCGGATCGAGACCGCCGACCCGATCCGAGAGCGAGGCGTAGAAGCGGTCGGTGATGACAATGAAGAGCCCGGCGGAGACGAGCGGCTGGCCGACGCGCGACAGGGCGTTGTTGAGGGCTGAGGCGAGGCCTGCCCGCTCGATCGGCACGGAGCCCATGAGGGTCGAGGTCAACGGCGCCACGACCATCGAGATCCCGATGCCATAGAGGACGACGGCGGGGAGCGGATCAACGAGCGCCGCGAGTGGCGGGACGAACGACGCTGGGTCGTCGACGCGGGCCAGCCAGGGGGTCGAGTCGGGCGGCACGCGGAGCCACCACAGGACGCCGGCCAGCATGAGAAGCGGCCCACCAACGAGGAACCTGCGAGCGCCGTACCGCCCGGCGAGGGTCCCGGCCTGGGCCGACAGCAGGACCAGGGCCAGGCCCGACGGCAGGCTGATGATCGCCGCGGCGACCGGCGTGTACCCGAGGACGCCCTGGAGGAAGAGGCTCTGGACGTAGAGGAGGACGTAGAGAGCCGAATAGATCAGCAGCGTCGAGATGTTGATGGCACTGAACGTCCGGTTCCGGAAGAGCTCCGGTGGGACGAGCGGGTCGTGCCGCCGGAGCATCAGGATCGGGAACGCGACGAGGGCAGCCGCGCCGACGGCGAGCGATACGAGCGGGCCCGGCTCGGCCCAGGCGACCTGCTGGCCCCGGATGGCCCCGAAGGCAAGGCCGCCGACGGCGGCGATCGCGACCGTGGCGCCCAGCCAGTCGAACCTGGACCGCGAGCCGATCGCCGACGACTCGGGCACGTAGCGCACCGCCAGGGCGAGCCCGACGAGCACGACCGGGACGTTCACGAGGAAGATGCTCCGCCAGCCCAAGGTCTCGACGAGGGCCCCACCAACCGGGGGTCCAACGATGAACATGGCCGACGTCGTTGCGGCCCAGATGCCGAATGCGCGGGCTCGCGCCTGGGCCTCGAACATCGCGGTGATGACCGCCAGTGACCCCGGGACGAGGAGTGCCCCGGCGATCCCCTGGAGGAGGCGGGCGATCGCGAGGATGTCGAGCGACGGCGCGACGCCACAGACGATCGAGGTGAGGCCGAAGCCGGTGAGCCCGATGACGAAGACGCGCCGCCGGCCATACCGGTCGGCGAGGGCGCCGGCCAGCAACAGGAACGCGGCAAGCGTCGCCATGTAGCCGGCAACGACGTAGACCTGGCCCTCGAGGACGCCGATGGCGACCGAGGGG
>DASWGY010000079.1:0-6576 GCA_036393495.1 Candidatus Limnocylindrales bacterium
GACGTCCATGTACTCGATGAACCGCAGGATGAGCCCCTCGTCGCGGGCCCAGCGGGCCATCGGCACGAGGCTGGCCTCGTTCTCGCCGCGCTTCACGACCATGTTGACCTTGACCGGTTCGAGCCCGGCCTCCCGCGCCGCGGCGATCCCGTCGAGGACCCGTGCGACCGGGAAGTCGACCCCGTTCATCCGCCGGAAGGTCGCGTCGTCGAGGGAGTCGAGCGAGACCGTGATCCGCTGCAGGCCGGCATCGGCGAGCGGGCGGGCGAGCGGCCGGAGGGCCGAGCCGTTCGTCGTCAGCGTCAGGTCGACGGCCTCGTCATCGGGCGTCCGCAGCTCGGCCAGCATCACGACGAGGTCGGGCAGGGCCTTCCGGACGAGTGGCTCGCCGCCGGTGATCCGCAGCTTCCGGACCCCGAGCTCGACGAAGATCCCGGCCAGCCGCCGGATCTCCTCGTAGGTGAGGACCTCGGCGTGCGGCAGGAAGGCGTAGTCACGCCCGAAGACCTCCGCCGGCATGCAATACGTGCATCGGAAGTTGCAGCGGTCGGTGACCGAGATCCGGAGATCGCGGAGGGCGCGCCCTCGCCGGTCGAGGACGCCGGGGCGGCCGTCGAACGTGGAGGTCGAGGGCGAGGTTGCGGGAACGGTCACCGTCGGATCGTACCCCGGGTCGCAGGTGAGGGCCGGCGGGCCGTTTCGGGGCCGGTCCGGTGGTACCTCCGGCGAGATCCGGCCGGTACGTCTAGCCGAGTGCACCAATGCACCCCCAGAGGCCACTATCCGGCTACGCCCGAAACCCGGCCGGACCGCCGGGCCGTGTCTGAAGGACTGGAGCAATGGCCACGACCGAACAGCGCAGCGGATTCCGGCTCCCGTGGGCCGCCGAAGCGCGCCCCCTCGTGCCCGGGAATCCCCAGACGCCGCCCGACCCCGATCCAGCGCCGGTCGCCGAGGGACCGACCACCGCAGACCCGACTAGCACCGAGGCGACCGAGATGCAGGAAGTGACGCTCCCCGATCCCAGCGAAGTGACCTGGCCCGACGCCGATACGCGGAACGGATCCGCCGCCCCCGAGGTGTCGCCGGACGCGACGGTGTCGCCGGACGCGACGGCGGCGGCTGCTCCCCAGGACCCGGAGGAGGCCAAGGACGCCGGCGCCGACGGCATCGCCCGGCACCGCCGCGAGAATCTGCTCGTTACCGGGCTCGTCCGGGCGATGCGTGACGCTGCCACGACGGCGCGCGAGGAGACGGCCGTCCGGTTCGCCGAGGAGGCGAAGTCCCGGGTCGAGACGATCCAGAGTCAGGCGGCCGAAGAGACCGCGGAGCTCAGGAAGCAGGCCGACACGGAGATCGTCGAGATCCGCGACTGGTCGAAGGCCGAGATGTCCCGGATCCGCGAAGAGACCGACCAGCGGATCGCCGACCGGAAGCAGCACCTCGAGACCGAGATCGATCGCCACGGCGCCCTCATCGACAACCGCATCGCCCGGGTGGAGGCCGCGGTCGCCGACTTCGAGCGGCAGATGGAGGTCTTCTTCGACAAGCTCATGGCCGAGGAGGACCCGGCGCGCCTCGCGGGCCTGGCCGAGCAGCTGCCCGACGCTCCCTCGCTCGACCTCGACGACCTCGATCGACCCATCGTCGGCGAGCCCTCGACGACCGCCCCGGCGGAGATCCTCGATGCGCGCGGAGCGGAGGCCGCCGAGGCCGCCGCGTTCGCCGACCTCGATTCTGCCGACGAGGCCGGCGACGAGCTCGCCGAGGACCCGCCGGATCCCATCGCCGATGACGACGTCGCTCGCCGCCTCGACGCGTTCACCGGACACGCAGCGGCCGCCGACGACGGCGCCACGAGCAAGCTCGCGGTCGTCGGGCTCGTCAGCGTGGCCAGCATCGCCGGGTTCAAGCGGGCCCTTGCCCGGACCCAGGGCATCCGGTCGGTGACCGTCGCCTCCGGCCCAAGCGGCGACTTCGTCTTCAGCATCAGCCACGACCCCGAGACCGATCTTCGGTCGATCGTCCCCTCGCTCGACGGGTTCGCCGCACAGGTCACGGGCGACGCCGACGGCGTCCTCACCGTGACGGCCAGCGACCCCGACGGCGCTCATTGAACCTGGAGGAACCCATGAGCCGCCCGACGATCGCCGTCGGCCTTCCCGCCCACGAGCGAGACGCCGTCATCGAGGCACTCACCGTCGCCGAGTTCGGGACCGTCGCCCTCGAGGCCACGACCGACCTCGCGGCCGTGATCGAGGCCGAGCTCCCGATCGGCCTTGCCGTCCTGGATGTCGGCGAGGACCCGGCGGCGCTCGTCGCTGCCCTGGGCGGGCTGCGTCTTCGCGAGCGCGAGATCCCGATCCTCGTCGTCGTCACCGACGCCCAGCTCGACGCGCTCATCGATGCCGATGGCCTTGGTCCCGATGACGAGGTCGTCGCCAGGCCGATCGATCCCGAGACCATTCGATGGCGGGCCGAGGCGATGCTCATCCGCCAGCAGGTCGCCGCCGAGGAGACGGATGGCGCGATCATGACCCGCGGCCGGGTCGAGGCCGGCTGGGCCGCCCGCTCGCCGATCGTCGCGATCTTCAATCCCAAGGGCGGCGTCGGCAAGACGACGATCGCCACCAACCTCGCCGCGGCCCTCCAACTCCGGAAGGAGCGGCGTGTCCTCCTCGTCGACGCCGACACCGTGACCGGACACGTCACGATGTCGCTGGGGATGGAGACCGGCCGGACCCTGTCCGATGCCTGGCTCGACGAAGAGGAGGGTGGCCCGAGCGAGGGCCTCCTCGACATCGCGGCGGTCCACGAATCGGGGGTCCGCGTCGCGGCCCTCGTCTCGAACCCGCTGGCGATGACGCGGCTCGACCCTGAGCGAGTCGGCGAGGCCCTCATGGCGGCTCGCTGGGGGGTCGACCTCATCGTCGTCGACCTCCATCCCTCGTACAGCGACGTCAACCAGGTCATCTTCAGCATCGCCGACCGGATCCTCGTCCCGGTCACGCCCGACCTGCCAGCGATCCGTGCGGCCGTTCAGCTCGCCGAAGTTGCCACGGAGCTCGGCATCCGCGACCGCATCTCGACCGTCGTGAACCGCGCCAACAGCGGGGTGACCGCGGCCGACATCGAGCGGGCCGTCGGCTCCCCCGCGATCGCCCAGATCCGATCCGGCGGGATGCTCTTCGTGAAGGCTGCCAACGTCGGGCGGACGGTCATCGACCTCTTCCCGAAAGAGAAGGTCTCAGGCGACTTCGAGGAGCTCGCCGACCAGATCCTCGGGATCGGCACCCCGGTTGCGGCCACGACCACGACGTCGGCCGACCAGCGCTCGCTGCTCGGCGGCCTGTTCCGGGGCAAGGAGGCCGTCCGGGCCTGATCGGTCGGGCCCCTGGTCCGTCCTAGCCTCGCTCTTGCCAGGTCGTGCCGCCGAGGGGCTTGCCGGGGAGCCGCACGTGGCGTTCGCCGGTGACGAGGTCGACCTGATCCACGCCGCGCAGATAGAAGCGGTTGACCAGCGCGGCGTCGATGGCGTCGTCGAACTCGAGCTGTGTGTCGGCCAGCAGGATGGCCGGCCTGGTGACGGCCACGAACATCTGACTCGACCGCTCGAGGAGCCCGCTCGGCTCCGTGCCCGGGTTCAGCTGGACAGTCCCGATGACCCGCAGCGGCGGGGCCTGCAGCGCGACGTCGAAGGTGATCTTGTGGACCCGATGGGCAGACCGCTCATCCTCACCGATTGCGGCGAGGGTGTCCGGACCGGCGATGACCACGATGAGGTCGTACGGGTCCACGGCCTGGATGCCGGGGGCAGGCTCGTATCGGCCTGAGCCATCGAGCGGCGCCCAGGTGACGTCCGAGAGCGCGATCGCCTCGCGCTTGTTGAGGTTGTCGAGGAGGCGGCCAGCGATGGACATCGTGCCCTGGAGCCGCCACTCCTCGGTCAATCCCAGGAACTGGATGGTCCGCGGCGGTCGCTCCTGGGCCCCGGGGGCCACGCCCTCTCCGGACGCCGCCGGTTGCGGCTCCTTCTTGCGGCCGAACCCGAACGGCATCGCCGGCTACTCCTCGGCCTTGCCGGTGTTCTCGCGGATCGTCTCCACGACCGTGGCGTCGGCGAGGGTCGTCGTGTCGCCCAGGGTCCGGCCCTCGGCGATGTCGCGGAGCAAGCGGCGCATGATCTTGCCGGAGCGGGTCTTGGGGAGATCGGGCACGAACATCAGGTACTTCGGCCGGGCGATCGGGCCGATGACGTAGGCGACGTGCTCGCGGAGCTGGACGGCCAGGGCGTCGGACGGGTCCTGGCCGGTCTTGAGGATCACGAACGCGTAGATCGCCTGGCCGGTGACTTCGTCCTTGACCCCGACGACCGCCGACTCGGCCACGGATCGGTGATCGACGAGCGCCGACTCGACCTCGGTCGTGCTGATCCGGTGGCCGGCCACATTCATCACGTCGTCGACCCGGCCGAGCAGCCAGATGTAGCCTTCCTCGTCCCGCTTGGCTCCGTCGCCGGCGAAGTACATCCCGGGGAATCGCTTCCAGTAGGTCTCGCGGTAGCGCTCCGGGTCGCCGTAGATGCCGCGGAGCATCGCCGGCCAGGGCCGCTTCAGGACCAGGTAGCCGCCGCCGCCCAGAGGCACGGAACGGCCTTCGGCGTCGACGACGTCAGCCTCGATCCCCGGAAACGGGAACGTCGCCGAGCCGGGCTTGGTCGTCGTGATGCCCGGCAGCGGCGTGATCAGGATCATGCCCGTCTCGGTCTGCCACCAGGTGTCGACGATCGGGGCGGTGCCGCGCCCGATGTGCTCGTGGTACCACAGCCAGGCCTCGGGGTTGATCGGCTCGCCGACGGAGCCCAGGACCCGCAGCGACGACAGGTCGTGGGCCGCCGGGAACTGCGGGCCGTGCTTCATGAACGCCCGGATCGCGGTCGGGGCGCAGTACAGGATCGAGACCTTGTAGGCGTCGATGATCTGCCACCAGCGGTCCCAGGTGGGGGTGTCGGGAGCGCCCTCGTAGATGATCCCGGTCGCGGCATTGGCGAGCGGGCCGTAGACGATGTAGCTGTGGCCGGTCACCCAGCCGATGTCGGCCGCGCACCAGTACACGTCGTCGGGCTTGAGGTCGAAGATCGCCTCGTGGGTGAAGCTCGTGCCCACGAGGTAGCCGCCGGTCGTGTGGAGGATGCCCTTGGGCTTGGCCGTCGTGCCCGAGGTGTAGAGCAGGTAGAGCATGTGCTCGCTATCGACGGGCACCGGCGGGCAGTCCTCGGACTGGCGGTCGACGATGTCGTGCCACCAGACGTCGCGCCGAGGGACCATGTGGGCGCCCTGGCCCAGGCGGTCGACGACGATGACCTTCTCGATCGTCGGGGTCGAGGTCACCGCCTCGTCGGCATGGTGCTTGAGGTTGACCCGGTTGCCCCGTCGCCAGCCGCCGTCGGCGGTGATGAGGACCTTCGCTTCGCAGTCGTTGATCCGGCCCGCCAGCGACTCGGCGCTGAAGCCCCCGAAGACGACCGTGTGGGGAGCGCCGATGCGGGCGCAGGCGAGCATCGCGATCGGCAGCTCGGGAATCATCGGCATGTAGATCGCGACCCGGTCACCGGTCGCGACGCCGAGCTCGAGGAGGGCGTTGGCGGCCTTCGACACCTCGCGCTGGAGGTCGGCGTAGGTCAGCGTCCGGGTGTCGCCGGGCTCACCGATCCAGTGGTAGGCCACCTTGTCGCCCAAGCCGGCCTCGACATGCCGGTCCACGCAGTTGTAGGCGATGTTCAGCTTGCCGCCGACGAACCACTTCGCGAACGGGAGATCCCATTCCAGGGTCGTCTCGAACGGCGTCGTCCAGCTCACCCGCTCCCGGGCGATCCCCTCCCAGAAGGCGACGTAGTCTCGTTCGGCATCGTCGTAGATTGATGCCTTGGCGTTGGCCTGCTCCGTGAACCGCGCGTCCGGCGGGAATGTCCGCCGCTCCGCGAGGAGGTTCTCAATCTCGGCTCCACCCACGCCCTGACGCTCGACGCTCACTCGCGACCCTCCGGCTCGAGAGCTGATGATCGGATGATCCTACCCTCATCGGGTCGCCCGCCGATCAGCCGGCCCTCGACCGGGTCGGTCACGGGGCTCAATCGACCGCCTGGTCGTCTTGGGCGCGGACGTCGGAGGCGGGTTGATCGCCCGGGGCGCCGCGGTTGACGATCACCCGGTGCGGGAACGGGATCTCGATGCCGCCCTCGCCGAACGCGACGAGCAGACGCTTCCGCAGCTCGCCGGCGACGGCCCACCGTTCCGGGGCCCGAACCGTGGCCAGGATCTTGAGCTCGACGCCGCTGTCACCGAAGGCGTTGATCCGCTCGACGTGGGGCGGCTCCAGGATCCGGTGCTTCCAGTCCGGGTCCTCCATCAGCGTCCGACCCACCTCGTCGACGACCCTGGTCACCGCCTCGATGTCCGTGCCGTAGGCGACGGAGATGTCCTCGTTGACCCGGCTCCAGACGCGGGTCAGGTTCGAGGCGACCGAGATCTCGCCGTTGGGAACGGTGTGGACGTTGCCGTCGAGGTCGCGCAGCGT
>DASWGY010000080.1:0-2751 GCA_036393495.1 Candidatus Limnocylindrales bacterium
ACATCGGAGACGGTCAGGATGCAGCCGGCCCGGACCGGCCGGCCCTTCGCCCGCTCGCGCATGCTGATCAGGTACAGCGCGGCCGTCTCCATCTCCGCCGAGATGTAGCCGCGTCGGCCCCAGCGGCCGGATCCGCCGGGCGAGGGATCGTAGAAATAGTCGCCGGTCACGACCGGTCCGACGTGGCAGGTCAGCCCGGCGGCCCGGGCCGCCTCGACGAGGGCGATCACGACCTCGAAGTCCGCGGTCGGGGCGGTCGCCTCG
The DNA here is from genome assembly GCA_036393495.1 of Candidatus Limnocylindrales bacterium. Classification (GTDB taxonomy): domain Bacteria; phylum Chloroflexota; class Limnocylindria; order Limnocylindrales; family CSP1-4; genus UBA5189. The sequence goes on from DASWGY010000080.1 coordinate 265, forward strand.
CCGCCGCCGAGGACGTGGCCCACGCCCGTGTTCGCCGCCGCGGCGAGGGCCACGACGGCGTCGCCGATGGCGGTCCCCGGAAAGCCGCCGGTCGTGCCGACCCGGATGAAGGTCATGGCGCCGAGCATCAGCAGCTCCTCGACCACGATCGAGGTGGTTGGCGTACCCATCATCGTCGTCTGGACCGACACCGGCACGCCGTCGACGGTGCCGGTGTAGCCGAGCAGGCCCCGATGCGAGGTCACGAGCCGTGACGCCTCGAGGCCGCCGTCGAACCGGGCTGCGATCCGGGTCGCCCGGTTGGGGTCGCCGGGTAGCAGGACGACCGGCGCGTAGTCGCCGGGCTCGGCGTGGAGGTGGATCTGGGGCATCGGCCTTCTCCTTCAGGGGCTGTCGGGGGCGATCGAGGTCGATGAAGCAGCGTACGCGTCATCGGGCAGGGGCCGCGTCCAGCGCGTCGCCAGCGCACCGCCCTGCCTGCCACGCTCGACCGCCCGATCGAGGTCCCCGCTCCGCCACAGCTCGTCGAGGAACCAGGCGATAAACGCGTCGCCGCAGCCGAGGGTCGTGCCGGCGACCTCGACCGGGGTCACCGTGAACGTCCGCTCGGTCGGCGCCGATCGGCCGTCGAAGACGCGGATCGCCCGCGCCCCCATCGTCACGACAACGAGGCGCTGGAGGTCGAACGCGAGCGCGCCCATGGCGTCCACCTCGGGCGCGTGGTCGTCGCCCGGCCAACCGACGAAGCCGAGGTCGACGTGGCGCATCGTGTCGGCGAAACGAGCCAGCGTGTAGTGGCGGAAGCCGAGGAAGTCGGCCGACACCGTCAGGTGGGCAGGCAAGCCGGCCTTGCCGAGACGTCCGAGCTCGGCGATCGCGCCTTCGGTCAGGACGAGGTGGACGCGGCGCGCCGCGGCGAGCGCCGCCCGCTCGGCAGCCGTGAGTCGAACGTCGTCCCATACCCCGGCCTCGAAGTTCTGCATGTCGGGCTGGCGATCGGGCTGGATCGCGATGTCGATCGAGGACGACGCGCCCGGCGCGACGACGGCGCCGCCAACGAGCGGGATCCCGTGGCGTGCCAGGAACCCGAGGATCGAGTCGCCATCGTCCGCGCCGACCCGGGTCACGACACGGAACGGCTGGCCAAGCTGTCGCCAGTGCCAGGCGATGTTGAGGATCCCGCCGCCCGGCAGGACGACCGGGCTGCCGAGGTAGCGGTCGAGGCTGATCGTGCCGAGGAGGAGGGTCGCGGCCGGGTCGTCGGCGGCCTCGGGCCGCCCCGGAATCGCCTCGCGGGTCACAGGCCGGCGAGGGGCCGCGCCCGGTCCGGGCCGAGGGCCAGGAACCGGTCGTAGCGGACCTCGATGACCTTGCTCATCTGCCAGAAGGCCTCGACCGAGAGGTGTGCGCAACCCTCGAGGTGATACCACTCCTGGCGGCCCGGCAGGGTCGTGATCAGGGTCGGGTCGTGGACCGGCACGACCGCGGGACTGAGGGCGTAGCCGGGCGAGTCCGGCTCGCGGATCTGGAGGAGGTGGTCGCCCCGGAAGCCATAGGCTCGCGGGACCCGCTGGAAGAGTCCGCTGCCGAGGTCGACGAGCTCGGCGTCGCCGGGCTCGGTCGGCGTGACCTCGGGCCAGGCAGGGTCGTCGGCCAGCTCGGCGATCACTCGCCGGACCGAGACGTCCTGGTAGTGGTTGGAGAGCGTGTCCGGCTGGTCGTAGTCGTCCGAGAAGACGTTCTCGACCGCCTCGTCGTAGACATTGCCGCAGGTCGCGGCGAGGAACGCGACGAGCGGCCGGCGGTCTCGGAGGTAGGCCCGGTACGAGGCCTCGTACTCGAGGATCGCCGCGGCCGGCGGCACGACCGCCCCGCGAACGACATGGCCCATGCGCCAGCCATCGGGCCCGAATCGGTCGTCGAGGAGGGCCGCCCGGCGAGCCTTCTCACGGCCGGCGAATCCGGGCAGGCCAACGGGGATCCAGGTCTCGGCGAGCCCGGCGACGAGTGGGCTCGGCAGGGCCGACCACCAGTCCGTTCGGTCCATGGTCCTCGTCCTCCTACCCGGCTCGGCGTCGCGATGTCGTCACGCCCGCACCGCCTCGACCGCGAGGCAGCGGTCCATCACGACTGCGAGCCCGGCGGCCTCCGCGATCTCGCCCGCCTCCCGGCTGGCGATCCCGAGCTGGAGCCAGAGACAGCGGGCGCCGGCCGCCACGGCCTCGCGAGCGTGGGCCGGGCAGGCGTCGGCCCGGCGGAAGACATCGGCGATGTCGATCGGGCCGGTCGCCTCGACCGCGGCCGTGAGCGTCGGATAGCAGGTCAGCCCCTCGATGACCGTCACCGCCGGGTTCACCGGCACGACGTCGAAGCCGAGGCCGACGAGATCGCGCAGGACGCCGTTCGAAGGGCGCGATGGGTCCGGCGAGGCGCCGATCATGGCGATCCGCGGCGGCGAAGCGAGCAGGTCCCTGATCCCGGCGTCAT
>DASWGY010000081.1:0-21284 GCA_036393495.1 Candidatus Limnocylindrales bacterium
TTCGGGCGAGGCAGCGGAATACGCCGGGATGCCGAGACAGCAGGATGAGCGTCGGGATGCCGAGGATCGGCACGCCGTGAGCAGCGCTGGCCAGGTGGGTCGGGGCAATCCCGAGCGGGCGGGAACGCCGGCGCGCGACGCTCAGCGGGCGGTCTTGGTGAGCGTCCGCCGGCAGCGGGTGCAGACGAGGGACTTCACGGGAGATTCCTTCACGTCGATCACGAGCGGCTGCAGGTTGGGATGGTAGCGACGGTGTGCTCGAACCCGGTTCATCCCCGACGACTGGGGGTTGAATCCGCCCATCGATGCCTTGCCGCAGATCGCGCAGGAACGGGCCATGATGTCCTCGACCGGTGGTGATTCAGCAGAATGCCGGGCCGGTTGGGCCCGAGCGGGGCGGTATGATACCACGCACCTCGGCGGCTCCCGACGGACGGCCCGCCGCGCCTGACGAGGATCAGCCCACTGTGCCCGACGAACCGATTCCCGGTCGAGCCCTCGCGACCCGACGCGCCGTGATGGACATCGTCCGCGCGGCGACGCTCGGTTCGTACGGGGTCGCGGGCTTCGCCGGCGGCCCGATCGAGCGGGCCCTGGCCTTCCTGGAGGGCCGCCCGCCGGGGCTTCACGTCGATGTCTCGGACGGTGAGCTGGCAATCCGGCTCGACCTCCGCGTCGCGTACGGGTTGCCGGTCGCCGAGGTCGCGAGGCAGGTCGATTCGGCGATCAGGTACGGGATTCGTCGCGCCGTCGGGCGCGAGGTCGATCGCCTCCAGATCCGCGTCGGGGGCCTGAACGCGCCGGTGGGCACGCCGCCCCCGCCCCGCCCGCCCAACGCCGGGCCGGGCGCCTCGGATCTCGCCGACAGCGGGACGGACGTGGCCTGATGGGCCGCCGGGCCTGCGACGGGGCCGGCCTTCTCGGGGCGTTCCGGGCGGCGGTCGCCAACCTCGAGCTCCACGTCGACGAGATCAACGGCCTGAACGTCTTCCCGGTCCCGGACGGCGACACGGGCTCGAACATGCTGGCCACGGCCAGGGCAGCGCTGACCGAAGCCGAGGGGGTGGCGGAGGCCGGCAAGGCCGGTGTGGACCGGATCGCCGCCGCCGCCTCGTTCGGGGCGCTCATGGGGGCTCGGGGCAACTCCGGCGTCATCACCAGCCAGATCCTGCGTGGCTTTGCCGAGGCCCTCGCCGGCAAGTCGCGAATCAACGGCCTCGATCTCGCGAATGCCCTCGAATCGGGGACGAAGGCCGCCTACGGCGCGGTCGCCAAGCCGGTCGAGGGGACGATCCTGACCGTGATCCGGGAATCATCGGCGGCCTCGGTGACGATCGCCGAGCGTGAGAACGACCTCGAGGCGGTCCTGACCTTTACCCTCGACGCCGCCGAGAAGTCGGTCGCCCGGACGCCGTCTCTCCTGCCGATCCTGCGCGAGGCCGGTGTAGTCGACTCCGGCGGCCAGGGCCTGTACCGGCTCTTCCAGGGCGCCCTCCTGTTCCTGATCGGCAAGGCGCCCGAGGTCGCCCGGCCGCCGAGCGGCGCAGGGGCCAGGCCCTCCGTTCTGGTCGCCCACGCCGACGAGGGCTTCGGCTACGAGACGATGTACCTCGTCCAGGCGCGGCCCGGCGGGCAGCTCGACGTCGACATGATCCGGGGCCATCTCGAGACGATCGGCGAGTCCGTGCTCGTCGCCGGCGACGCCAGGGCAGTGAAGGTCCACGTTCACAATGACCGGCCGGACCTCGTCATCGCCTTCGGCCTGGAGACGGGCTCGATCTCGCGGATCAGCGTCGAGAACCTCGACAACCAGGCCCGCGACGTCCGAGAGACTCGAGCGGCCGAGTTCACCGGCGGAGCGCCAGCAGCGTCCGCGCCGGCGGCGTCCGCGCCGAGTCCCTCGGCCGGGACCGTCGACCACGACGGGCCCGCCGGGCCGGTTCACGTCGTCGCGGTACCGGTCGAGGACGAGCAGGCCCGCCTGGCCGATGACCTCAACGGCCGCGGCCCCGTCCCCAGCCCGTCCTCGCTGCCGCTGGCGGTCGTGGCCGTCGCCGCCGGCGAAGGACTGGCCGAGATCTTCCGGGACTTCGGCGTCAATCGCGTGGTCCTCGGGGGGCAGGCAGCCAACCCCAGCACCGGCGAGCTCCTCGAAGCCATCCGCGGGATCGACGCCCGGGAGATCCTTGTCCTGCCGAACAACCCCAACGTCGTCCTGGCGGCCCGCCAGGTCGCCCACCTGGCCGATCGCCCGGTCGCCGTCGTCGCCACCCGCAATGCCGCCGAGGGCTTCGCCGCGCTGCTGGCCCTCGACCCGACGAAGGACGCGACCGGCAACGCCACCGAGATGACCGCGGCCGGCCGTGCGATCCAGAGCCTCTCGGTCACGACCGCCGTCCGCGACGCGATGATCGGCGGCCGGAAGGTCCGCCAGGGCCAGACGATCGTTCTCGACCCGGACGACGGCCTCGTGGCCGTCGACGACGATCGCCAGAAGGCGATCCTCGCCGCCATCGCGGCCCTCGAGGCCGGCTTCGAGCTCCTCACCGTCTACTACGGCGAAGGCACCGATCTCGCCGGGGCCGAGGCGCTCGTCCGGAGCATCGGCGAGCTCGGCACGGGCGCCGAGATCGAGGTCGTCCACGGCGGGCAGCCCCACTACCACTACCTCATCTCCGCCGAGTAGGGCGTGGCGGGAACGGCCGGCGGCAGCCCTCGACCGAACTCCCGCGGCCCGAGCCGCCGCGGCGCCGGCTCCCGTGGCCGTTCGACCCTGCCGCCGGTCCCCTCGGACCCGGTCGCGCTCCTCGACTGGCCGATAGGTCGATCCGGGCTGCCCGGCGCGGTCGCGATCGCTCGGCGCGGCCGGCGCCTCGGGATCGAGCGGGTCCGCGACCTCTTGTTCCAGCTCCCCCGGCGCTACGACGACCTGCGCGAGATGCGGCATCTGGGAGACCTCCTGCTCGTCCCGGACGGCGAGCCGATCTCGGCCCGGGTGCGGGTCTCGGAGCTGCGCGTCGAGGCATCGTTCCGACGGCGCGTCCAGCGGACGATCGCCCGGCTCGAGGACTCGACCGGCGCCATCGATGCGACCTGGTTCGGGCGGCGCTTCATCGAGCGTCGGCTGAAGGTCGGCGATGCGATCGTCGTGAGCGGCAAGCTTCGACGGTTCGGGCACCGGCTGACCCTCGACAACCCGGAGTTCCAGCCGGACGACGGCTCGGCGCTGCTCCACGCCGGTCGGATCGTCCCCATCTACCGGCTCACGGCCGGGCTCGGGGTGGCGTCTCTGCGACGTGCCGTGAGGGCGGCGCTGGACCGGACGGCGGCGGCGTACCCCGAGTACCTGCCCACCGAGGTCCGTGAGGCCATGGCCCTGGTGGGCATCAGCGAGACGCTCGAGGAGGCCCACTATCCAACGACCTTCGATCGCCGGGATGCCGCCCTGCGGCGGCTGGCATTCGACGAGCTGCTGGCCCTCCAGCTGGGGATGGTCGGCCGGCGCCGGGCGAGGGTGGGGGAGCGGAGCCGGCCGGTGACGGTCGAGGACGCGACCGACGCCTCGATCCGAGCGGCGATCGTGGCGGGCCTGCGGCGCAAGGTTGGCCGGGACGTGGAGCTCACGCCCGACCAGGACGCCGCCGTCGCCGCGATCCGCGACGACCTCGCTCGACCGGTACCGATGCTCAGGCTCCTCCAGGGCGACGTCGGCTCGGGCAAGACCGCGGTCGCCGCCTGGGCCCTGGCCGCGACGGCCCTGGCCGGCCGCCAGGGAGCCCTCCTCGCGCCGACCGACCTCCTCGCCCGCCAGCACCAGCGAACGCTCGTCGATCTGCTCGAGCCGCTCGGTATCGAAGTCGAGCTCCTGACGGGCTCGCTGAAGGCGGCCGATGCCAACCGGACCAGGGAGCTCGTCGCCGGCGGCATGGCCCGGGTCGTCGTCGGGACGCACGCGCTGATCTCGGAATCGGTTCGCTTCGCCGATCTGGCCCTGGCCATCGTCGACGAGCAGCACCGCTTCGGGGTGGAGCAGCGGGCCGCCCTCGAGGCCAAGGCCGGCGGCGGGGTCCCGCACGTCCTGCTGATGACGGCGACCCCGATCCCACGGACCCTCGGCCAGGTCCTCTACGCGGACCTCGACGTCACCGATCTCAGGACGCCGCCCGAGGGTCGGGTCGCAGTGCGGACCGGGATCCGCACCCCGTCCGATCTCGAAGGCACCTGGCAGCGGGTCAGGGCCGAGGCCGCGCGGGGGAACCGGAGCTTCGTCGTCGTCCCGCTCATCGTGCCCGCGGAGGCCGGGGAGGGCGAGGCCCTCGATCTCGGCCTCGAAGAGCTCGACGAGGCCGTCGTCGCCTCGGCAGCGGTCGCCGCCGAGGCCGAGGCGGTCCGCCTCCGCGAGCTGCTGGCGCCCCTCCGGGTGGGCCTCGTCCACGGGCGCCTCAAACCGGCGGAGCGGGACGTGGAGATGGCCCGCTTCCGCGACGGGGAGCTGGACGTCCTCGTGGGGACGACGGTGGTCGAGGTCGGGGTCGACGTGCCCGAGGCGACGATGATGGTCATCGAGGGTGCCGAGCGCTTCGGGCTGGCCCAGCTCCATCAGCTTCGGGGCCGCGTCGGACGGGGAACCAGGGAGTCATTCTGCGTCCTCGTGAGCGACTCGTCCGACGAGACGGCCCAGGCACGGCTCGCGGCGGTCCGCGAGATCCGTGACGGCTTCGAGCTCGCCGAGCGGGATTGGGAGCTTCGCCGTGAGGGCAACGTCCTGGGTCTCGTCCAAAGCGGCCTGCCCGAGCTCCGCGTCGCGTCGCTCCAGCGGGAGGGCCATCGCGAGCTCGCGGTCCGGGCCCGGGAGGCCGCCGAGGCGCTGCTCGACGAAGCGGGCCGCCTGCCGGCGGGCCACGATGTCCTCGCCGCCGAGCTCCGCGCCGGCTGGCTGGCGGGGGTCGCCCGGGCCGAACCCGGCGCGGCCGCGTGAGCGCCACGCGCGGCGCCACCGCCGGTGCCGGGCGAGAGCCTATCGGCCAAGGCTCCGCAGGCCGGGTCATCGCCGGCACAGCACGCGGGATCCGACTGACAGCACCCGGCCCCGGCACGCGGCCCCTCGCCGACCGGGTGAAGCAGACGCTCTTCGCGATCCTCGAGCCGGAGCTGCCGGGCGCCCGCGTCCTCGACCTGTTCGCCGGGAGCGGCGCCGGAGGGATCGAGGCCCTGTCCCGGGGAGCGGCGGCAGCCGTCTTCATCGAGCGCGACCCGGGCGCCGTCGCGACGATCCGCGCCAACCTCGCCCGGACGCACACCGCCGGACCGGGCGCGATCGTCGTCCAGGCCGACGTCCTGCGCTGGCTGGCCGGTGCCTCGGGCCCCGTGTCGGGCCCCTACCACGTGGCCCTCCTTGACCCGCCGTACGACCGAATCGAGCTGCTCACCGAGGCGCTCGAGGCCCTGGCCGGCGGGCGGCTGCTGCACGAACCGGCGGTGGTCGTGGCCAAGCACTTCTGGAAGGACCGCCTGCCGGAGCAGATCGGGCTGCTACGATCGACCCGCGAGCGTCGATTCGGCGATACGGCCCTGACGTTCTACCGATCGGGCGGATCTGACGGATCGGGCGAGGAGGAGGCGTGAAGGTCGCGGTCTATCCGGGGTCGTTCGATCCGGTGACGAACGGCCATCTCGACATCGTTCGGCGGGCCCTGTCCGTCTTCGACCGCGTCGTCGTGGCCGTCCTCCAGAATCCGCGCAAGGCGCCCCTGCTCGATACCGCGACCCGGGTCAGGGTCCTTCACGACGCCCTCGCCGCCGACCTGCCGGTCGATCGCGTCGAGGTCAGCACCTTCGAGGGCCTGACCGTGAACGCGGTTCGGGCCCATGGCGGAGCGTCGATCGTCCGGGGCCTGCGCGCGGTCTCCGACTTCGAGGCAGAGCTGCAGCTCGCCCACAATAACCGCAAGCTCGCTCCCGACATCGACACGGTCTTCTTCATGACCGCCCTGGAGCACGGGTATCTCAGCTCGACGCTGGTGAAGGAGATCGCGGCGTTCGGCGGCGATATTTCGGAGATGGTGCCGCCGGCCGCGGCGGACGCCCTCCGTGCCGCGCTCGGAGGCCGTCGATGATCCGCCCACCCGTGCGATAATCCCGGCCAACCACCCCGTCCGCCGGAGGATCCTCCCCTGGACATCATCTTCCTCCTCGAGCGGCTCGAATCCCTCATCGCGACCGGTCGGTCGGTACCCCTCACCCGGAACGTGGTCGTCGATCGCGATGCCGTCCTCGACCTGATCGACCAGCTTCGCGTCGCCATCCCCGAGGAGGTCCGGGCGGCCAAGCGGATCAACTCCGAAGGGGAGCGGATCATCGACAAGGCCGAGGACGAGTCCACGAGGATCATCAGCCGGGCCCAGGAGCAGGCCGCGTTCCTCATCGGCGAGCGGGGGCTCCTGGAGCTGGCCGAGGAAGAGGGACGTCGGCTCATCCGCGAGGCCCAGGACGCCGGCGATGACGTCCGCGCCGGCGCCGACGAGTACGCCCTCCAGATCCTGACCACCCTCGAGACCGAGGTCACCAGGGCCCTTGCCGGCATCCAGAAAGGCATGGCGGTCCTGGACGACCGGCGATCGGAGCTCGCCGCGGCCGACGACGCCGCGGCCGGCGAGACCGAGGCGGACTCCTACGAGGACGATGGCGACGACGCGGACGACGCGGACGAGCCACTCGACGACGAAGGCGAGGACGAGGACGCCCGGCACCCGGCCTACCGGTGATCCCCCGCGCGCGGGGCGTCGAACCCCTGACCTGGCCGCTCGCAAGCCTCCTCGGACAGCCGCCGGGCACGCGCCAGGTCGTCCCGATCGCCGGGGTCACGATCCCGCTGCCTGACGGCCTCCGCCTCGTGGCACCGATCGAGGGAACCCTGACCGTCGCCCGTACCAACCGGGGCTTCCTCGTGGACGCGCCGCTCCGGACGGCCATCGCCACGACCTGCAGCCGCTGTCTCATCGACATCGAGGTCCCGCTCGAGGTCACCGTCGCCGAGGAGGTCCTGCCGAGCATCGACGTCGCGACCGGGCTGCCCGCGGACCGGACCGCTGAACCGGATGCCGTTCGCCTGACCGATCACCACGAGCTCGAGCTGGAACCCCTCGTCCGTGACGCGATCTCCCTCGCCGAACCGATCGCGCCCCTGTGCCAGGTGGACTGTCCGGGCCTCTGCGTCACCTGCGGCGAGCGGCTCGGACCGGACCACGCCGTGCACCCCGACGATGACATCGATCCCCGACTCGCCGCGCTGCGAGCCTTCCGGGTCGACGACGAGGCGGAGAGCGAGTAGACTCCGCCCTCGGTCCCGCGCCCCGACCCGGGCCCCGGGCCATCCGAGCAGACAGCCGACAGCCCGCGGCGCGCCCTGCGTGCCGCCTCGCCCGAACCGTCGTCCGACGGCAACGGTCTCGAAAGGAGCAACACGACACCATGGGCGTGCCCAAGCGAAGGGTCTCTCACGCTCGCCAGGGCGACCGCCGCGCGCACCTCGCACTGACCCTTCCGCAGCTCGAGGAATGCCCCCATTGCCATCAGCCGAAGCGCGCCCATCGGGCTTGTCCGACGTGCGGCTATTACGGCGGCCGGCCGGTCCTGGAGATCAAGACCCCCAAGGACAACGAGCCGACCGCGTCGTAGGCGATGGAGCCTGAGCGCCGCGTCCGTCCCTCGGGGCGGCGGGGCAGCCCTCGGACGTCGACGCGGCCGTGATGATCGCCGATCCGGGCCCCTCCGGCGTACGCATCGCCGTCGACGCGATGGGCGGCGATCACGGTCCGGCCGAGGTCGTCCCTGGCGCCCTGGATCACGCCCGCGCCCACCCCGAGGACGGCGTCCTGCTCGTGGGCCGCGAAGATGCGATCCGGGCGGCGGTCGCCGGCGACCTGCCCCCGAACGTTGCCATCGTGGCGGCGAGCCAGGTCATCGAGATGCACGAGCACCCGGCCCTGGCCCTCCGGGAGAAGAAGGACGCCTCGATCCTCGTGGCCTGTGACCTCGTCCGGCGAGGCGAGGCGGACGCGGTGATCACCGCCGGTCACACGGGTGCCGCGATGGCCGCCGCGATCCTCCGGGTCGGACGGCTGCCGGGTGTCGATCGGCCTGCCCTGGCCGTCCAGATGATCAGGACCGGCACGCCATTCGTCCTGCTCGACATCGGGGCGAACCCCGACTCGACCGCCGAGAACCTCGCCCAGTACGCCCGCATGGGGGCGATCTTCGCGGAGCGCGTCCTGGGCATCGCCGAGCCTCGCGTCGCCCTCCTCTCGATCGGCGAGGAGAAGGGCAAGGGGGACCTCCGAATCCAGCGCGCGACCGAGCTCCTCGACGCGTCGGGGCTGCGCTTCGTGGGCAACGTCGAGGGCAAGGACGTGAACGGCAACCTGGCCGACGTCGTGGTCACCGACGCGGTGACCGGCAACGTCGTCATCAAGTTCTTCGAGGGCCTCTCGACCTTCATCTTCGATCTCTTCCGAGACGAGTTCCGGCGGTCGATCCGGGGCCGCCTCGCGTACCTCCTGCTGCGACCAGGCATCACCCGCATCCGCGACGTCTTCGACTACGAGAAAGCCGGCGGCTCACCGCTGCTCGGCGTCCGGGGGTCGGTGATCATCACCCACGGCCGGGCAAAACGGCGCATGATCGGGTTCGGCTGCGGAGTCGCCGCCGAAACGGCCCGAACGGGTGTCCCGGCCCTCATCGAGGCGGCCCTCCGTGAGGACGCCGCCCGCCTGGAGACAGCGCGCACAAGCGCAGCGGGCGCCGGCGTCGACGGAGCGACCGAGGAGGCGACGCTTGATCCGGAGGACGCGCCATGACGCCAAGCGCGATGAGCAACCCCCGATGAGCAAGCCCCGATGAGCGGACCGGCCCTGTCGGTGGGTCGGGGCGTCATCGTCGAGATGATCCGCCTCGCCGCGTTCGAGGTGCCCGGCGTCATCAAGGTGGCCCGAGGTGGCCCGGCCTGGCGGGCTGTCTTTCGCGGCGCCCCGGTCGCGGTACGGGTCCGGGGCGAGCAGGTCGACGTCCGGCTCTGGGTCGTGGCTCGCCCGGGGGCCGACGTGTCGGCCGTGGCCCGTCAGGTCCGGATCGCGGTCGCCGGAGCGGTCGAGCGACTGCTGGGCCTGCGCCTCGGCTCGGTCACCGTCGTTGTCGATGGCATCGGCGCCTGACCGGCTCCGGTCCCGCCGGGCGGCCCGCCGGGCGGCCCTCGGAGCAGTCTTCGAAGCCGACTTCGGGCAGCGAACGGCAACGGCCATCCTGGAGCGGCAGCTGACCGAGACGGAAGCCGACCCGGCGACCGCGGAGCTGGCCCGTGCCCTGGTCTCGGAGGTGGTCGCCCACCGGGACACCATCGACGCCCGAATCGAGCTCAGCGCGCCGCAATATCCCGTCACCCAGCTGGCCCGGATGGACCGCGCGCTGCTCCGTTGCGCGATCGGCGAGGTGCTACACTCGCCGACGCCGGCCCGGGTGGCGATCGCCGAGTGGGTCGAACTGGCTCGAACGTACAGCGGAGACCCGATGCGCCGCTTGATGAACGGCGTGCTTGGACGGATCGCACGAGACACCGGCGGGACCTGAACCGCCGGCACCCGAGGAGAGAATCAGTGGCCACCACCTACGAGCGTCTCAAGAAGATCGTCGTCGAGCAGCTCGGCGTCGACGAGGACGAGGTCAAGCCGGAGGCTTCGTTCGTCGACGACCTGAACGCCGACTCGCTCGACCTGGTCGAGCTGATCATGAGCCTCGAGGAGGAGTTCGGGACCGAGATCTCGGACGAGGACGCCGAGAAGATCCGCACGGTCCAGGACGCGGCCGACTACATCGACGAGCGGACGTCCTGAGGGCATCCTCCTCGCGACACCAGGCGCCGATCCCGGGGCCGCCGTCGATGGCCCGGACCGTGGATCGGATCGATGACCTCATCGCCCGGCTGGACATCCCCGTCGGGGACCGCGCCCTCATTGCCCAGGCGCTGACCCACTCTTCGTGGATGCACGAGCACCCCGGCGAGGCCGCGGGCCACAACGAGCGCCTCGAATTCCTCGGTGACGCCGTGATCAGCCTCGCCATCTCCGAGGCCCTCTTCACTCACCATCCCGATGACGACGAGGGACTCCTGTCATCGCGCCGAGCGGCCATCGTGAGCACGACCGGCCTGGCCAGGCTCGGCAGCCGCGTCGGCCTCGGCGAGGTCCTCCGGCTCGGTGAGGGCGAGGCGCTTCGTGGCGGCCGGCGTCGTCCCTCGCTCCTGGCCTCCACCCTCGAGGCGGTCGTCGGCGCGATCCTCCTCGACGCAGGCTGGGACGCCGCCCGCGACTGGGTGACCCGCGTCGCCGAGCCGGAGATCCAGGCCGCGCTCCCGCCCGCGGCCCTGAAGAGCCCGAAGAGCCGTCTCCAGGAGCACACCCAGCGGGCGTCCGGCGGCCGGCCCGAGTACCGGCTCCTGGAGGCGACCGGGCCCGACCACGAAAAGGTCTTCCGGATCGAGGTCGTCGTCGACGGCCGCCCGCTCGGGGCGGGGGTCGGTCCGTCCCGCCGGGTCGCCGAGACGAACGCGGCGGCCGAGGCACTCGAGGCGCTCGCCGCCACCAACGTCCCGGCCGGCCGGGCGGGTCCGAGCCGCCGGTCCAGGCGGTCCCAGGCGGGCGCCGGGTCGATCCCGGATGCGCAGGATTCACGCGAGTGAGCGCGCCGGCCCGCCTTCTGTCCGTCCGGCTCCAGGGCTTCAAGTCCTTCGCCGAGCGAACCCACGTCACCTTCGGGCCCGGGATCAGCGCGATCGTGGGTCCCAACGGCTCCGGCAAGTCGAACCTCGCTGATGCCCTTCGCTGGGCGCTCGGCGAACAGGGACGGGCGCTCCGCTCCCGCAGGTCCGAGGACGTGATCTGGGCCGGATCAGACCGTCGGCCGGCAGTCGGCATGGCCGATGTCCAGCTCACGCTCGACAACGCCGATGCCCTCCTGTCGATCGAGTACGGCGTCGTCGAGCTCGGGCGCCGCCTCTTCCGATCCGGCGAGAACGAGTACCTCCTGAATCGACAACGGGTCCGGCTCCGCGACCTCGTCGACCTCCTCGACGCGGCCCATCTGGCCGAGAATGCCTTCCTCTTCATCGGCCAGGGGATGGTCGACCAGGCACTGGCCCTTCGGCCGGAGGAACGCCGCCCGCTCTTCGAGGAGGTTGCCGGGGTCCGCCGCCACGAGCGCCGTCGCCGACGGGCGGAGGCGCAGCTGGCCGAGTCCGAGGCGAACCTCGCCCGGGTCGAGGACATCCTGGCCGAGCTGCGACCGCAGGCTCGCCGGCTCGCGGCCCAGGCCGAACAGCAGGCCACGAGGGCGACTGCGGGCGACGAGCTCGCGGCGGCATTGCTGTTCGCCGCCCATGCCCGCTGGCACGAGGTCGGTGGCCGGATCGGCGAGGCAGGGGGTCAGCTCGAGGTCGCCCGGGCCGACGTCGACCGCGCCCTCGCCGACCTGACAGCGGCCGAATCGTCCGCGGCGGCGATCGCCACCGGGCTCGGCGAGCGGGCGACGTCCGCGGCAGGCCATCGTCGCCAGGCCGACGACGCCCGGACCATCCTGACGACGGCCCAGCTCCGCGACGGTCAGCTGGCCGCGGAAGCGGCGGCCATCCTTCGCGACCGGGAGCGTATCGCCGCGGAGCGTGGTGCAGCGGAAGCTGACCTCGCCGGGCAGCGCCGCCACCTCGCGGAGCCGGTTCCGGCTCGGGACCTCCAGGCCGAGGCGGCGCTGGCGGATTCGGAGCGGTCGCTGGCAGACGCTCTGGCCGAGCTCGCTGCGCTCGAAGCCACGACCCACGCCCGCGACGCCGACCTGGCCGCCGTCCGACGGGCCGCTGCCGCGCGGGCCGCCGAGATCGAGACGGCCCGGCGGCGTCTCGCCGAGGCCGAGCGAGCCGCGATCGTCGAACGGGCCCGGGCGGCGGATCTTGGAGCGCGGCTCCGGGCGGCCGATGCGGCGACCGCCCACGCGGCGGGGGATCTCGAACGCTGTGTGGCCGCCGAGGCCGGTGCTGCCGAGGCGCGCGAGGCGGCCGAGCGATCCCTCGAACGTCGCAACGCGGAAGCGCGGACCGCCACGGAGCGAGCCGCGGCGGCGACCGCGGACCTGGCCGGGCTCCAGGCCTCCCAATCCGTCCGGGCGGCCGCGATCGCCGATGACTCGGGCAGCGGCGTCGCCGCTCGGCTGCGAGTCCGGGGCGGACGCCGCGTCGACGAGGACCTCGTGGTCGATCCCGCCTATCGCGCGGCGGTCGATGCCGCACTGGCCGGCGCCGGACGAGCCTATCTCACCACCCGCGGCCGGCTCCTCGACCTGACCGGCGAGCGTGGCCTCGCGATCGTCGTCGACGGGGAGGTCGCCGCGGCGACCCCGGCGCCGGCCAGCGCCGACGCCGCCTTCCGGGGCCGGCTGGCCTCGATCGGTGGTGGTCTGCTCCGCGATGCCGTCAGGCGCGACGGCGCGGGCGTCGCCCGGCGACTCCTGGCGAGGGCCGCCTGGGCACCCGACCTTGCCACGGCCCTGGAGCTGCAGCCGGTCCTGCCGCCGGGCTGGGTGGTCGTGGCCCGGGACGGCGGAGCGGTCGTCGGCGAGGTCGTCGTTCGCCTCGGGAGCGCCGACCGTGTCCTCGAGGCGCGCGCTGAGCTCGAGCGCGTCCTGGCCGAGCTCCGGGCCGCCGAGGAGGCCGCAGGCGTCGCCGCCGCAGGAGCGGAGGTGGCGAGGACGGCGGCCGCCGATGCCCGAACCGCACTCGACGCTGCGCTGGCCACCGAATCCGCGGCCACGACCGCCCGCCGAGCGGCCGACGAAGCCGACCGTGTCGCCGCGAGACGGTTGGAGGCACTCGTCCGCGAGGTCGCCTGGCACGAGGCCCAGGCGACCCGGCTCGAGGGCGAGGTCGAACGGGCACGGGCCGCGGTCCCCGCCGACGTCGACCGCGCCGCGTCACCCGGGCAGACGGCCCAGACGAGCTCCGAGCACGACGCCATCGCCACCTGGGCTGCCAGGGTCGCCGAGCTGCGGGCGCGACGAGACCGGCTGGCGGCGGTCGTTGCCGAGATGGAGGGAGGCCGTCGCGAGGCAGAGCGACGACGCGCCGCCGCCGACGCTGCGATCACGATGGACGAGAGCCGGATCGCCGCCGCCGACCTCGCCGCCGGCCACCTGGCCGAGCGGGAGCAGGCCCTGGCCGCCGAGCGCGCGGCCCACGCATCGGTCCTCGCCGAGGCTGCCGTCCGGGAGGCCGAGGCGCGGGCGGTCCTCGACGGCCTCCTCGTCGCCGACGCCGAGGACCGGAGCCGCCTGGCCGACGCCGAGCGCGCGGCGGTGGCGGCCCGCGAGACCCTCCGCGCGGCGGAAGATCGCTCCAGGACGGCAGAGCATCGTGACCTGGAGGCGCGCCTCGGACGGGACGCCCTGCGTGAGCAGCTGCTCGTCGAGCTGGCCGGCCTCGGGCCGCTTGGCCTCCGCCATCTCGAGGCCGTCGCCGGGATCGCCACCGGCGGCCGGTCGTCCGAGCCGCGGAGCGCATCGCGGGCCGACGGCGCATCAACGTCGGCGGCCGGGGAGGATTCTGTCACCGCTGGCGAGACCGAGGGGGAGTCCACGCTCCTCGCCGCGGCCCTGGATCGCGCCGGCGAGCGCTGGGCCGCGGAGCCGCCCCCGACCGACGTCCCCGCCCAGGGTCGCCTTTCGACACTCCGACGGCGCTACCACGAGCTCGGGGCCGCGAACCCCTACGCGGTCGAGGAGTACGCCGCGGTCAAGGCCCGGCTCGAGGACCTCGAGCGTCAGCACGACGACCTGCGCGGCGCGATCACCCGTACGCGGGCCCTGATCCTGGAGCTGGACACCCTGATCTCAGACCAGTTCAGGACGACATTCCGGGCCCTCGAGGCGAGCTTCGATTCGCGCTTCCGCCAGCTCTTCGGGGGTGGTTTCGCCCGGCTGTCGCTGACCGACCCGGACGATCTTGCCTCGACCGGCATCGAGATCGTCGCCCGGCCGCCGGGCAAGAAGGCCCAGGCCCTGGCGATGCTCTCCGGTGGCGAGCGGGCGCTCACCGCCGTGGCCCTGCTGTTCGCGATGCTCGAGGTCCGGCCGGTGCCGTTCTGCGTCCTCGACGAGGTCGATGCCGCCCTGGACGAGGCCAACGTCGGTCGCTTCACGGCGGCGCTCCGGGAGCTTGCCGAGGCGACCCAGTTCATCGTCATCACCCACAACCGGGGCACGATCGAGATCGCCGATGCCCTCTACGGCGTGACGGTGAGCGACGATTCGGTGAGCCGCGTCATCAGCCTCCGGCTCGACGAGGCAACGGAGCTCGTCGACCGGAGAGGAGCGACCGAGCCAGGGCTCGACAACGGCCTCGACGACAACGACGACGATGTGACCGCGGCCCCCGACGGCCCCCGATCGGCCCAGCCCGCCGGGGAGCCCGCCTGAGCATGGGCCCGGACAGCGGAACCCCCATCGTCGGGGCACCGTCGCCCGACCTCGACGCCGGCCTCGCCCGGAGCCGCGGCGGGTTCATGAGCCGGCTCCGGGGGCTGCTCGGCGGCAGCGATCTCGCGGCGGCCGACTGGGACGGGATCGAGGAGACCCTCATCGCCGGCGACGTCGGCGCGACCCTCGCCGGGCGGGTCGTCGAACGGGCCCGATCGCGGCGCGACGCGCCGACTGCGGCCGCCGCCGTCCAGGACGAGCTCCTCGCGCTCCTGGCTCCGCGCGACCCCGACTGGGACCTGAGGCCCGCAGTGGATGGCCAGCCGACGATCATCCTCGTGGTCGGCGTCAACGGAACCGGCAAGACCACGACAATCGGCAAGCTCGCCCATCGTGAGGCGCGATCCGGCCGGCGGGTTCTCCTCGCCGCCGCCGACACGTTCCGGGCCGCCGCGATCGAGCAGCTCCGGATCTGGGCCGACCGATCGGGGGTCGAGGTCGTCGCCCATGCGCCGGGAGCCGATCCCGGCGCGGTGGTCTATGACGCCCTCGATGCCGCGCTGGCACGGGGCGCCGACATCGTCATCGCCGACACTGCTGGACGCCTCCACACCAAGGCGAACCTGATGGACGAGCTCGCCAAGGTCCGCCGGGTCATCGATCGGCGGCTGCCGGGCGCCCGACCGGAGACCCTCTTCGTCCTCGACGCGACGACCGGCCAGAACGGCCTGGCACAGGCGATCGCGTTCCACGCCGCCGTCGGCCTGACGGGGATCGCCCTCACCAAGCTGGACTCGACGGCCCGGGGTGGGATCGTCTTCGCCATCGAGGACCAGCTCGGGGTTCCGGTCCGCTTCGTTGGCGTCGGGGAGGGGATCGACGACCTCCTGCCGTTCGAGCCCTCGGCCTTCGTGGCTGCCCTCTTCGGCGCAGACGGGGGGTGATCGGCCGGGGCCGCCGACGCCCGTTGGCCCTCGCGGCGACGGCCGCCCTTGCCGTCGTCGGCTGCCTGACCGATGCGCCGGTCGCGACGCCGTCGCCCAGCCCGACCGTTGAGCCGGTCGCGACGCCGATCGTGACGACCTACCGCCTGGATCGGACGGTTTGGTACGGCGGCTTCGTGATCACCTTCCGGACGGCGACCGCCACCATCGACGCGAAGGGCGGCCCGGTCGCGATCGATCTCATCATCGGCAATCCGGGCGACGACGCGGCCGCGCTCGAAGGCCCGATCACCCTCGTCTCGGGCGAGGTGGTCGTCGCTCCCGACCGGGAGAGCACGCTGCCGCTCGTCGAGTCGAGGACGCTCGCCGCTGTCACGATGACCTTCGACGTCGACGTCGACTTCGACGTGCCCGGCGCGCTCGTCCGGGTGGGACGGCCCGACGAGCATCAGGCGAGCATCCCCCTGACCGGCGACCCGGCCGCGACGGTCGTGCTAAAACCGCAGGTCCTGGAGATCGACGTCGCGGGTCAGGCCGGGTCGCTCCTGGTGCGGCTCACAGGGGTCGAGCTTCGGGCCGACCTGCCCGACTGGCGGCTCGAGCTCGACCGCAGCCTCCTCGCCCTGACGCTGACCTACGATGCGACGTTCCGGTCTGAGTTCAGTGGCGGCTTCCCGTTCACCGGCGCCAACGTCGCCCTGCGCCTGCCCGACGGGACGACCGTCGAGCCGCGCCGGGACGGGCACAGCCAATCCGTGCTCGTCATCGGTCCCGGCGATCGAGAGGCGGGCCTCCGGAGCCGGTTCGAGGTTCCGGTGCCGGGTCCGGGTGCCTACGCGCTCGTTATTCGCGACGGGTCGGCGACGAAGGACCTGCCCTTCGAGATTCCCGCACCAGCCGACCCCGAGTAGCTCGGCTCGGCTCGGACCAGATCCGCTCCCGCGCCCTCGACCGGACAGCCCGGAAGGATGCGCTACACTCGGCCCACCCCGGTGTCGCCAGAACTCGCGCACCAATCGGCCCGTCCCCGCGGCGCGCCGGCACCAAGTCCGCAGGAGACCTCTTCGAGTCGTGTTCGACGCCCTCAGCGATCGATTGCGCCACACCCTCGCCACGCTCACCGGCAGGGGCCGCGTCAGCGAGGCGGACGTCGACGTCGCGCTCCGCGAGATCCGGCTGTCGCTGCTCGAGGCGGACGTCAACTTCCGCGTCGTCAAGGAGTTCGTGGCCCGGATCCGCGAGCAGGCCGTCGGGGCGGAGATCCTCGGCAGCCTCACGGCCGGCCAGCAGGTGGTCAAGATCGTCCACGACGAGCTGGTTGCCCTCCTCGGGGTCGGTGACCGGACCTTCCATCTCCAGGGAAACCCGGCCGTGATCAGCCTCGTCGGCCTCCAGGGCTCGGGCAAGACGACCTCCGCGGCGAAGCTCGCCCGGCACATCGTCAAGCTCGGCCGCCGACCGCTGCTCGTCGCCGCCGATCCGTACCGGCCGGCGGCCGCCGACCAGCTCGAGACGCTCGGTCGAGCGCTCGACATCCCCGTCCACCGGGCGCCGGCGGGCAGGCCAGTCGTCGAGATCGCCAGCGGCGGCCTCGAGGCTGCGCGCCGCCTCGTCCGCGACACCATCATCCTCGACACCGCGGGGCGCCTCTCGGTCGATGCGGCGCTCATGGCCGAGATCGGGGACCTCGACAAAACCGTCCATCCCGTCGAGACGCTCCTCGTCGTCGACGCCATGACCGGCCAGGAAGCCGTCGGCGTGGCCCAGGCCTTCGCCGCGGCCGTGCCCTTGACCGGGCTGGTCCTGACGAAGGTCGACGGCGATGCCCGGGGTGGCGCCGCCCTCTCGATCGCCTCTGTCAGCGGTGTGCCGGTCAAGTTCCTCGGGACCGGCGAGAAGACGGATGCCCTCGAAGTCTTCCACCCCGACCGGCTGGCCGGCCGGATCCTGGGCATGGGCGACGTCATGACCCTCGTGGAGCGAGCCCAGGAGGTCGTCGACGTCGAGGCGGCCCAGAAGCTCGAGGCCAAGCTCCGAAAGGCCGAGTTCACCCTCGAGGACATGCTCGAGCAGCTCCAGCAGGTCCAGAAGATGGGGCCCATCGGCAACCTCGTGTCCATGATTCCCGGGCTCGGCGGCATGGCCAAGGAAGCCCAGGCCGCGGTCGACCGAGGGGAGATGACGCGGACCGAGGCGATCATCCGCTCGATGACCCCCCGGGAGCGACGGGACCCGTCCGTCCTCAATGCCTCCCGCCGCCGCCGGATCGCCGCCGGCTCCGGGACCCAGCTGACCGACGTCAACCGCCTGGTCAAGCAGTTCGGCGAGATGCAGCGCGTCATGAAACAGCTGTCGGGCATGCGCGGGAAGGGCCTCGCCGGCGCCTTCCCGGGTCGCCGGTAGCCGAAAGGAACGGGACCGTGGATCCGAAGCCTGGCCAGACCGAGATCACTCCGCCCCAGACCCAGCCCGATACGATGCCCGCCCCCGACATGCCGTCGTCCGAGCCGCTGGTGGCAGCGACGACCGAGCCGGTGCCGTCGGCGGTCGGGCAGCCCGCCGCGAGCCGCACCCGCTGGCTGATCGGTGGCGGTCTGGCCGTGGCGGCCATCGCGGCCATCGCCCTGGCCGCCTCATTCCTTGCCGCGAGCCCGCCCCCGGAGGTCCTCAAGTACGTCCCCGCCGACAGCGCGATCGTGGTCGAGCTCCGGCCCGAGCTCCCCGGTGACCAGCGCCAGCATCTCGGGAACCTCCTCGCCCACTTCCCGGGCTTCGAGGACCAATCGACCCTCGATGCCAAGATCGACGAGGTGCTCGAGCGGCTCACCCGCGAGGCCAGCAATGGCGAGATCGACTACCTGACCCGGGTCAAGCCGCTCCTGGCCGGGCCGATGGCCATCTCGGTCACGGCCGAGGCCCTCGACGCGACGATGGTCGGCGGCAACCCCGACGGCGTCCTCGTCGCGGCCACGACCGACGGCAGCGCGACGTGCGAGTCGATCTTCGGGAGGACCGGTGTGTCCTCGACCCATCGCCAGGTCGACATCAAGACGATCGACCGCGAGCTCGCCTGCGCCCTCCACCGGCGGTACCTGCTGGTCGGCACGGTCACGACCATCGAGGCCAGCCTCGACGCACGCCTCGACGGCACGAGCATCGACGCCGATCCGACGTATCGGAGTGCACGCTCGGAGCTCGAGGGCGACCAGGTTGCCTCGATCTTCCTCGACCTGGATCCCGTCTACGACAGCCTCCTCGACGCCGTGGGGACGCTCGGCGTCCCGGTCGCGGAGATCCCGGAAGGGCTGTGGGTCGTCCTCGGGGTCCGGCTGATCGACGATGCCGTGATCTTCGACACGTACTCGCCCGTCGCGGCCTCGGCCCTGCCATCGGGTGGACCGACGTCGGCCCCGGCTGCCGAGAGTCGCTTCGCCGCGAAGCTCCCAGCTGACACGCTCGGGTTCGTCGAGGTCCACGGCGTCGGAGCGTCGATCCAGCAGGGCCTCGGTGCCCTCGGGGGTGAGCCGGCGACGGCGGATGTCCTGCAGGCCCTCGAGGATGCGCTCCAGCTGCTCGGCGGGGCCGGCAACCTGACCGGCTGGATCGAGGACGTGGCCATCGCGGTCGTTCCGACGGACGATTCGGTCGGGGCCGCCGTCCTCATCCGGGGGAAGGACGCCGAGGCGGCTACGGCCCGGCTCAGCCAGATCCGGAACCTGCTCATCCTGGCATCCACCGGGACCGACATCACCCTGAGCGACAGCGACCACGACGGGGTCACGGTCACGACCGTCGACTTCGGCGACGTGTCCTCGGTCCTCGGCTCGATGGGCATCCCGGGCGCCGAGGTCGGCCGCCTCGAGATCGCCTTCGCCGTTCGCGACGACGTCGTGGTGATCGCCGGCGGTGGCGGGACCGTCGAACGGATCCTGGATGTCGAGTCGGGCTCCTCGCTCGCGACCTCGGGGACCTACGTTCGAGCGATCGACCTCGCCGGGCCGCGCAACAACCTCCAGCTGTTCGTCGCCCTCGACGCGACCCTGACCCTGGCCGAGGGCTTCCTGCCCGCTGCGGAGCTCGAGACCTGGACCACGGAGCTCAAGCCATACCTCGACCACCTGGCAGGGATCGGCGTGACCTCGGTCACGACCGACACGACCGGGCGGTCAAGGGTCGTCATCACGATCAAGTGAGCCACCGGGCCGGCCCAGGGCCCGAATGACAGGAGGAACCGACAAGGCATGGCCGTTCGAATCCGATTGACCCGCGTCGGCGCCAAGAAGCAGCCGGCATACCGCGTCGTCGTCACCGACTCCCGGAGCGCCCGCGACAGCCGCTCGATCGAGACGATCGGGCACTACAACCCGCGGACCGATCCGGTCGAGTTCGTCGTCGACGCCGAGGCTGCCAAGGCATGGCTGGCGAAGGGCGCCCGGCCGTCCGACACCGTCGCCCGCCTCTTCCGGGCATCGGGCGTCCTGCCCGCTGCCAAGTAGGAGTCGCAGAGATGGCTGCCAGGGAACTAGTCGAATACGTCGCGAAGTCACTCGTCGACGACCCCGAATCGGTCACCGTGACCGAGGTGGACGACGGCGAGGGGACCGTCATCGAGCTCCATGTCGCCGAGGACGACATGGGCAAGGTCATCGGGCGCAACGGGAGCGTCGCCAAGGCGCTCCGGACGCTCCTCAAGGTCACCGCCGCCCGAGACGGTGGGTCGGTGACGCTCGAGATCCTCTGAGCGACGCCGGGTCAGCCGCGTCAGCCGCCACCCGGCTCGTCGTCGCTCGCGTCAGGGGCCTCCACGGCCTGCGCGGGGTCGTCCGGGTCGAGGTCCTGACGGACCGACCGGAGGAGCGCTTCGCGACGGGTCGAGTCCTCCACCGGGAGGGCACCGACGCGCCGCTCACGATCGTCAATGGGGCACCCGTCGAGGACGGGCCCGGCTGGCGCCTGCAGTTCCGTGAGATCAACTCACGCACCGCGGCGGAACGGCTCCGCGAGGCCTACCTCGAGACGACCGTCGACCGGGCCGCCGATCTCGCGGCGGGGGCAGCCTACTGGCACGAGGTCGTCGGCAGCGAGGTTCGGGGCCTCGACGGGCGGGTGCTCGGAACGGTCGCTGACGTGTACCGGGCCGGCGAGGCAGAGGTCGTCGTGGTCCGAGGGGGTCCGGCGGGCGAGTTCGACCTTCCGATCGTCCGAGACATCGTCCGCGCCTTTGCCCCGGAGCGCGGCGAGATCGTGGTTGACGAAGCCGTCCTCGACCTCGGTGGGCCGCCCGTCGACGGACCCGCCGACAAGTCAGTCGGGCGGACGCCGCGGCGCCGGCCGCGGTGGTCGCGCCACGGTAAGGGCGGCGACGGGACGGCGACCGGATCCGGAGCCTGACGTGCGGATCGACCTGCTGACCCTCTTCCCGGCGATGCTCGATGGCCCGCTCGCCGCCAGCGTCCCGGGGCGGATCCGGGAGCAGGGCCTGGCCGACATCCGGATCCACGACCTTCGCGGGTGGGGCCTGGCGCGTCATCGGTCCGTCGATGACGCGCCGTACGGCGGGGGAGCGGGGATGGTCATGCGACCGGAGCCCGTGGCGGCGGCCCTCGACGACCTCCGTTATCCAGGCTCCACTGCCATCCTCCTCGACCCGGCCGGCGAGGTCTTCCGCCAGGCACGGGCAGCCGAGCTGGCCCGGAGAGACCACCTGATCTTCATCTGCCCCCGCTACGAGGGCGTCGACGATCGGATCCGCAGCCTCGTCGACCTCGAGATCTCGATCGGGGACTACGTGCTGACCGGTGGCGAGCTGCCCGCCCTCGTCGTCGTCGACGC
>DASWGY010000082.1:0-16763 GCA_036393495.1 Candidatus Limnocylindrales bacterium
TCGCTCGTGGCCGGCGTCCTGGCCGCCACGGACCTGTCGACGCCGTTCTTCCTCGGCGCGGCAGTGGCCTCGATCCTCCTGGTCGTGACGATCATCGTGGCCGGCCAGGCCCTGATGACGGCGGCCCCCGAACCCAGCGCAGTGACCGAGCCGGCAGGCGTGCACTGACCGAACGCCGGCGTGACGTGACCTCGCCGACCACCCAGCAGGTGGCGAGGCGATCCGGGCGTTCCTGGAGGCGAACCGCCTGTAGCCTCGGTCTCGTTGGGTCCCGCCCCCGTATGCACCCCACGCATCAACCCGCCCTTCACCACGCTCGCCACCCCGCCCGAATCGACGGAATCGTCGGGCGGCCGCGTTCGCTGAGGCTCCAGCTGATGCGCCAGCCGCATATGAAGCCGTGCGGGAGGACCTTGGATGTCGTGAGCGCGAATGCCGGGCGTCGGGCCCGCGCGCGGCGAGCGGCCGACGAGCGAAGCCCGGGGTTCGGAGGTACTCGACAAGTACATTGATTTGTCAGTGGGGCCTCGGGCGGCTAGAATGCGTCATCGCGGGGTGGAGCAGCGGCAGCTCGTCGGGCTCATAACCCGAAGGTCAAGGGTTCGAATCCCTTCCCCGCAACCAATACCGCCTCTACCTTTGAACCCCGGCCCCGACCAGCCGGGGTTCTTCCTTTTCAGGCCGACCGTGCCTATCCTCGATTCCGTCGCGGGAAGGAGTGCCGGGCATGGAGCGTTGTCGCGTCACCGTTCGCCGCTGGAAGCCGGACCTTCCCGGCGGCCTCGCCGTCGCCGACCTGCCGCCGGACGTCGCCGCGGCCCTCGGCGGGCTGAAGCAGCGTCGGGTAACCGGCACGATCGGCGGCGCGCCGTTCACATCGAGCGTCATGCCGGGCGGCGGTGGCGTCCTGTGCCTGAGCGTCAGCAAGGCGATGCTGAAGGCCGCCGGCGCCGAGGTCGGTGATGGCGTCGACATCGAGGTCGGCCCGGCCTGAGCGACCCCCTGAGGTCGCCCCGCCTACCGGCTCATGCGCCGGTAGCGTCGGACGCTGAGGGGGCCGAAGATCGCGACGATGACGACCACCCAGACGAGGGTCACGAGCGCCGGCTCGGTCGAGGCAAGCGAGTTCGAGACGACCGGGTTCGGGTTGCCCCACAGCTCGCGGAGCGCCGCCGTCAGCGTGCTCGTCGGGTTCCATTCCGCGAACGGCTGGAGCCACGACGGCAGCGTCCCGGGCGGGACGAACACGTTCGAGAGGAACGTGATCGGGAAGAGCACCGTGAAGATGACCTGGTTGGCAACTTCGACCGTGGGGACGTTCATCCCGAGGAAGACTCCGAGCCAGGCCATCGCATAGGCGAAGAGCAGCAGCAGCCCGAAGCCCGCGACGAGGGCCCCGAGATCGTCGACCCGCCAGCCGACGAAGAGGCCGCTGAGCATGAGGACCACGAGGATCCCGGCGTTGTAGACGACCTCCGAAAATGTCCGCCCGACGAGGACCGCCGAGGTCGCCATCGGCAGCGACCGGAAGCGGTCGATGATCCCCTTCTGGACGTCATCGGTCATCCCGATCGCGACCGTACCGGCGGCGAAGACGATGGTCTGGGCGAAGATCCCGGGCATCAGGAACGACCTGTAGTCGCCGCCCGGGACGAGGATCGCGCCCCCGAAGACGTAGGCGAACAACAGCACGAACATGATCGACTGGACGATCGCGAAGATCGCCAGCTCCGGGATCCGCGGGATCCGCTTCAGGTTTCGCCAGGCGATGAGCAGGCTGTCGCGGAAGACCTGGCGTGCGCCGCCACCGGTGGTGCCCAGGGAGATTGCGGTCATGCCGCCCGCCCTTTGGCCTCGTCGGCCGGCGTCTCCTCGGCCACGTGGCCGGTGAGGGCGATGAACACGTCATCGAGGGTCGGCCGCCGGAGGGCGATGTCGTCGATCTGGATGGCCACCTCGTCGAAGTCGCGGACGATCTGGACGAGCGTCTGGGCGCCGCCATGAGCGGGCACCGTCAGCTTCCGGGTGTGCTCGTCGAGGGTGACGTCGCCCTCGGCGTCGCGGTGGAGCAGCTCACGGGCCCGTTCGATGGCCGCCCGGTCGTGGACGACGACCTCGATCCGCTCGCCGCCGACCTGGCGCTTGAGCTCGTCGGCGGTGCCGCGGGCGATGATCCGCCCGTGGTCGACGACCGCGATCAGGTCGGCCAGCTCGTCCGCTTCCTCGAGGTACTGCGTCGTGAGGAGCAGCGTTGTGCCCTCCCGCACGAGCGCCCGGATGACGTCCCACATTCCGATCCGGCTCCGCGGGTCCAGGCCGGTGGTTGGTTCGTCGAGGATCAGGAGGCGGGGCCGGCCGATGAGGGCGGCCCCGAGATCGAGACGGCGGCGCATGCCGCCGGAGTAGGTCTTGACGACGCGATCGGCGGCATCGACGAGATCGAACTGCTCGAGCAGCTCGTCGGCTCGCCGGCGGGCTTCCCGCGAGGGCAGCTGGTAGAGCCGCCCGAACAGCCACAGGTTCTCGCGCCCGGTGAGGTTCTCGTCGACCGCGGCGTACTGGCCGGACAGCCCGATGGCGTGCCGGATCTGCTCGCCCTGGGTCGCGAGGTCGAAGCCGGCGACGGTCGCCCGGCCGGCGTTCGGGCGGAGGAGGGTGGCGAGGATTCGGACGGCCGTCGTCTTGCCGGCGCCGTTCGGGCCGAGGAGGCCCAGGACGGTGCCTTGCTCGACTTCGAGGTCGACGCCGTCGAGGGCTCGGACCTCGTGCTTCCGCGTTCGATAGACCTTGACCAGGCCCTCGGCCGTGATCGCGCGCATGGAACCTCCGGGGACGCCGTCGCACGGCGGGATTCAGGGGGGCGGGGCGGGGACGGTGGAGTATAGCCGCCGAATCGGAGACGCTACTCCCAGCGGAAGGTCCGGGTCGTGAGGCCCGCGGCGGCCAGGCCCCAGGCGGCCAGGATGACGAGCGGACCCAGGATCTCGCCCGGAGTCCCGAGGGCCACCCGAAAGAGGTCCGCCAGGGCGCTCGCCGGCAGGGCCCGGGCCACGACCTCGACCACCCCGGGCAGGCGCTCGATCGGCACCACGATGTCGCCGACGACGAGGGCGACGAGGAACAGGCCGTTGGCGAGGGCCAGGGTCGCCTCCGCTCGGAGGGTCCCGGCGAGCAGCAGCCCGAGCCCGCCGAAGCAGATCGTGCCTCCGGCCAGGGCGACGACGAAGAGCGGGACCGAGCTCGAAGGCCCCGGCCGCCAGTCGAGCGCGCCCGCGGCCACGGCGAGCAGCACGGCGACCTGCAGGAGCTCGAGCGCCAGGACCGCGGCGATCTTCGCCGCGACGAGGCCCCAGGCAGGGAGCGGCGCCCCGCCGAGCCGCTTGAGGACCCCGTAGCTCCGCTCGAAGGCCGTCACGATCCCGAGGCTGACGAGGCCGCTGGCGATGACCGCGAGCGCCAGCGAGCCCGGGACGAGGAATTCGACCGGGCGGCCCTCGATGCCCGGGACAGCCCCGACGGTCGTGAAGAAGACGAGGATGCCAGCCGGGATGAGGAGCGTGACGAGGACGTTCTCGCCCCGCCGCGCGGTCAGGCTGAGCTCATGCCCGGCCAGGGCCCCGACACCGCGCAGCGCCGAGGCCGGCCGGCTCACGCCACCGCCTCGACGTCGCGGTCACCGGTCAGCTCCAGGTAGCGCTCCTCGAGGGTCGCGGCCGCCGCTCGAAGCTCGACGATCTGGATCCCGACGCCGGCACACCACGTCGCGAGCGCGGCAAGGAGCGCGGGCTGGGGCGTCGTGCCCTCCACCCGGTACGAGCCGTCCCGGTCGCCGGCTTCGGCGATTGGCGTGGCACCGGCCGCGACCGCGGCGATCGCCTGGCCGACGGCCTCGAGCTCGGCCGGTTCGAGTGCTCGGGCCAGCCGGAATCGAAGTCGCGGCGCCGCACCGGCGGCGATCTCTGCGGGCGTGCCCTCGGCCACGATCCGGCCCCCGTGCAGGATCGCGACGCGGTCCGCCAGGCGCTCGACGTCAGCGAGGTCGTGGGTCGTCACGAGGATCGCCCGGCCACTCGCCCGGAGGTCGGCGATGAGGGCCCGGGTCGCGCGCCGGGCCTCCGGGTCCATGCCCGTAGTCGGCTCGTCGAGGAGGAGG
The DNA here is from genome assembly GCA_036393495.1 of Candidatus Limnocylindrales bacterium. Classification (GTDB taxonomy): domain Bacteria; phylum Chloroflexota; class Limnocylindria; order Limnocylindrales; family CSP1-4; genus UBA5189. The sequence goes on from DASWGY010000082.1 coordinate 4,154, forward strand.
ACTTCGGGATCGCCGACGAGGGCGAGGGCGAGGGCGAGCCGCTGTCGTTCGCCGCCCGAGAGTCGACGGACTCGGGTCCTCGCGACGCCGGTCAGGCCGACCGACTCGAGCAGCTCGTCGGGATCACGGGCGCCGTCATGGAAGCGCGCGTAGAGGTGGAGGACGCCCGCGGGCGTCGAGCGTGGATCGAGGCCGCCACCCTGGAGCATGAGGCCGACCCTGGCCTTGAGCACCGGCCCGCCACGGCGCGGGTCCTGACCGAGGATCCGGACCTCGCCGTCGTCGGCAGTCCGGTAGCCCTCGAGGATCTCGACGGCGGTCGTCTTGCCGGCCCCGTTCGGGCCGAGGAGGGCGACGATCTCCCCGGGGTGGACCCGGAGCGTGACGCCGCTCAGGACCGACCGCGTCCCGTAGCGCTTGACGACGTCGAGGAGCGTGAGGGCCGGGGCCGCGGCTCCCGTCACCGGAGGGAGGTGGTCCCGGAGCCCGCAATCGATGCGTAGAAGCGCTCGAAGTCGGCTTCGGTGAGCTGCCCGACCTGGATGCCCCGGAGGATCCCGTCCCGATCGATGAAGAACGTCTGGGGCCGGGCCACCGCCCGGTAGGTCGTCCGGATCGTGCCGTCCGGGTCGTCGACGGTGGGCCACGTCGCGCCGTGGTCGGCGATGAAATCGCGGGCCGGCCCGGGTGGATCGAACATCAGGATCCCGACGATCTCGAGGCCGTCGTCGGCGTGCTCGTCCAGCTTGGCGACGAAGAGTGGGAACTCCTCGCGGCAGGGCACACAGGACGGCCCCCAGAAGTTGACGATGACCGGCCGGCCGCGGAGGTCAGCGAGGGCGAGTGGCGCGCCATCGAGGGTGGTCCCGGCGAAGTCCGGCGCCGGCTGCCCTCGCTCGACCCTGTCGACCTTGTCGTCCGGCCGCGTCAGGGCCGGCCCCAGGAGGGCGACGGCGACGATGACGACCGTCGCGAGGATGGCGAGGGCGAGGGCGATGACGATCGGCCGGCGCCGTGGATCGATCTGAAGGGCCGTGAGCGAGTTCCCCTACCGGACGGTGATGGTTCCGGTCATGTTCGGGACGGGATGGATCGAGCAGATGAAGGTGTAGCTCCCGGCGGCCAGTCCGTCGTAGCTGTATGTGACGGATTGTCCACCGTTCACGACGGCCTGATCGACGACGACCGTCGTCTTGTCGGGTTGCCGGACATCCGCGTCGTGGACGACGCCCGGCGGGTCCTGGTTGTCGAGCGTGATCGTGAACGGCGTGTCGGCCGGGACGGCGATCGCGCGGAGGTCGAAGGCGATGTCCTTCGCCACGAGGGTCCAGGCGGTGGCGGGCTCGAGCGCCGGCTCGGACGGCGCCGGTGACCCCTCCGGGCCACCCCCGGCCGGCCCGACCTGGGGCGGGATGACCCCGGCCTGCACGAGCGCCGCGAGGACGAAGATGACAGCACCGCCCTGGAGCAGGCCCTTTGGCCAGCGCGGCGCCGGAATGTTCTCGAGATGGCCGGTCCGATCCGCCTCCTCGACCTTGGCGTACTCCGCCCGAGCGTCGACGAGCCAGCCGACGAGGGTGGCGACGAGGATGACGATGCCCGCCGCGAGGACCCAGCCACCGAACACGAGCCCGGCCAGCAGCGCCGCCGTGCCGAGGGCCCCCAGGAGCGGCCGGAAGGACGGCCCAGGCATGTGGACGCCGGGCGGCGGGCCGGCGTGGACGACGGCCGGCAGGGCCGAGGCATGGGTGGCGTGGTCGTAGTCCCGGATCGCCTCACGACCCCAGTACAGGAGGGTCAGGCTGAGAACGGTCGCCCCGACGATGATCGCCGACCCGCCGATGACCAGGCCCGCGAAGAGCGCCGCCGCCCCGAGCGCCGCGACGATGGGCGCGGCCGACCCGCCGGGCATATGGAGCCCCTCGGGCGCGACCGGCGTCAGGCGGGCGGGCGCCCGCCGGGTCGGGCCGGCAGTGGCGAAGCGCCGCACGGTCCAGGCGAACCACAGGGCGGCGAGGCCGGCGAGACCGATGGGCAGCAGGGCGATGAGCTGGCCCCAATCGGGGATGACCATCTGCGACAGCAGGTCGAGGATCGACTCGTAGAGGGCTTCCATCGCCTCGGAACCGGCCTCAGTCCTTTGAGGACCCGGCGATCAGCACGTAGAACATGATCGCCATGGCCACCCCGAGGGCGGCGAGCATCGTCACTCCGGCCCACTCGATGTCGTACCCGAACGGCACGGCCCCCAGGGCGTAGACGGCGGCGACCAGGACGAAGGCACCGCCGATGATGATCGTGTTGCGCGGATGCTGGATCGGGTGCATCGAACGGTCGCTCCCGCTACAGGAAGTAGAGGATCGAGAAGAGCAGGATCCAGACGACGTCGACGAAGTGCCAGTACAGCGAAGCGGCCTCGACGGCGTCGTGATGGCGGGACGAGAACTGGCCGCTCATCCCCCGGTAGAGGACGACCCCGAGCATCAGCACGCCGCCGAAGACGTGGGCCCCGTGGAAGCCGGTGAGGGTGAAGTAGGTCGTCCCGAACGGGCCCGACCCGAGCGTCATGCCCTCCCCGAACAGGATGCTGTAGTCGTACGCCTGGAGGAGCAGGAAGACGACACCCAGGACGAAGGTGAAGCCGATGTTGCGGAGGAACCCGGTCCGGTCGTTGCGGCGGATCGCCCAGACGGCGAACTGGCAGGTGAACGAGCTGGCGATGAGGATGACCGTCGCGACGAGAATGATCGAGAACGGGTTGAGGATGTGGGCGAACTCCTCGGGCGGCCAGGGCTTGTTCGAGGCCCGGGTGTTGAAGTAGGCCGCGAACAGGCCGGCGAAGAACATCACCTCGGAGGTGATGAACAGGAGCATCCCCAGGACGACGTTGCTGATCCCGCCCCGGGTGTCGTGGGCGAGGCCGGCCAGCGGGGTGTGCTCCTCGGTCGTGGCCAGGGCGTGGCTTTCGGCAGTCACGGTCGGCGTGTCCCCCTCAATGCCCGGCCTGCCCGGGCAGCCCGGCCAGCCCGTGGCGAGCGTCGAACAGCGGGCGCTCGGACCGGATCTCCGGCAGGTGGTCGAAGTTGTAGGGCGGTGGCGGCGACGAGGTCGCCCACTCGAGGGTGTTCGCCTCCCACGGATCGTCGCCGGCGATCGCCCCGTTGCGAAGCGAGATGAAGACGTTCCAGATGAACGGCAGGATCGAGGCGGCGATGATGAAGCCGCCGATCGTCGCGGCCAGGTTCCACTCGTTCCAGCCGGCGTCGGCCGCGTAGTCGGCGATCCGCCGGGGCATGCCCTGGATGCCGAGCATGTGCTGGGGGAAGAAGGTCAGGTTGAAGCCGATGAACATCAGCACGAACTGGACCTTGCCGAGGCCCTCATCGAGCATTCGGCCGACCATCTTCGGGAACCAGTAGTAGATCCCGGCGAAGATCCCGAACACCGAACCACCGAACAGGACGTAGTGGATGTGGGCCACCACCCAGTACGTGTCGTGGAGGGCGAAGTCCACCGGCACCGAGGCGCTGAAGGCGCCGTTGATGCCCCCGATGAGGAACATCGTCAGGAAGCCGAGGGCGAAGATCAGCGGCGTCGAGAAGGTCAGCTGGCCCCGGAAGAGGGTGAACACCCAGTTGAACATCTTGACGCCCGTCGGGACCGCGATCAGGAACGTCAGGAGGCTGAAGAAGGGCAGGAAGACCGCCCCTGTGGTGAACATGTGGTGGGCCCAGACCGAGAAGCCGAGGGCCCCGATCCCCGCGGTCGCGAAGATGAACGCCTTGTAGCCGAAGAGCGGCTTCCGGCTGAAGACCGGCAGGACCTCGCTGATCACGCCCATCGCCGGCAGGATCATCACGTACACGGCCGGGTGCGAGTAGAACCAGAAGATGTTCTGGTACAGGACCGCGCTGCCGCCCTGGAACGGGTCGAAGAAATGGCCCCCGTAGTTGCGATCGATGAACAGCATCACGAGGGCGCTCGTGATCACCGGCGTGGCCATCACCACGAGGACGCTCGTCACCAGGATCGTCCAGACCATGATCGGCATCCGGAACAGGGTCATTCCCGGTGCCCGCATCTTGAAGATCGTCACCAGAAAGTTGATGCCACCGAGGATCGAGCTCGTGCCGATGAGGACGAGCGCCACGATCCACAGGTCCTGCCCCGCGCCCGGCGAGTTGAGCGGACCTTCCGATGAGAGCGGCGGATACGACGTCCAGCCCGCCGCCGCGGCGCCTCCGGTGAAGAAGCTCGAGATCAGGAGGATGCCGCCGAGCGGGAGCATCCAGAACGACAGGGCGTTGATCCGCGGGAAGGCCATGTCCGGCGCCCCGATCATCAGGGGCACGGCGTAGTTGCCGAGGCCCGCCAGCATCGGGATGACGAAGACGAAGATCATCAGCGTGGCGTGCATCGTGAACATCTCGTTGTACACGTGCTCGTCGGTGAGGTACTGCAGGCCCGGCTGGGCGAGCTCGGTCCGGACGACGAGAGCCAGGACTCCGCCGACCAGGAAGAAGAGGAACGAGTTGATGACGTACATGATCCCGATCTTCTTGTGATCGGTTGTCGTCAACCACTCGTAGAGGACGCCTCTCGAGTAGGCCTGGGCGGCAGGGCTGAGGGCGTGGGTCGCCATTCCGCGCTCCTTACTTGGCCGTCAGGGTGCCGGTCATGTTGGCGTGGATGGAGCAGAGGAACGTGTATGTGCCCGCCGCGAGCGGGGCGTAGCTGTAGTTCGCGGTCGTGCCGCCGGCGATGACCTCCTGGTCCGCCACGATGGCGCCGCCGGCGTCCTTGATATCGATGTCGTGGCTGATCGCGGCCGGGTCGTCGTTCTTGAAGACGATCCCGAACGGCGCATCCGCGCTGACCTCGAGGGTCGCCGCGTCGTACTTGACCGCCGCCGCGGTCACGTTCAGCACCGTCCCGCTTGGCAACGGCGCCGGGGTCGCATTGCTCTTCTCGACCAGGGCGGCCAGCCACGTCTCGTAGTCGGCCGGCGTGAGGGCGATGACGTTGAACAGCATCTGGCGGTGGCCCGTCCCGCACAGCTCGGCGCACTGGCCTCGGAAGACCTGGCCGGCCTCGTCCGCGTCGACCGTGAACTCGAAGCGGTTGGTCTGGCCCGGGACGACGTCGCGCTTGAAGAGGAAGCGCGGGACGTAGAAGGCATGGATCACGTCGGGGCTGTCGAGGGTCACCTGGACGGAGCGGCCGACGGGCACGGCCATGCCGCCGAGACCGGACTCGGCGTCGTAGGACGGGACGAGCTGGGTGGCAACGACCTGGCTGCCGCTCTCATCGAGGTACTCGAACTGCCAGGCGAACTGGCCGGCGATCGCATGGATCCGGATGTCCGGCTCGTCGCTCACGGCATCGACGTTGTTGAGGGTGTTCCACGAGACCACGAACAGGAACAGCACGATGGCCGTGGGCACGACCGTCCAGATGACCTCGACGAGGTTGTTGCCGTGGGTCTGGACGGGCAGCTCCACGTCGCTCGGCTTGCGGCGGTAGCGCAGGACGCTCCAGACGATGAGCGCCTCGACGACGATGAAGATCGCCACGGCGAAGGCGAAGACGATGTCGTACAGGCCCCGGACCTCCCGGCCCTGGGCGGTGGCTGCCTCTGGCGGGTAGAGCGTCGAGCCCGCGCCGGTCAGGAAGACCGCGACGACGAGCGCGGCCAGGATGGCGACCACGATGCCGGCCACGAGCGCGTCCGGCGCGGGTCGTTTCCTGGGGGTACTCGACATCGGGTGTCCTCGGGCAGGTCGACGGGTGACGGGTGACGGGCCGGCGGGGCGGGACGGACCCCCCCGGCGGGACGCGAACGCGGCCCGTCGCAGGGACAGGCCGTTCGACATGATACCCGAGGGCCGTTTGTCACGGAGGGTGCCCCGGCGCGCCGCCCGGCTCGCCCGGCGACGCGGGCCGCGACGAGGGCCGGCTGCCGTGGGACGATGCGCCCGTGCACCCCGACCGAGCCCCTCGCCTCGCCGTCGCGCCCCTCGCGGCGGGTGTCGCGGCGACAGTTGTGGCGACAGTTGTGGCGTCCCCGGTCGCTGCACACGGTCCGGTCCCGCTCGAGCCGCCCGGCGCCGCGAACCTCATCCTCGGCTGGAGCTTCGATCCGGTCCTGACCCTGCCGCTCGTGGCCGCGGCCGTCGTCTGGTGGCGGCTCCTCGGTGCGGTGAACCGAGCGCACCCGGCTCGTCCGGTCACGGGCCTGCGGCGGTGGCCGTTCCTCGCCGGCCTCCTTGCCATTGCCATCGCCCTCCAGTCGGGGATCGAGCGCTACGACACCACCCTCTTCTCGATCCACATGGTCCAGCACCTCATCCTGACCCTCGTCGCACCGCTCCTCCTCGCCCTGGGGGCGCCGGTGACCCAGCTCCTGCGCGCCGCGTCCCCGGCAACCCGGGCACGCTGGCTCCTGCCACTGCTCAGATCACGGGCCATCGAGGTTGTCTCGCATCCGGTCGTGGCCGGCGTCGCCTTCGCGTCGGTCATGTGGGCGAGCCACTTCTCGCCGCTCTTCGACCTGTCGCTCGAGAACCCCCTCGTCCATGACCTCGAGCACGGTCTGTTCCTGGTCGCCGGGATCCTCTTCTGGTGGCCGGTGGTGGGCCTGGATCCCGCGCCGCGTCGGATGCGCCACCCGGGACGGATCCTCTATCTCTTCCTGCAGATGCCCCAGAACTCGTTCCTGGCGATGGCCATCCTCTTCGCCTCGGCTCCGCTCTACCCGCACTACGCGAGCCTGGGGAGTCCCTACGGGATCGACGCCCTCGCCGACCAGCGCCTCGCCGCCGGCCTGATGTGGTTCGTCGGGGACGCGATCTTCCTGGCCGCGCTGCTCGCCGTCCTGGCCGGCTGGATGCGGTCCGAGGACCGCGGCGCGGCGGCCGCCGAACGGCGCGCGGACATCGAGCGTGACCGGATCCGCGACCGGGAGGCCGCTCTTCGCCGCCGAAGGGCAGGCGACCTCGAGGCGACGACGGGTCCTCCGGCTCAGCCCGAGGTCGATCCGCGGGCTTTGCCCGGGATGGGGGAGGCGAGCAGGCCGCGATAGCGGACCGGGTCCACGTTGCCGCCGCTCACGATGGCCACGACCGTGCCCTCGAGGCCGGCGAGCCCGAGCCCGCGGTCGTGGAACCGCGCGGCCGCGATCGCCAGGGCCCCCGACGGCTCGACCACGAGCCGGCTCTCCTCCGCGGCGAGCCGGACGGCGGCCGCGATCTCGGCCTCGCCGACCGTCACGATCCCGTCGAGGAGGCGGGTGAGGTGGGCGAACGGGCGACGCCCGATCGCCTGGGTCCGCGTCCCGTCGGCGATCGTCCGCGACGTCAGGCTGCCGTCCCAGCGAACGATCCGGCCCTCCCGGAGGGACTCGGCCGCGTCGGCCGCCAGCTCCGGCTCCACGCCGATGACCCGCGCCCGGGGACGGAGCGCCTTGACGGCGACGGCAACGCCGCTGGCCAGTCCGCCGCCGCCGATCGGGACGAGGACGAGGGCGAGGTCGGCGACGTCCTCGGCGATCTCGAGGCCGACGGTTCCCTGGCCGGCGATGATCCGGTCGTCGTCGTAGGGCGGGACGAGGACCAGGCCACGCTCCTCCACGAGCCGGTCCGCCATTGCCTCACGGGCGCCACTCTCGATCGCGACGGTGACGACCTCCGCGCCGTCCGCCTCGACCCGGCTGCGCTTCACGGCCGGCGCGTCCGCGGGCATGACGATCACGGCATGAATGCCGGCGACCCGCGCCGCCCGGGCGACGCCCTGGGCGTGGTTGCCCGACGAGTGGGTGACGACGCCCCGGCGCCGCTCCGCGTCGGTCAGCTGGGCGATCGCGTTCCAGGCGCCGCGGATCTTGAATGCGCCGATCGGCTGGAGGGACTCGGCCTTCAGGAGGACCGGCGGCGGCCCGGCCGAGAAGGGCACGAGGGGCGTCCGGCTGGCGACGCCCTGCAGTCGTCCCGCCGCCGCCCGGATGTCTGCAAGGGTGACGAGCGAGCCGCTGGCGGCCGCACCGGCGGCCGCGGTATCGGCCGCACTTGCTACCGCGGCATCGGCCGCCGCACGGGCGGCCGCCGCATGGGCCGCGGCTTCGGCCGCGGCGTCCGTCACCGCGCCGCCCGGGCGCAGTCGATGCAGGTGGCCGCCCAGGGGATCGCGGCCAGGCGCTCCTCGCCGATCGGCTTGCCGCAGCTCCGGCAGGCCCCGAAGGTCCCGTCACGGAGCCGCTCGAGGGCCTCCTCGACCTGGCGGAGTTGGGCCCGCTCCCGGTCGCGGAGGGCGAGGTCGCGCTGCTGTTCGAAGACGTGGGTCGCCGCCGCGGCCTGGGAGCCGTAGGTCATCTGGCCCGGCCCCTCGATGGGCTCACCGAGCTCCGCGCGCAGGCGGGCGGCCTCCGCCTCGAGGGCGGCGCGAATGGCGTCCTGGTCGGGCGAGTCGGACATGGGCGGGATCGTACGCGGGTCGAGCCAGTCGTGCGTGTGCCGGACGGCCTGTCCCGAGTAGGTCCGACCGTCAGCCACGGGCACCGGTGATGCCCGAGCCGGACGTGAGCCGCGACGCGATGAGGACCGGGACCACCGACAGCAGGATCGCCACCATCCCGGCGACGTTGACCAGCGACACCTGGCGGGCGAGGCGGAAGCTCTCGAAGATCCAGATCGGCAGGGTCTTGAGCCCGCCCGCCGTGAAGAGGGTCACGATGACCTCGTCGAACGACAGGGCGAAGGCCAGGAGGAAGCCGGCGACAAGTGCCGTCCGGATCGTCGGGAAGGTCACGTGCCGAAACGTCTGCCAGGTGTCGGCCCCGAGGTCGGCCGAGGCCTCTTCGAGCGACCGCGCGGTCCGCCTGAGCCGGGCGATGACGTTGTTGTAGACGAGGACGATGCAGAACGTGGCATGGCCGACGACGATCGCGAACAGCCCGAGCGGCAGGCCGGTGGTCGCGAAGGTCGTGCTCAGGGCCATGCCCGTGACGATCCCCGGCAGGGCGATCGGGAAGATGACGACGAACGAGATCGTCTCGCGGCCGAAGAAGCGGTGGCGGGCCACCGCGAAGGCAGCCAGCGTGCCGAGGATGAGCGCGATCGTGCTGGCACCCAGGGCAGCGGCGATCGAGGTCAGGAATGCCTGCCGGAGGCCGGTGTTGACCAGGGCATCCTCGACCCACTGGGTCGTGAACCCGGCCGGCGGCCAGGCCGAGGTCCCGCTCGAGTTGAAGGCGTACAGGATGACCAGGCCGAGCGGCACGTAGATGAAGACCAGCACCAGGGCAGTGGCAAGCCGGAGCAGGATTCGGGCGGTCCGGTCCATCACAGGGCCTCGAACGCGCCCAGCCGGCGCGCGACGAGCAGGTACAGCACCACGATGACGAGCGGCACGAGCGCCAGGGCCGCGGCGAAGGGCAGGTCGGGGACGCCGAAGTTCAGGAAGATCAGGTTGCCGATGAACTGGGTCGTGGTGATGAGGCTCGGGGCGATGTAGTCCCCGAGGGTCAGCGAGAAGGTGAAGATCGAGCCCGCGACGAGCGCCGGGACGACGAGCGGGAAGATGACCCGGCGGAACGTCGTCCAGCCCTTGCCGCCGAGGTCGGACGAGGCCTCGAGGAGGGACGTCGGGATGCGTTCGAGGCCGGCATACAGCGGCAGGATCATGTACGGCAGCCAGAGGTACGTGAAGACGAGCCACAGTCCCACGACGCTCTCGCCGAGACCCGGCCCACGCAGCCCGAGCGGCGCGAGGAGCCAGTTCAGGACGCCGTCGTTCGAGAGGATCAGGCGCCAGGTGTAGGCCTTCACGAGGTAGCTGGCCCACAGCGGCATGAGGACGGCGACGGTCAGGAGCCCGCGAACCCGGGGCGAGGCAATCCGGGCCATGTAGTACGCGATCGGGAACGCGATCACCGCGCAGGTCAGCGTCACGACGATGGCCATGCCCACGGTCCGCAGGGTCACATTCCGATACAGCGGGTTGGTGACCATGTCGATGAAGTTGTCGGGGGTCAGCTCCCGGATCACCAGGCCGGTGAAGGCGTCACGGGTCCAGAGGCTGTTCACGAAGAGGATCGCGAGCGACCCCAGGTAGGCGATGACGAGCCAGCCTCCCGGGGCCGCCAGGAGCAGGCCCAATCGGACCCGGGCATGGCGGTCGAGCCACCCGGCGAGGCGGCGGGTGACCCCGGCGGCCGGGCGCAGTCCTGTGCTCGTCATCTGGCTCCGGGAATGGTCACCCCCCGGCGGGGTCCGCCGGGGGGTGCGTCTCGTCGCGTCGGGATCTCAGCCCTTGATCTCGGTCCAGGCCTTGACCCAGTCGTCGAAGGTCTTGCAGGTCACGTCGGTGCGACCGTCGACGCACTTGGCCTCGGGCGTCTGCCAGTACCAGACGTCCTGCCAGAAGGCGTCGTCAGCGGCGTGGAAGAAGTCGCAGTTGGCCTGGTCGGCCTCGGACAGGGCGCAGGCCTTGCTGTTACCGGGGGCCTCGCCGAACCACGAGGCGATCTGGGCGTTCACCTCGGGCGAGACGATGTGATCGAGCCACTTGTAGGCGCAGTTCAGGTGGGTGGTCTTCGAGTTGACCATCCACGTGTCGGACCAGCCGGTGGCACCCTCGGTCGGCTTGATGACCTCCACCTCGACCGGCGGATCCTCGGCCTGGAGGAGGTAGGTGATGACCTGCCAAGTCGTGCCGACGACGGCGTCGCCGGCGCGGAAGGCGTCCATCTGCTTGGTGTAGTCGACCCAGTACTGGCCGATCGCCGGCTTCTGCTTCTTGAGCAGGTCGACCGCCGCGGCGAACTGCGTCTCGTCGAGGGCGTACGGATTCCTGATCCCGAGATCCGGCTGGGTCGCCATCAGCACGACGGCCGCGTCGGCAATGTAGATCGGGGCGTCGTAGACGGAGATCTTGCCGGCGTGCGGCGAGTCGGGGTCGAACATCTCGGTCCATGACGTCGGTGCCGGGGTGACCTCGTCGGTCCGCCACATCAGGAGGTTCGAGCCCCGGCCGTGCGGGATCCCGTAGTGGACGCCGTCGACGGTGTTGTAGGGCTTGTCCTTCAGGGCCGGGAAGATGTCCGCGTAGCTCGGAACGAGATCGACGTTGACCGGCTGGACATAGCCCGCCCGAACCAGCCGCAGGCTGGCGTCGCCGGACGCGGACACGATGTCGAACTTCGTCGGGTTGGTCGAGAAGAGGCTGAAGGCCTCGTCCGACGTCCCGAAGACCTGGACGGTGACCTTGCAGCCGGTGGCATCCTCGAACGGCGTGACCCAGTCCACGGTCTCGTCGGTCGAGCCGTTCTCTGCGTAGCCGGGCCAGGCCAGGACCGTCAGCTCGCCCTCGCCCTCGCCGACCGAGGTCGGAAGGGAGAAGGTCGGTGACGGGGTGGCGCCCGTCCCGCAGGCGGCCGCCACGATCGCGGCGCCGACCAGCAGGCCCAGGAATCTGCGCTGCTTCATGCTCCTCCTCCGATCGGCCCGACGGCCGATCCTCGACTCCGCCCGCCGGTCTATCCGGCGGGCCGCCCGCCGGTCCATCCGGCGGGCCCCTCCACGGTTACCCGTCCCCGACGGGCAGGTTGTGCTGGCGCTTCCAGGTGAGGCGGACCGCCCGCCCCTTGGCCGCGAGCGCCTCCATCGATGAGGTCGCCAGGTTCTGCTGGGTGACGACGAGCTCGCCCCCGGCATCGAGCGCCACGATATAGCGCGTGTCGGGCCCGAGATAGACGACTTCGCGGATCGTCCCGGTGGCCGAGGCTTCATCGGGCCCCGGCGCCGCCGCGGTATCGACGAGCCGGATCTTCTCCGGCCGGACGGTGAACGTACCGGCCGCGCCGACGATCGCTCGCGCGGGATCGCCGGTCAGCAGGTTGGAGGTCCCGACGAAGCCGGCCACGAACCGGGTCGCCGGCCGCTCATAGACGTCGGCCGGGGTGCCGAGCTGCTCGATCGAGCCGCGATTGAAGACCGCCAGGCGGTCGCTCATCGTGAGCGCCTCCTGCTGGTCGTGGGTCACGTAGATGAAGGTGATCCCGACGGCCTGCTGGATGGCCTTCAGCTCGATCTGCATCTCCTCGCGGAGCTTGAGATCGAGGGCCCCGAGGGGCTCGTCGAGGAGCAGGACCCGAGGCCGGTTCACGAGCGCCCGGGCGAGCGCGACCCGCTGCCGCTGGCCGCCGGAGAGCTGGCTCGGCCGGCGTCGCTCGAAGCCCTCGAGGCGGACCATCTGCAGCGCGGCGGCGACGCGCGCCGACCGCTCGGCCCTGGGGACCTTCCGGATCATGAGGCCGTACGCGACGTTCTCGCCGACCGACATGTGGGGGAACAACGCGTAGTCCTGGAAGACCGTGTTGACGTCGCGCTCGAAGGGCGGAAGGCGGGTGACGTCCTGCCCGTGGAGGAGGACGCGGCCAGCCGTCGGGGCCTCGAAGCCGGCGATCATCCGGAGGGTCGTCGTCTTGCCCGACCCGGATGGCCCGAGCATCGAGAAGAACTCCCCGACCCGGATCTCGAGATCGATCCCGGCGACCGCGACGATCGCCTCGGCGGCGCGCACGCCCCGGCGCGATCCGTCGTCGCCGTCGAAGCGC
>DASWGY010000083.1:0-6943 GCA_036393495.1 Candidatus Limnocylindrales bacterium
CCGGATCCTGTCCGGCTCGTAGCCGGTCATCGCCCGGTAGGCCCGGACGAACGCATCCTGGGCGACCTCCTCCGCGTCCCGCGGATCGCCGAGCAGCCGCAGGGCGATCGAGTAACAGCGGTCCTGGTGGGCGCCGAGCAGGGCCTCGAACGACGCGTCGAGGTCGCGGGCGAGGCGGTGAGCGAGCGCGACGTCGGGGTCCATCGACGTCCTCAACACGGAGGCCGGGGATTCCGTTGCAGTGTGCGCCGTCAGGCCGGGGCGATGACCTCGATCTCGCCGGTCGGCTGGACGAGGAAGATCCAGATGTCCCAGGCCACGTGGCTGACGATCAGGGCACCGAGGGGCGCGCCGGCCGCGTACAGCGCACACCAATGGGCGCCGGCCACGCCGGCCGCGCCCAGCAGGGTGAAGTTGCCGGACGTCACGTGGACGCCGCCGTAGGCGCCGGCGGCGATCGCTGCGCCGCGCCACCGCCCGAAGCGGCGCATCAGTGCGGACTGGACGAGACCGCGCCAGAAGAGCTCCTCGGCCGGCCCGACGATCGTTGCCAGGCGGGCCGCGATCTCCTCGCGCGGCCGGAGTGTCCGGAGCGCATAGATCTCGCGAATCTCCGCGTCGCCGCCCGGGACGTAGCGACGGGCGAACCGGTCGCCGAGCCGGAACGTGACGTACAGGACGGCGGCTGAGAGCAGGCCCAACGGGACGTGCCACCACCGGATCCGCGCGCCGCGGGCCGGTTCCGAGAACAGCAGCGCCAACCCCCCGAGGCTCAACCCGGTCCAGGTCATCCGCCTCCAGAACTGGTCGCGGGGCCCGCGGAACGTGGCGCTGAACGCCAGGCCCGCTGCGGCCAGCCCGACGGCCAGGGCGAGTGCCCCCGGCCGACCGTCTTCGACCCTGTCCGGGGCCTCAGCCACGGACGACCCCGGCCAGGAGCAGGCCGATGACGAGGAAGGCCCCGAAGGCGAGATGGAGCCGGGCCGTCTGGAGGTCGATCATCGCGATCGCCCGGGCCTGGCCGGTTGCCCCGAGCTCGGCCGAACGGACAACCTGGGCGAGGAACGGCAGCGACACGATCGCCAGGAGTGTCGGCGGCGGCAGGAGCCCGAAGGCCACCGCCAACCCGAGCGTGATGTACGCCCCGAGCACGAGGGCCACGTAGCCGTAGTGGGCCCACTCGCGGCCGACGCGCGACGACAGGGTGACGATTCCGGCTCGGGTGTCCTCGTTGATGTCGCGCCATTCGTTGCCGTGGAGGATCGCGGCGACGAGCAGGCCGACGGGGATCGACAGGATGACCGCCGCCGGGCTCCACGATCCGGTTACCGCGAAGTAGCCGCCGACGACCATGAGCGGCCCCATCAGGACGAACACGAGGGGCACGCCCAGGGCGCGGTACTTGAGCTGGAGGGGTGGGGCCGTGTAGCCCCAGCCGCCGATGAGGCCGGCGAGGCCGAGGACGGCGATGGCCGGTCCGCGCAGGGCGATCAGGTAGACCCCGATGGCGATGGCCAGGGCGAACGCGACGCCGGCGGTCGTGAACGCCGCGCGCTCGCTCATCCGACCCTTGACGATGGCATGGCTGGCTCGCGGCGAGACGATCGTGTCAATCCCCTGGCGGACGTCGTAGACCTCGTTGACGATGTTCGTCCCTGAGTGGAGGAGCACGGCCCCGGCCAGCGCGGCGAGGAACGGCAGCCACACGAATGCCCCATCCAGGGCGGCCAGGGCGCCGCCTGCGACGACCGGGATGACCGAGGCTGTGTAGGCGAACGGCCGGAGGATCTCCCAGGTCGCGGTGACCCTTCGCCGGGCGGCCTCGATCGGCCCGAGCCGACGATCGTCGGCCAGCGACCCGACCCCGGCGGTGGTCTCGGGACGGCGCGCCACGGACACGGGCCCTCCCGCCTCGGGCTCCGCGGCCCCGGGCTCCGCCGCCCCGGTCGCGATCGGCTCCGCCGCCTCCGACGCTCGCACCTCGCGGGCCGGCGCGACCCAGCGGGCCGCCAGCGGCAGCTCGGCGTAGATCGTCGCCGCGGCGATGAGCTCCTCGATCTGGCGCTCCTCCTGGAGGACCGGCTGGAGGAGCGGCAGCCCCAGGCCGGTCTCGGCGTGGAAGGCGAGGGCCTTGGCGGCCACGTCGTCGCGCGTCCCGCAGAGCAAGAACGCATCGAGGAGCTCGTCGGGGATGAGGTTCCCGGCGAGGGTGTAGTCCTCGGCCCGCCAGGCCGCGGCGATGCGGTCGCGAAGCTCGGCCTCGAAGCCGGCCCGCCGCAGCGAGACGTCCGAGAGGACGGACATCATGTAGATGACGAACGGCTCCCGCTTCGCCCGGTTGAGCGCCTCGCGCCGGGTCCGGTCAACGAGCGACAGCAGATAGCCGGCCGTCTCGAGCGAGGCCGGGTCGCGGCCGGCCGCAGCCGCCGCGGCGCGGAGCCGTTCGAGGATGCCCCGCAGGGACGGGATGGACTCGGCCGGCCGGGCGAGGTAGCCGTCGGCCTTCTGCCCGGCCAGGGTCACGAGCTCCTTGCGGTAGGCGGCGATGATGAGCGGGATACGGTGGGTCGGGGGAAACATCGGCTGGATCGGCGGCAGGCCCGGCGTCCCGGACTGGAGCCGGTCACCGGCCCACAACGCCCGCACCTGGTCCATCGCCGCGGAGACGCCCTCGACCGCTTCGCCCATCTCGTACGGGATGCCCATCTGCTTGAGACGCAGCGGGAGGCCGGTTCCGAGGCCCATGACGATGCGGCCCGGCAGCAGCTCGTCGAGCGCCGATCCGGTCATGGCCAGGACGACGGGGTGCCGGGTGAACGGATTGACCGCCCCGAGGGCGACCCGGAAGCTCGTCCCGTCGCGGTCGCGGGCGAGCCCGTCGGCGACTGCCGTGGCGAAGGTCACGGCATCGCGCTCGAAATAGGAATCGTGGACCCAGACAGAATCGAGGCCGCGATCGCGGGCCGATCGGGCCCAGTCGAGGACGTCGTGAGGATCGCCGCGGGCGGCCAGGCCGAGGCCGATGGGGCGGGCGAGGGTGCGCATGACGGGCTCCAGGTCGGGTGGCCCGGACGACCAAGCGGCCCGAGCGGACGCTCACATGCTACCACGGCGTAGCCCGTTATTGACGACCGCTGGTCATGCGACAATCGAGCCACGATGCGCCTCGACGACCGCTTCGATGACCTGATCGCCGCGATCGGTGGCTTCTACCGGACGTGGCTCGTCTTTCTGGGCGTCGATCTCGGCTTCTTCCGGGCCATCCGTGCCGCCGGCGAGGAGGGACTTCGCGCGGACGAGCTGGCTCGCCGGACGTCGACCCACCCGCGAGCGGTCGAGACCTGGGCCTGGGCCGCCGACGCCCACGGCCTCGTCCGCTCCGAGAGCGGCGTCCTGACCATCGATCCCGAGACGGCCCTCATCCTCCTCGACGAGCAGCGATCGGAGTTCCTCGGGGGCCAGTTCGTCCACTCCGTGGTGGCGACCTTCGACTGGGATCGGATGCTCGACTTCTTCCGGACCGGCGTGCCGGTGCCGTCGCGCCCGGATCGCTATCGGGCTGCGATCGAGCAGGTGACCCGCCAGGACATCGCCGTCTTCTTCGCCGAGGGGCTGGCGGTGCTGCCGAACCTCGTCTCGAAGCTCGTCGCCGGGGGCCGGATCCTGGACGTCCACTGCGGCGGTGGTCGCTGGCTCGTGGCGATGGCCCAGCGCTTCCCGGGCCTGGAGCTCGTCGGCATCGAGGCGGAGCCGGATTCGATCTCGCGGGCGCGCGAGCTGATCGAGGACGCCGGGCTCGGCGGCCGGATCCGGATCGAGCAGGTGGCGCGGGACGAGGTCACCCGGCCGGGCCAGTTCGACCTCGTCTACTACCAGTACGCCCTTCACTTCCTGCCCGACCCGGCGGCCTCGCTGCGAGCCTCCTGGGACGCTCTGAACCCGGGCGGCAGCATCGTCGTTCTCGACTGGCTCCTGCCGACGGATCCCGGCGAGATGCGGACGATCCACGGTGAGCTGATCGCCGGCGTCCACCTCGATGAGGTGTTCATGGGCGCCGGGCTTCGGGACGTCTCGGCCTATCGAGCCTGGTTTGCGGCCGCCGGCCTGTCCGAGCCGACGGTCGTGGAGCTTCCGTCCGGCGCGACGCTCTTCGCCCTCGATCGTCCCTGACGGCTCACGTGCTCCAACCGGTCGACCCGGGCGAGGCACTCGTCCGTCGCCTGGCGCGACACGAGGCCAGCGTCCACGCGACGGGGACGCGAGTGGTGCGCGACCTCGGAGACGCGGTCCTGCTGCACGATCCGGTGGACCACGAGCCGTTCTGGAATCGGATCGTGGCCCCCGACTGGCCGGCGACCGACCGTGAGTTCGGGCGCCGCATCGACGAGATCATCACGCTGTTCGCGACGCTGGATCGGCTGCCGCACATCCGGACCCTGCCCCTCGCCAACCAGCCGGCCGATCTCGGTGCTCGCCTCGGCACCGCCGGCTTCGACACGGTCGGTGTCGACCGCTCGATGATCCTCGTCGACGGGGCGCCGTCGCTGAGGCTGGCTCACTCCTTCTCGCGCCGCCCCGACCTCGCCCTCGAGCACGTCGGGCGCGGGCCGGAGCTCCGGGCGATCGAGGTCGCCCGCCTCCTCGTCCAGGCCTTCGACGTCGAATCGGACCGGGTTCCGGCGCTCGGCGCCGAGACGCTGGCCGCGGGACGCCGTCCGGATGGCGCGGTGCTGCTCGTCCTCGTCGCCGGCCAGCCGGCCGCCGTGGCCCGGCGCGTCACCCAGGGCGGAGGAACCTACCTCTCCTCGATCGCCACGGCGCCGCCGCTCCGGGGCCGAGGCTACGGCACGCTCGTGACGGCCCTTGCGGTTGCCGAGGCGCTCGACGCCGGGACCGAGTTCGTCCATCTCCTCGTCGAGGAGAGCAACCATGTCGCGATCGGCGTCTACGAGCGCCTCGGGTTCATCCGGCTCGGCGAGCCGATCCTGGATCTGCTGCTCCGCTGACGCCCTCCGGGCGAACCCTCCGGGCGTACGCCGATCGCCCGGAGGAGCCCTCCGCGCTACCATCGGGCCATGATCGAATCCCCAGGCACCGTCCTCCGCCCGGCCGTGGAGGCCGACGCCGAGCGCATCGCGGCGATGTTCACGGACGAGGGCTACCCGGCGGGGCCGTCGGCGATCCTCGCCCGCCTGGCGCGCTTCGCCGGGCCGGATTCGGAGGTCGTGGTCGCCGATCGCGGGGGCGAGGTCATCGGCTTCATCGCCTTCCACGCCCTGCCCCGCTTCGAGCACGACGACGTGGTCATCAGGATCCTGGCCCTCGTCGTCGACGCCGGGGCGCGCGAGCGGGGTCTCGGCCACCAGCTCATGGCCGAGGCGGAGCGGGTCGCCCGCGAACGGGGGGCGGCCTTCGTCGAGGTCACTGCCGGTCGCCACCGGCCCGAGGCCCGCCACCTGTACGAATCCCTCGGCTACGACGCATCGGTCACGGCCTACCTCCGCAAGCGGCTCTGATGGTCGGCGCTCCAACGGCCTCGGGGACCGGCCTCGCCATTCGCGTTCGAGACCTCCGGAAGACGTACGGCCAGACCCACGCGGTCGATGGCATCTCGTTCGAGGTCCGGGCGGGCGAGGTCTTCGGGCTGCTCGGCCCGAACGGGGCGGGCAAGACCACCACCGTCGAGATCCTGGAGGGCCTGCGGGCCTCCGATGCCGGCGAGGCGACCGTTCTCGACATCGATGCCAACAGGAGTCCCGAGGCCCTGAAGCCGCGGATCGGGGTCGCCCTCCAGACCGCGTCGCTCTACCCGAAGCTGACGGTCACCGAGGTCCTCGATCTGTTCCGGTCGTTCTACGACCGTCATGGCCACTCGACCGGGGAGCTCATCGAGCGCTTCGATCTCGGCGAGAAGCGCAACAGCCAGACGCGCGAACTGTCGGGCGGCCAGCGCCAACGACTCGCCGTCGCCCTGGCACTCGTCAACGACCCCGAGCTCGTGTTCCTCGACGAGCCGACGACCGGGCTGGACCCTGCCGCGCGTCGGTCCCTGTGGGACGTCGTCCTCGACCTTCGGCGGCAGGGCCGGACGATCCTCCTCACCACCCACTACATGGAAGAGGCTGAGGTCCTGTGCGATCGATTGGCGATCATGGACCACGGTCGGATCCTCGAATCGGGGACCGTCAAGGAGCTCGTCGGGCGGCATTTCCATGACCGGGCCGTGCGCTTCGATCGGATCGATGGGCTGGCCGACGCGCCGCTCGCGGCGCTCGCCGGGGTCAGCTCGGTGGCCCACGAGAACGGCGAGGTCGTCCTCTACACCCGCGACGTCCCAGGCACGATCGAAGGGCTGCTGGCCGCGGCCGAGGCAGCCGGATCGGAACCCGAGAACCTGACCATCCGCCGGCCGACCCTCGAGGACGTCTTCCTGGCCCTCACCGGGCGAGCGCTGCGGGACTAGGGAGATCCGGCGGATGCGTCCCCTGATCCAACTCACGATCGCCAACATCCGGAGCTTCGCCCGGGACCGGGCAGCGATGTTCTGGACGCTTGCCTTCCCCCTGATCTTCATCCTCATGTTTGGGGCGATCTTCACCGGTGGCGGATCGGCGACCCGGACCTTTGCCTGGGTCGACCTCGATGGCTCGGCGGCCTCGGCGTCGCTCCGGACGTCGTTTGCAGGGCTCGAGAACGTCGAGCTGACCGACGAGGCGGAGGCGGACGCCCTGGCCGCGATGCGCGAGGGCGACGTGCGGGCCGTGCTCATCGTCCCGGACGGGTACGGCGCGGCCCTCGCCGCAGCCGGCGATGCCCCCCGGCCACCGGTGACGATCACGGTCTACACGGACCCGACCCAGCAGAACCAGACCGCCGACACGTTCCGCTTCGTCGACACCGTGCTCGGGCGGGTCAACCTCGAGGTCAGCGGGCGTGGCCCGGC
>DASWGY010000084.1:0-6480 GCA_036393495.1 Candidatus Limnocylindrales bacterium
ACCACGTTGGCGAGCCGGTCGCCGATCTGATCGCCAGGTCGTCGGAGCTCCGGGCCATCGACATCGGCCCGGCCGACGTCGCGGCCGCCATCGACGAGATCCCGATCCTGTGCCTGGCCGCGACCCAGGCCCGGGGCCGAACGACGATCCGGGGCGCCGGGGAGCTCCGCCACAAGGAGTCGGATCGGCTCGCCGGGATCGCCGCCGGGCTGGGCGCGCTCGGCGCGCAGGTCGAGGTCGACGGGGACGACCTCACGATCGACGGCCCCGTTCGTCTCACCGGTGCGCCGACCGACAGCCTCGACGACCACCGGCTGGCGATGACGTTCGCGATCGCCGGACTCATCGCCGCCGGGCGGACGAGCGTCGGTCACCCGGCAAGCGTCTCGATTTCCTACCCCGCGTTCTTCACCGACCTGGAAAGGATCCGAGCATGACGAAGCGAGTCGTCCTCATCGGCCACCCCGTCGCGCACTCGCTCTCGGGCGCGATGCAGCAGGCCGCCTTCGACGCCCGCGGCATCGATGCCGCCTACGAGCTCTGGGATCGGGCGCCGATCGATCTCCCGGATGCCATCACCGAGATTCGCGGCGACGACTTCCTGGGGGCCAACGTCACGATCCCGCACAAGGAGCGCGTGGTTCCCCTGATCGACCGCCTGACCGAGGAGGCCCACGCGACCGGGGCGGTCAACACGATCACTCGCGAGGGCCGCCGGCTCGTCGGCCACAACACCGACGTGCCCGGTTTCTCGGCCGCCCTCGACAAGCTCGTGGGCCGGGCCAAGATGCCGCGCCAGGCGGTGGTCCTGGGGGCGGGCGGCGGTGCCCGGGCCGTCGTCTACGGCCTGATCCGCGAGGGCTTCACCCGGATCGTCGTCTTCAATCGCCACCTCCATCGAGCCGAGGGCCTGGTAAAGCACTTCGGGCGGAGCGCCTCGCACATGGAGCTGCGAGCGATGCCCTGGCACCCCTCGATCATCGAATCGGAGCTGACGAAGTCGAAGATCCTGGTCAACGCGACCTCGATCGGGCTGACCGACGACGAGAGCCCCATCCCGGCCGAGGTGCTCGCCTCGGAGCTGCTCGTCCTGGACCTCATCTATAACCGGACCCGGCTCCTCCGCGACGCGCAGTCGGCCGGCGCCACCGCCCAGGACGGCGAGACGATGCTCCTCCACCAGGGGGCCGCGGCGTTCACCCTCTGGACGGGCCAGCCGGCCCCCCTCGACATCATGGGCGAGGCGCTCGCCGCGGCCCGGGCAGGCGGCCTCCGGTCGGCCGAAGGGGAGCCGGCCGGCGACGAGTCGACCGAACCTGCCGGTGACGGCGGCATCACGGCGGCGAGCGGGTGAACCGCCGCATTGGGCGCTCGCCATCCCGATCGACGGACTGACCCGATGTCACCGCCGCCGTTCCGGTTCCTGACCGCGGGCGAATCCCACGGTCCGACGCTCGGCGTCACCGTGGAGGGCGTCCCGGCGGGGCTGGAGCTGACCGCCGGCGATCTGGCCGTCGATCTTGGAAGGCGCCAGCGCGGCTATGGGCGCGGCGCTCGCCAGGCGATCGAGACGGACCGGGCCGAGATCCTGGGTGGCGTCCGCCATGGGCGGACGCTGGGTTCGCCGATCCTCCTCCTCGTCGCCAACCGCGACTGGCAGAACTGGGGCCCGGTCATGCAGCCCGAGCCGCTCTCCGACGAGCAGGCCGCCGCCATCGAGGCACAGGTGGCCGAGGGCGTCAAGCGGGCGACGCCGGTGACCAGGGTCCGGCCCGGGCACGCCGACCTCGCCGGGGCCCTCAAGTACGGCTTTTCCGACGTCCGCAACGTCCTCGAGCGCGCGTCGGCCCGGGAGACGGCCGCCAGGGTTGCCGCGGGCGGCGTGGCCAGGACGTTCCTGCGCGAGCTCGGCATCGAGGTCTGGTCATTCACCGCCGAGGTCGGGGGCGTGGCCCTGGACCCGGCGAGCGCCACGCGATCCCGCGAGGAGGCGGACGCCTCGCCGCTGCGCTGCCCGGACCCGGCAGCCGAGGAGCGGATGGTCGCCCGGATCGACGAAGCTCGCTCCGGGGGCGACACGATCGGTGGGGTCTTCGAGGTCGTCGCCCACGGCGTCCCGATCGGGCTGGGCTCCTATGTCCACTGGGACCGCCGCCTGGATGCCGCCCTGGCGGCTGCGATCATGAGCATCAACATCGTCAAGGGCGTGGAGCTGGGCCTCGGCTTCGAGCAGACGCGTCGCCTGGGGAGCGCGGTCCACGACATCATCGACGGGCGGGCCGACGACGGCCACTGGATCCATCGCTCGAACAACGCCGGCGGAACGACCGGCGGGATCTCGAACGGCGAGCCGATCGTGGTCCGGGGCGCGGTCAAGCCGATCTCGACCCTGGCCCGGCCGCTGCCATCGGCCGACCTCATCACCGGCCAGCCAGTCGACAAGGCCCACTACGAGCGCAGCGACATCAGTGTCGTTCCCGCGGCGGGAGTCATCGGCGAGGCGATGGTGATGCTGACCCTGGCGCGGTTCGTCCTGGAGACGCTGGGTGGCGATCGGATGGACGTCGTCCGCGAGCGGATGGCGACGCACCGGCGACTCATGACCTCGACCCCGCCCGCGCCGACGATCGGCGGCCGTCCGGCAGCGCCCGGCGGCGACGAGGCCGGCTCCGGCGGCGACGACTAGGCGCCGGCGCGAGACAGAGCGAGCGGACCGTGGACGTCGTGCTCATCGGGCTGCCGGGCAGCGGCAAGAGCGCCGTCGGGCGGCGGCTGGCTGCGCGCCACCGGGCGACCTTCATCGACCTCGACGAGGTCATCGAGCGCGAGGCGGGCGCCCGGATCCCGGAGATCTTCGGGGAAGAGGGCGAGGCCGGCTTCCGGGCCCGGGAGCGGGCGGCGATCCTCGCGCTCGGGCCGGCGGACGCGGACCCCGGAACCCGACGCGTGATCGCAACCGGTGGCGGGGCGGTGGTCGACCCGCGCAACCGCTGGCGCCTCTTCCGCGACCGCCTCCCGATCTGGCTCGATTCGCGGCCCGAGGTGCTCGCCCAGCGCCTGCGCCACAGCCCGAACGTCCGGCCGCTCATCACCGGTCGCGACCCGATCCGGGCGCTGCGCGAGCTGACGGCAGCCCGGGAGCGGTTCTACGGGGCGGCGACCCAAATCACGAGCGTGGCCGATGTCCACGTGGTCGTCGATGCCGTCGAGCGCCTTGCCGGGGAGGCCGAGAGAGACGGGGGCACGACCCTGCTCCGGGCAGAGACGACCATTGGCCGGGTCGTCATCGGTGACGGGATCGCCGGCCGGGTCGTGGCCGCCGAGCTCGCACGGCTCGGCTGTCCGCGCGCCGTCGTGGTCACCGAGCCCGGCGCCTGGGCCGCGGTCGGCGACGGACTGGAGTCCGCCCTGGCGGCCTCCGGCCTCCCGGTCGAGGTCATCGTCCTGCCGCAGGGTGAGGCGGCCAAGACGCTCGCCGTGGTCGAGACCGCGGCCCGGGAGCTGGCCCGGCGGCGGGTCGAACGGCGCGAGGCCCTGATCGCGGTCGGTGGCGGGGCGCTCGGGGATGCAGCCGGCTTCCTCGCAGCGACATGGCTCCGCGGCGTTCCCTTGATCCAGGTCCCGACGACGCTGGTTGCGCAGCTCGATTCCTCGATCGGCGGCAAGACCGGCGTAGACCTCCCGGAGGGCAAGAACCTCGTCGGGGCGTTCCACCAGCCGGCCGCGATCGTCATCGACGTCGCCCTTCTAGCGACCCTGCCCGAACGCGAGCGTCGGGCCGCCCTCGGCGAGGCCGTCAAGATGGCGGCGCTCGGCGACGAGCGACTCCTCGACCTCCTCGAGGCCCGTGGCCCGGCCCTCGCCGTGGGCGACCCCGCAAGCGTGGCCGACGGCTCCCTGGCCGAGCTCGTCGAGCGCTGCGCCTGGGCCAAGGTCGAGGTCGTCGCGGCCGACGAGCGCGAGGCCGGCGGCCGGATCGCCCTCAACCTGGGTCACTCGCTGGGCCATGCCGTCGAGGCGGCCGGGGAGTATCGGGACCTCCGCCATGGTGAGGCCGTCGGCTACGGCCTCCGGGCCGCCTGCCGGATCGGGGTCGCGGCCGGCGTCACGCCGCCGGACCGGGCGGCGCGGGTCGAGCGGGTCCTCGACGCCCTCGAGCTCGGGGCGGGGCTGCTCCCCTACTCGCTCGAGGCCGTCCTCGAGCACCTCGAGCTCGACAAGAAGCACCGGGCCGGACGACTGCGCTGGGTCCTGCCGACGGCCTCGGGGTCTGCGATCCACGACGACATCGACCCTGCGCTCGTCCGCGAGATCGCGGCCGGGCTCCTGTCGCCGGCGGCCGTGGGCGGTGCCGTGTGACCCGAGTCCTCGTCCTCCAGGGCCCCAACCTGAACCTGCTCGGGACGCGGGAGCCCGAGATCTACGGCCGCGAGACGCTCGACGAGATCCACGCCGGGATCCGGGTTCACGCGGCGGACCTGGGGCTCGAGGTCGACGTCTTCCAGTCGAACCACGAGGGCGCCCTCATCGACCGCCTCCACGCCCGCGACTTCGACGTCGCGATCGTCAACGCCGGCGGCCTGACCCACACGTCGGTCGCGTTGCGTGACGCGCTCCTCGCGGTCGAGCGGCCGTTCATCGAGGTCCACCTGTCCGATCCCTCGACGCGTGAGGCCTTCCGACGAATCAGCTTCCTGACCGACATCGCCCTGGCCTCGATCGTCGGCCAGGGGGCCCGGGTCTACCACCTCGCGCTGGAGCGGATCGCCGAGCGGTTCGGGGGCGACGGTGGCTGAGCGGCGGCCGCCGGCTGAGGGCATCACACTCGCTCGCCGGCTGAGGTCGCCCGTGACTGGCAGTCAGCCATTCGGGCTTCGCCGGCCGCCTCGGGCCGCCTCGAGGATCGAACATGACGGTGGGTCACGGATCTCCGCCGTGCGTCGGTCGAGGGGCCCGGCGACGCTCCTTCGACGGGTCAGTGCTGACTCCGAGTCACGAGGGCGGTATCGACACGATGATCGCGCGCTCCTGGGGCTGGACGTCGTCGACGAGCGGATCGGGGGCGACGGTGGCTGAGCGACGGCCGCCGGGCGACGCGACCGAAACGGCCGAGCTGGCGCGGCTGCGGCGGCGGATCGATGTCCTCGACCGGCGGATCGTCAAGCTCCTCAACGAGCGGGCCGAGCTCGCCCGGGGCGTGGGCCGGGCCAAGGCGGCCGCGGGCCGGCGTGGGATCCGCGACATCGAGCGAGAGCGCGAGATCCTGCTCCGGATCGCCATGGCGAACGCCGGACCGATGCCCCAGGCCGACGTGCTGGCGATCTACCGGCGCCTCTTCTCGGCGACGCGGGCGCTCGAGGCGGCCGATCGGCGGCGGGCGGCACGGGAGGCGGCCAACGAGGCCACCGAGGCTCCGGGGCGGCGCGCGGGCCGGGACTCGCAGCGGGAGCCCGGCGACGACTGAGACCCCCTTCTCCGAGCGCCTCGCCGGCGCGACCGCGGCCCTGCCGCACGGCCTCCGGACGCGGTTCGCACCGGCCCCGACCGGCTACCTCCACCTGGGCCACGTCGCGAACGCCGTCGTCACGTGGAGCGTGGCCCGGGGCAGCGGCGGGACGGTCGTCCTGCGGATCGAGGATCACGATCGCCAGCGCTGCCGCCCGGCATACGAGTCGGCCCTGCTCGACGACCTCGAGGCCCTCGGGTTCGTGCCCGACGAGCCGTTGCTCGCGTCCTTCCGGCAGCCCGGTCCGTCGGCGTACCGCCAGTCCGACAACGGCCCGACCTACGAGACCGCGGTCGCCCTCCTGGAGCGAGTCGCGCCGGTGTACGCCTGCGACTGCTCGCGTTCGACGTTCGCGGACTGGGCCACCGCCCACGGCCGGGCCTGGGCAGGACCGGGCTGCCCCGGTGGCTGTGCCGCTCGCGGCCTGGCCCGCGATGCGACCGGCGTCGCGTGGCGAGTGGCGCTCGGCGACGGCGACGAGGCCTGGACCGACCTCGTCCTCGGGGTCCGGGCCGGAGCGGTGGCAGCGGCCGGTGACCTTCCGATCCGTGACCGCCACGGCAACTGGACGTACGTCCTGTGCGTCGTCGTGGACGACCTGCGCCACGAGATCGACCTCGTGGTCCGCGGCGAGGACCTCCTCGCCGCGACGCCGGCCCAGGTCCGGCTCGGGCGGCTCCTGGGCCGGGCTTCGCCGCCGCGCTTCCTCCACCACCCGCTCATCCGCCGGCCCGACGGCCGGAAGCTCTCGAAGGCCGACGGCGCGACCTCGATCCGCGAGCGCCTGGCCTCGGGCGCGACAGCGACTGAATTGCGGACCGAGGCTGCGAGGGCGATCGACTTGCCGGCAGGCTAGGCGCAGCCGATGAACGGATCAGACGATCGCGGCCAGCGCTCGATCGTGTCCGGCGAGACCAGGTAGGCGTCGCCACTCGGCTCAAGCCACAGCGACCACGCGCCGTTCCGGTAGCCGC
>DASWGY010000085.1:0-13528 GCA_036393495.1 Candidatus Limnocylindrales bacterium
CGCCCGTACTAGACTCGACCGACATGCCGGTTGGAGGCCGGCGCACTGCCCCATCCAGAGGCGCCGACGGGCAACGTCGCGTGCCTCAGAGCCTGCCCATGGGAGCCAGTCCATTGCGGAATTCCAGATCGATCATCGTCCTGCTCACGGCCCTCGCCCTCCTGGTCTCGGCCATGCCGGCGAGCACGCTCGCCGCCAAGGGCGCGGCGGCGGCCGCGCGGTTCACCTCGGATGGCGTCTACATCGTTCGGATGGATGCCCTGCCGGCCGTCGTCTACGACGGCAGCATCAAGGGCCTGAAGGCCACGGCCCCGAACGCCGGGGCGAAGATCAACCCCTTCGCCGCCGCTGTCGTTCGGTACACCGACTACCTGACGAGCCGCCACGACGCCGCCCTCGGCGCCGTCGGCGCCGCGACATCGAAGAAGCTCTACAGCTATGTCTTCACGAACGACGCCTTCGCGGCGCGCCTCACCGCCGACCAGGCGAACCGGCTTGCGGCCCGCAAGGACGTCATGTCGGTCGCGAAGGACACGATGTACTCGGTTGACACGTCGTCCACGCCGACATTCCTCGGCCTCGACGCCACGGGCGGTCTGTGGGACCAGCTCGGCGGCATCGGCCACGGCGGCGAGGACGTGATCATCGGGATCGTCGACTCGGGCATCTGGCCCGAGAGCCTCAGCTTTGCCGACCGCGTCGACGCCAGCGGGGCGCCGAGCAATGCCCCGGGCGCGAAGCGGGCCTACCAGCAGATCCCGGGCTGGCACGGCAAGTGCGTTCCGGGCGAGCAGTTCACTGCCACGCTCTGCAACCAGAAGCTCATCGGCGCCCGGTACTACAACTCCGGCCAGGGTGGCAACGCCGGCGTCGACGCGCAGCGGCCCTGGGAGTTCAACTCCGTCCGCGACTACAACGGTCACGGCACCCACACGGCGTCCACCGCCGGCGGCAACTTCGGTGTCGCTGCGACCGGGGAGGCGGCGGTCTTCGGCGAGGTGAGCGGCATGGCGCCGCGCGCCCGCATCGCGGCCTACAAGGCCCTCTGGTCGACCCAGTCCGGTGACACGGCGAGCGGCAGCGGTGCCGACCTCGCGGCGGCGATTGATCAGGCCGTCGCCGACGGCGTCGACGTCATCAACTACTCGGTCAGCGGCACGGCCACGAACTTCGCCGACGGCGTGGAGATCTCGTTCCTGTTCGCGGCCGCCGCGGGCGTCTTCGTCGCGACGTCGGCCGGCAACAGCGGCCCGGCGAGCGGCACGGTCGCCCATCCCAGCCCGTGGCTGACGACGGTCGCGGCGGGGACCCACAACCGGAACGGCCTCGGCTCGCTCACCCTCGGCGACGGCACCGTCATCGAGGGTGCATCGGTCGCGACCGCGGTCGGACCCGCGCCGTTCATCGATTCCGAGACGGCCCTCAACCCGGCCTACACCCATACCCCGGTCAGCGGCATCCCAACGGCGGCCGTCGCCGTCCAGCTGTGCGTCCCGGGATCGCTCGATCCGGCGGTGGTCGCCGGCGCGATCGTGCTCTGCGAGCGGGGCGTGATCGCCCGCGTCGACAAGAGCAAGGCCGTCCTCCAGGCCGGCGGCGCCGGCATGGTCATGGTCAATCAGTCCCTCAGCTCGACCAACGCCGACTTCCACTTCGTCCCGAGCATCCACGTCTCGCACACGTTCAAGGCGACGCTCGAGGCGTACGCGGCGACCACCGGCGCGACCGCCACGATCAACGAGGCGACGGTCATCTTCACCGAGCCGGCGCCGTTCACGGCCTCGTTCTCGTCGCGGGGGCCGCTCGCCGGCGCCGGCGGCGACCTCCTGAAGCCGGACGTCATCGCACCCGGCCAGGACATCCTCGCGGCTGTCTCACCGTCGATCAACGGTCGCGACTTCGACCTCTTCAGCGGCACCTCGATGTCGAGCCCCCACGTGGCCGGCCTCGCGGCGTTGCTCATGGACCTGCACCCGACCTGGTCGCCGATGGCGGTCAAGTCGGCCCTCATGACGAGCGGCACGGACGTCCTCGACGGCGGCACCCCCGCCCCCGAGACGAACCCGATCCTGATCTTCCGCCAGGGCGCCGGCCACGTGGCCCCGAACTCGGCGGCCGATCCGGGCCTCGTCTACAACAACGGCTTCAACGACTGGCTGGCGTTCCTGTGCGGCCAGGCTCCCCAGCTGTTCGCCAACCCGGCCGCCACCTGCGGTGCCCTGATGGGCGCCGGCTTCTCGATTGACGCGAGCGACATGAACGTCGCGTCGATCGCCATCGGCGACCTGGCCGGCATCCAGACGGTCAAGCGCCGGGTCACGAACGTCGGCAGCGCCGCGGCGACCTACACGTCCTCGATCAACGGACTCGTCGGCGTCACCGCCGTCGTCGAGCCGGCCAGCCTCACCCTGAACCCGGGCCAGACAGGCACCTTCACGGTGACGTTCACCCGGACCACCGCAACGCTCAGCTCGTACGTCGGCGGCCAGCTCCGCTGGAATGACGGCGCGGGTCACGTCGTCCGCTCGCCGATCGTCATCCGGCCCGTGCCGCTCGCGGCGCCGGCCGAAGTGGCCAGCATGCAGTCCGGTGTCACGTACGACGTGCGCACCGGTTACGACGGCAGCCTGACCTTCGCCGCCAACGGCCTCGTCGCGGCGACGGAGCGGGCCGGCACTGTGCCCCAGGATCCCGACCAGAACTTCGATCCCGCGAACCCCGAGGGAACGTCGTTCGAGGTCGTGGTCCCGGCCGGGACCGCGGTCTTCCGGGCCGGCGTCGATGAGTCGACGATCAGCCCGGCCGGCACGGACCTCGACGTCTTCGTCCTGAACGCGTCCGGGACGCTCGTGGCCCTTGCGGCCGACGGCGACTCGAACGAGCTGGCGACGATCCGCAATCCCGCGGCGGGGACCTACACCGTGTGGGTCCACGGCTTCGCCACGGTCGACCCCAGCGCGAGCTTCACGTTCTACGACTGGGTCGTTCCGAACGCCGACGCCGGCAATGTCAACCTCCCGCCGACCGCCGTGGCGACGACGGGTGGCATCCTGTCCGTCCCGCTGACGTACACGGGCCTGGACGCCACGATGTGGTACCTCGGCCAGATCGTCTATGGCGACGGAACGGTTGAGCTCGGGAGGACGATCCTCAGCGTCCGGTAACGCCGGTCGCCCACTTCGCAACTACCAGGGCCCGCCCGGCAACGCCGGCGGGCCCTCGGATTCCGGTCACGTCGAGGCTCATCGTGTCGCGCCTGCAGGGCCGGCCGACGGGGGAATCGACGAGGCGCGGTATCGTTTGACGACGGCCGCTCGTCGGCCACCTGCCGCGTTCCAGCCGAGGTTCCGTCCATGACCCAGGTCGCAGAGCCCGACATCGACCGGTCGATGTCCGTCGGCGAGCCCGTCAATCACTGGATCGGTGGTCGTCGCGTGGCCGGCGCGTCCGGCCGTCGCGGTCCCATCTATAACCCCGCCACCGGCGCCCTGGCCCGCGAGGTCGACCTGGCGTCGGTCGCCGAAGTCGATGTTGCCGTCGCCGCGGCGAAGGCCGCGTTCCCGGCCTGGCGGGCGACCTCCCTCTCGAAGCGGACCGAGGTCATGTTCCGGATCCGGAACCTCGTGGACGTCCACCGCAAGGACATCGCCGGGTTCCTCACCGCCGAGCACGGCAAGGTCCCCTCCGACGCACTCGGCGAGGTCGCCCGGGGCCTCGAGAACCTCGAGTTCGCGACCGGCATCCCGAATCTCCTGAAGGGTGGCTTCTCCGAGCAGGTCTCGACCGGCATCGACGTCTACCAGATCCGCCAGCCGCTGGGCGTCGTGGCCGGGATCACGCCGTTCAACTTCCCGGCAATGGTCCCGATGTGGATGTTCGGCAATGCCATCGCCTGCGGCAATACGTTCATCCTGAAGCCGTCCGAGAAGGACCCCTCCGCCTCGATCTTCCTGGCCGAGCTGCTCCGCGAGGCCGGCGTCCCGGACGGTGTCTTCAACGTCGTCCAGGGCGACAAGGTCGCCGTGGACCGGATCCTGGGCCACCCCGACATCGCCGCCGTGAGCTTCGTCGGCTCGACCCCGATCGCGCGGTACATCTACGAGACCGGCACCCGCCACGGCAAGCGCGTCCAGGCCCTCGGCGGTGCCAAGAATCACATGATCGTCCTGCCCGACGCCGACGTCGAGATGGCCGCCGATGCCGCCGTCTCGGCGGGCTACGGCTCGTCGGGCGAGCGGTGCATGGCGATCGCCACGATCGTCGCCGTCGGCACGGTCGCCGACCCGCTCGTCGAAGCGATCGCGAAGCGCCTCCCGAAGGTCAAGGTCGGCCCGGGCTCGGACCCCGAGGCCGAGATGGGCCCCCTCGTCACCAAGCAGCACCGCGACAAGGTCGCCTCGTACCTCGAGACCGCCCCGGCCCAGGGCGCGACCGTCGTCGCCGACGGCCGGGAGCACCCGCTCTACGAGGGCTCGGACGGGTTCTTCCTGGGCCCCTCGCTCATCGACGGGGTCACCCCGGCAATGGATTCGTACCGCGACGAGATCTTCGGGCCGGTCCTGACCGTGGCCCGCGTCGAGACGTACGAGGAGGCGCTCCACCTCGTCAACGACAACCCGTATGGCAACGGGACGGCGATCTTCACCCGGGATGGCGGCGCCGCCCGGCAGTACCAGTTCGACGTCAACGTCGGGATGGTCGGGATCAACGTCCCGATCCCGGTCCCGGTCTCGTACTACAGCTTCGGGGGCTGGAAGTCGTCGCTCTTCGGCGACCTCCACATGTACGGCCCCGAAGGCATCCAGTTCTACACTCGGGCCAAGGTCGTGACCGCCCGCTGGCCCGATCCCGGCACCTCCAAGGTCGATCTCGGCTTCCCGCGCACCCGTTGACGCGCGCCCGATGACCCAGCTCCACGCCGGGCCGCCGCGGACCGCCCGCGACGGCTGGGACCCCCGCCCGACCCTGGCCGGGACCGACTACACCTCGCCGGCCGTGTGGGACGAGGAGCGGGAGCGGATCTGGTTCGGCGGCTGGGTCTGCCTCGGGCGGGCCGAGGAGATCGCCCGAGCCGGCGACTACATCGTCCACGACCTCGCAGGCGAATCGATCTTCGTCGTCCGGAACCTGGCCGGCGAGCTGCGCGCCTTCTACAACGTCTGCGCCCACCGCGGGACCCGGATCCTCGACGAGGAGCCGGCCTGCGGCCACCTCGGGAAGGCCGTCAAGTGCCCCTACCACGCCTGGTCGTACGACTTCGACGGGCGCCTCATCGGGACGCCCAACGTCCACGAGGACGAGGCCTTCGAACGGGCGAACCACCCCCTCCACGCCGTCGCAATCGATGAGTACGCCGGCTTCGTCTTCGTGAGCCTGAACGCCGATGCGGCGCCGCTCCTCGAGGCCCTCACCGCGAGCACCGAGAAGATCACCGACTTCGAGCGCTACCGGCTCGGCGAGCTGCGCGTCGCCCGCCGCCTGGTCTACGAGGTCGAGGCCAACTGGAAGATCCTCGTCGAGAACTTCGACGAGTGCCTCCACTGCCCGACGATCCACCCCGAGCTCGTCAAGCTCGTGCCGCTCTACCGGCTCGGTGAGGTCTGGGACGGCGAGGCCCCCGACGGCGGCAACTGGATGCGCGACGACGCTTCGAGCTTCACGATCACCGGGACGTCCGGCCTGCCGCCGCTCCCGGGCCTCGAGGACGCCGACCGCCACCTCTACTTCGGCGCCCATCAGTTCCCGAACCTGATG
Organism: Candidatus Limnocylindrales bacterium; assembly: GCA_036393495.1. Lineage (GTDB taxonomy): Bacteria > Chloroflexota > Limnocylindria > Limnocylindrales > CSP1-4 > UBA5189. The sequence continues at coordinate 5,755 of DASWGY010000085.1, forward strand.
GTCAACCTCCACCCCGACGCGGTGATGACCTACCTCCTTGAGCCGCGCTCGCCGAGCCACACGACGGTGACCTCGGAGTTTCTCTTCCGGCCCGAGACGATCGCCATGCCCGACTTCGACCCGAGCCCGGTCGTGGAGCTGTGGGACCTCATCAGTCGCCAGGACTGGGCCGTCTGCGAGCGGGCCCAGCGGGGCGTCGCGTCGCGGGCCTACCGGAGCGGCGTCTACCCGCGGAACGACCGCCTGCTGTTCGACTTCAACGAGCTGTACCGGACCGCCATGGGACGGCCGCGCCTCGGCTGATCGGGCCTGAATCGCCGCCGGTCGCCACCGGTGAGCCGAAGCCGAAGACGCAGATTCGACGGCCGCCGCGTACCCCGCGCCTACCGGGCCGGCAGGTACCGGAGCGGGTCGACGAAGTCGCCGTCCAGGCTGACCCCGAAGTGGAGATGGGATCCGAGGCTGCAGCCAGTGTTGCCGACCCGCCCGATCACGGTCCCCGTCACGACCCGGGCTCCGACCCACGTGTCAATGGCGGAGAGGTGCCGGTACCAGCTCAGGAGGCCTCCGCCATGGTCGATCCGGACCTGGAGCCCGCCGCACTCGTCGGCATGACCCGCCACGACCACCGTGCCCGAGGCCGCCGCCGTCACCGGGTCGCCGGTGTCGCCGTCGATGTCGATCCCCTGGTGGAACCCGTACGCGGTCAGGCTCTCGCCGAAGCGTTGGGTGATCGGCCCGACGAGGGGCCATTGCCAGCCCCAGGCGGAGGAGCCTCCGCCCCCGACCGGAGCGACCGGAGCGACCGGTCGCGCCTCGACCGTGAAGCCGACAGACACAGGCTCGTTCAGCGGCAGGCCATCCGCCGACAGGGCCCCAACGTCGACCCGCAGCTCGACGTGGGCGCCGTAGGGCAAGGGCTCGGCCGGATCGAGGACCAGCACGGTTTCACCCTCGGCCCAGCTCACGGTTCCCCCGATTTCTGCCCGATCGATGCTGGCACGGAAGGCCGCCTCGGTGGTCGCGTGATCCATCGCGGCCGTGAAGCGCACCGACAGTTGGGCATGCCGGTCGACATCAACCCAGCCGTTGCGCGGCCGGAACCGAACCACGGCCGGGGGTTCGGGCTCGATTGTCCTTGCCGGCAGCGATCCAGTCACGGTCGAGAGGGTCAGGCCCCAGCTGTCCGCGCCGCCGAGTTCGGGCGCTGCCCCAGCCTCGTCCGGCGGGCCGGCCGCTTGGCCGGCGCCGACACCGGGAAGCCGGAGCGGCTCGAAGGCGGCGGTCGGTGGCGATCCCGGCACGGCCGGCGCCCGAGCCCCCGCGCTCGGTGCCAGGAAGAGGTGGCCCACGGCCCCGGCCACGATCGCGGCCACGACGAGGGCTGCGCGGCCGACCCCGGGACCGGCTGCGCCAGGGCCACGCTCACCTCGCACGATCATCCCGGCCGGCGCTCCGCGACGAGGAGGGTCAGGTCGTCGAAGGGTTCTGCGTCGCCGCGGAAGGCGGTGACGTCGGCCACGATCGCCTCGGCGATCGTCTCGGCTGGCCGGCCGCAGGCCCCGCCGACGAGCGCGAGCAGGCGGTCCTCGCCGTAGAACCGGCGGGCCATGTCCCTGGCGTCGGTGATCCCATCCGTGTAGAGGGTCACCGCGTCTCCGGGTTCGAGCGCCGTCTCGTGCTCCTCGAACGAGGGGTCAGCAAACGCCCCGAGGATCGGGCCCTCGCTCGCAAGCGCCTCGACCCGCCCGACCCGGCGAGCCACGAGCGGCGGCTCATGGCCGGCCAGGGCATACCGGATGGCACCCGTCGCGACATCGATGACGAGGAGGGCCGCGGTCACGAAGAGGGGAGTCTGCCGCTCGATGACGAGGACCGAGTTGACCCGGCGGAGGGCCTCCGCCGGCGCGTCGGTGTTGTCGATCGCGGAATGGAGGAGGCCCTTCACATCGGCCATCAGCACGGCGGCCGGGATGCCCTTGCCGGTGACGTCGGCGATGACGAGGGCAATCCGGTCCGTCCCGCCGCGAACGGGAAAGAGATCGAACAGGTCACCGCCGACTTCGCGAGCCGGCTCATAGCGAGCGGCGAAGGTCCAGCCCGGCACGTCTGGGTATCGTCGCGGGAGGAGGGCCTGCTGGATGCGCTTTCCGATCGAGAGCTCCTGGGCGACTCGAGCTCGGTCGGCCTGGACGCGGGCCCCGGCCAGGGCCATCTCGAGCGCGCAGCCCACGAGGACCGTCAGCTCGGCCGCGACTCGCTCCTCGCCGACGACGAGGCCCACGACCTCGCCATCCATGGTGACCGGGCTCCTGCGGGCCGCGACCGACCGGACTGACCGGCCGGCGAGAAGCCGCCCATCCGGATCCGTGATGCCGATGTCGGCTCCGTCGGCTGCCGCCGATGCGAGCGCCAGCAGGCTTGCCAGCGACGCGTCAGCGAGAAGGTCGTCGAGCTGGGTCATCGCGGCAAAAGGGGGCCGGGCCGGCCGGGACGGTGGCCGTCAGCCGGCGAGGGCGGCGTCCCGGTCGCCGAAGACGGGCAGGATTCGCCCCAGGCCGGTCCGCTCGAGCACCGACTCCACTGCTGCCGTCGGGGCCACGAGCCGGACCTGGTCGGCGCGCGTGCCCTCGGCAGTGTCGGCGCTCACGGCGTGGATCGCCGCCCAGCCAGCCTCGGGGTCGGGCGGCTGCTGGCCCCGGAAGATGAGGGCCAGGGAGTGGAGGGCGACGATCCCGGAGCTGGACATGTAGGCGAGGTCGGACAGCTCGAGGACGAGACGCCGGACCCCGTCGGCGTAGAGCCCGGTGCCGGTCGCGATGAGCTCCCGGAAGTTCGACGCATCGAGCTCTCCATCCAGGGCCAGGACCGCCGCCTCCGGCGAGACCCGATCGATCGTCGTGTTCACCCGTTCCCTCCAGTCCTGCTCGGGATCCTCGTCGTCGACCTGACGATGGCAGTCTCGTTGCCGCCGCCGGCCGGTACGCGGTGCTCGAACCGGTCGCACAGCTCCCGGATGAGGTGGATGCCCATTCTTCCGGCTGGCCGCTGGTCCAGCGGGAGGTCGGGGTCGAAGGCCGGGGCCGTGGCGGGATCGAAGGCCGGAGCCGCATCCCTGACCCGGGCGACGATCTCGTCGCCTGCGCGGAGGAGCTCGATCTCGATTGGTCCGCCGGCCCCGCGGTACCCGTGGACGACGACGTTCGTGACCCACTCATCGACCGCCTGGACCAGGTCCCGGACGGCGACCTCGTCGGCGCCGAGCGTCGGCGCGATCTCGCGCACGAACTGTCGGACGTCCTTCAGGCGATCGACGTCGGCCTCGATCCGGAGGGTCGCGGGGCTGGTCACCCGGCGAGCCTAGGCCATCCGGGCGAAGTCGGCGAGCCCGCGCTTCAGGAATCGGCCATGGCCCTTGCGACCGGTGAACTCGCCGTTGCGGACCACGACCGAACCCCGGCTCATGACGATGTCGCTCGCGCCCTGGACGGTCCGGCCCTCGTAGCACGAGTAGTCGACGTCCATGTGGTGGGTCGCGGCCGAGATGGTGCGCCTGCGGTTCGGGTCGTAGACGACGAGGTCGGCGTCCGAGCCGACGGCCACGGCGCCCTTTCGGGGGAACATGCCGAACAGCTTGGCCGGCGCGGTCGAGGTGATCTCGACCCACCGCTCCTTCGTGATCCGGCCGGCCGCGACGCCGCCGTCATGGAGCAGGTCCATCCGATCCTCGACGCCCGGCAGGCCGTTGGGGACCTTTCTGAAATCGCCCACCCCGAGGTCCTTCTGGCCATGGAAATCGAACGGGCAGTGGTCCGTCGAGACGACCTGGAGGTCGTCCTTCACGAGGCCCTTCCAGAGCTCCGGCGGGTGCTCCTCGCTACGCAGCGGCGGCGAGCACACGAACTTCGCGCCCTCGAACCCGTGGCCAAGGTCATCCAGGCCCAGGAACAGGTACTGCGGACAGGTCTCGGCGAATGCCGGCAGGCCCTCGTCGCGGGCCATCCGGACGGCGTTGAGGGCCTCGCGGGCCGAGAGGTGGACGATGTAGATGGGCACGCCCGCGGCCTGGGCCAGGCGGATGACCCGGTTCGTGGCCTCGCCCTCGAGGACCGAGTAGCGGGCCAGGCCGTGGCCGATGGGATCGGTCGTCCCGGCGTTGAAGGTGTCGGCGGCGATGACGTCGATCGCCAGGCCGTTCTCGGCGTGCATCATGATCAGGCCGCCGTTCCGGCCAGTCTGCTGCAGCGCCCGGAAGATCGCCCCGTCGTCGCTGAAGAAGACGCCGGGATAGGCGGTGAAGAGCTTGAAGTCGGGGACGCCCTCGGCGACGAGCTGATCCATCTCCTTGAGCGTCTCGTCGTTGACGTCACTCATGATCATGTGGAAGCCGTAGTCCACGACGGCGTTGCCCTCGGCCTTGGCGTGCCAGGCGTCGAGGCCCTCGCGCAGCGTTTTCCCGCGCGATTGGACCGCGAAATCGACGATCGTCGTCGTCCCGCCGAAGGCGGCGGCCCGCGTGCCGGTCTCGAAGGTGTCCTTGGCGAACGTGCCGCCGAACGGGAGCTCCATGTGGGTGTGGACATCGATCCCGCCGGGGATCACGTACTTGCCGGCTGCATCGATCGTCTCGTCGGCCTCGGCCATGCTCGCCAGGCCCGCTGCGATGCCCACGATCGTCTCGCCGTCGGTGAGCACGTCGGCCTGGAACGAGCCGTCGGCGGTCACGATCGTGCCGTTCGTGATGATGGTGCGCATCGCGGACTGCCCTCCAACGCCGACCGGGCCACCGACGGCGTGGTCCGGAGACCGCCCATCGTAGCGAACCGGCGGATCGGCTTCGAGCCGACGGCGCGGCTCGGCGGCGCGGGGACCTCAGCTGTCGCGATCGCGTCCGAGGCGGCGGCTGACGATCGCGATCCAGGCGAGCATCACGGCGCCGGCGCCGAAGAACCCGGCGAGCGCGGCGACGTCGCCATCGGCCTCGGCCCGCGGGGCCGGGACCGTGGCGGTCGGGGGCGGCGTGACCTTGGAGCCGCCGCCGGGCGGGGTTGGCGCGGCCGCGGCCGGCGGGGCCGCGGACGTGCCCGGCCGCGGGGTGGGCGTCGGCGGGGCGAGCGCGAACGGCGGCAGCTCGCCGACGATCGCGCTCGGTTGGATGCTCCGGTCCTGGTTCTTGTTGCCGGAGCCATCGAGTTGGAGGGTTCGCATGTGCCAGGGCGCCCCGGACACCTCGCCGGCGCCGTCACGCTCGCCGCCCGCCGCGAGGTTCCAGAACGCCGACTGGGCGAGATGCCCGCCCCAGGCCAGGAGGGCGGCAGAGCCGGTGGACGTGAACCTCACAGTGAAGTCGGCGGTGCTGTTGCCGGACACGGAGCCGCTGTGGACCGGGCCGCTGATCGAGGTGATCGTGCCGCCCCACAGGGTCAGGCGCCGCGGCGTGCCCGAGTAGACCTGGGCGGTCGTCACGCTCAACCCGTCGGCGACGAACGGGTCGGCCGGGAACGCGTACGTGGAGGGACTTGGGAGCGACGGGCACATCGACGAGATGCCGCCGCCGCTGGCGGAGCAGATCTCGCCGCTCGCGTTCGTGACGTTCCAGGTCGCGAGGAAGTCGTAGGCCTTGTGGCCGCCGGCGGTGAAGTCGTAGTTGATGTGAACGACGTGGCTGCCCACAGCCAGGCCTTCGAAGGCCACCCGGAAGGGCACCACCCCACCTTCCGGGTAGCGGGCGTTGTTGCCGTTGAGGTTGCCGTTCTGCCAGGCGTTGCTCAGGCTGGCCCACTGGTCGAGGTTGACCGTCGTGGCTGCCCGCGCGATCCGGACCTCGAGGCCGACGGCCAGCGAGGCGAGGGCCAGGGCGACGGTGATTGCCACCAGCAGCCGTCTCGAGCGGCCCCGGCGGCGGCTGCGACCGTCGGGATCCCACCATGGGTCCCGCCGCGCCCCGGCGAGCTGCTCGACGATCCAAGCCACGCGAACGCACCCCCTGCCGATCCTGGGAGGTGACTGTGCGCTCGATGGGGGTCCCAGCGTCGAGAGTGACGGTCGGGCCAGCGACCGCCCCGGACCGCCCCGGACCCCAGCGACGACCGCTCCGTGCCGAGGTTCCGGTGTCGGTTCGCACCAACGCCGGCCGCCGCGGCCGCGCCGCCGCTACTTGCCGGCCTCCGCTATTTGCCGGCCTTCGGCTTGGTCTGCTTCGGCTTCTTTGGGACCTTGGCTTTCTTGTCCACTGCTGCCTCCGTTTCGGTCAGGCCGTCGACGCGGCGACGCCCCGGAGGGCGGGGATGACATCGCGGCCGTAGCGCTCGAGCATCTCCTCCTCGTCGCCGTTCATCAGGTAGAGGTTGAACTGGGTCACGCCGGCCTCGGCCAGGGCGGTCAGCCGCTCGATGTGGGCCTCGGCCGGCCCGACGAGACAGAACTGGTCGACGATGTCGTCGGTCACGAACTGGGCGTTGGAGCTGCCGACCTCGGCGTGGTGGAGGTAGTCGTAGCCCTCGCGGGCCCGGACGTACTGGGTCAGGCTCTCGGGCAGGTCCTCGCGCGGGTATCGGTTCACGAGGTCGACGACGTGGTTGCCGACCAGGGCCGGGAACCAGCGCGTTCGATCCCGGCAATCGGCGAGGTCACCGATGTGGGCCGGCGCCGCGGCCATGATCTCGATCGCCGCCGGATCCCGACCCGCATCCGAGGCCGAGGCCCGGACCTGGGAGGTGAACCAGCGGACGAGGTCCGGGGCACCGATCTGGAGCATCGCCCCGTCGGCAATTCGACCGGTCAGCTTCAGGGCCACCGGGCCGTAGCCGGCGATCCAGACCGGCAGGCGGTGGCGGCTCGACCATGGGAGCTCGAGCATCGCACCCTCGAACTCGATCGCCCGGCCCTCGACGAGGGCCCGGATGACGTGGACCGCCTCCTCGAGGTCCTGCATCGAGGTCGGCTTCTTGCCGAGGACCCGGCGGGCCGAGTCCCCCCGACCGATCCCGAGGTCCATCCGGCCGCCCGAGATCTCGTTCAGCACGGCCAGGGCGCTGGCCGTGACCGACGGCTCGCGGGTGGCCGGGTTCGTGACGCACGTGCCCAGGCGCATCCGGCTGGTCGCCTGCGCCATCAGCACCAGGAGCGGGTACGGATCACGCCAGATGACGTGCGAGTCGAAGATCCAGCCGTACTCGAACCCGGCAGTCTCAGCGAGCTTGGCCAGGGAGACGGTCCGCTCCAGCGGGTGGTCCGGCCTGAGCGTGAATCCGAACTGCATGAGCGCGCTCCATTCCTCTCGGTCCTTCCGGCCGGTGCTGGCCGCCGGTTCGTCTACGGCCGGACGAGATCGCCGTACGCGTCGGGCCGGCGGTCGCGGTAGAACTGCCAGGTCTGGCGGACCTGCTGGACGACGTCGAGGTCCATGTCCCGGATGATCAGCTCCTCGGCGTAGGGGTCGCCGACCGCGCCGATGAACTGGCCGCGCGGGTCGACGAAGTAGCTCTGGCCGTAGAAGTCATCGTCGCCGATCTCCTTCTCGACGCCGACCCGGTTGATCGTCCCGACGAAGTAGCCGTTGGCCAGGGCGTGGCTGACCTGCTCGACTCGCCACAGGTATTCCGACAGGCCGCGCGACGTCGCGCTCGGGATGAAGACCATCTCGGCCCCATTCAAGCCGAGGGCCCGGATGACGTGGACCGCCTCCTCGAGGTCCTGCATCGAGGTCGGCTTCTTGCCGAGGACCCGGCGGGCCGAGTCCCCCCGACCGATCCCGAGGTCCATCCGGCCGCCC
>DASWGY010000086.1:0-7939 GCA_036393495.1 Candidatus Limnocylindrales bacterium
CCGGATCCCGATCATCGCGGTGACCGGCACGAACGGCAAGACGACGACCGTCCGGATGATCGCCCACATCCTGAAGCTCATGGGCCGCCGAATCGGGATGACCTCGACCGACGGGATCGTCGTCGACGGCCGGATGATCAAGCGGGGCGACATGTCCGGCCCGAAGTCGGCCCGGATGATCCTCCAGAACCCGACGGTCGACACCGCGGTCTTCGAGGTCGCCCGGGGCGGGATCCTGCGCGAGGGCCTGGGCTACGACCGAAACGACGTCGCGGTGGTCACGAACGTCAGCGGCGACCACCTGGGGCTCGGCGGCATCGAGACGCTCCGCCAGCTGGCCGACGTCAAGGGCGTCCTCGTCGAGGCCGTCCCCCGGACCGGGACCGCGATCCTCAACGCCGACGACCCCAACGTCGCCCGGATGGGCGGGTCGTGTGACGGCGCCGTCATCTACTTCTCGATGCAGACCGAGAAGGGCGAGCCGGGCTTCGACCGGATCGATGGCCACACCGGCCGGGGCGGCGCGGCGTTCGTCGTTCGCCACACGCCCGAGGGCGACCAGATCGTCCTTCGCCACGGCCCCCGGACGATGCCGGTCCTCTACACCCACCTCGTGCCGGCCACGTTCGGCGGCAAGGCCCGGATGAACGTCGCCAACGCCCTCGCCGCCGCGGCTGCCGGGTGGGCCTCGGGCGCCCACCTGCACGACATCCGGCAGGGCCTCCGGACCTTCACGACGTCGTTCTTCCAGGCCCCCGGGCGGCTCAACCTGGTCGAGGTCGGCGGCGTCCATGTGGTGATCGACTACTGCCACAACGTCGACGGGATGCGCGCGCTCTCCGACTTCGTGAACCGGATGATGTCCGACAACGGGACTCGCCACGGGCGGGCGATCGGGGTCATCGGCGTGCCCGGCGACCGGCGCGATGAGGACATGCAGGCGTACGGTGCCCTCGCGGCGACCGCGTTCGACGAGCTCATCGTCCGCGAGGACCGCAACCGCCGCGGGCGGGCCCCGGCCGAGACCGCGACCCACGTCCTTGCCGGGATCCGTGCCGCCCGGGCGGACGGCTCACGGACGACGCGGGCCGACAGGATCCTCGATGAGATGAGCGCCGTACGGGCCGCGCTGCGGCGGGCGAACCCAGGCGATCTCCTGGTCATGTGCGTGGACGACGCGATCGGGGTCTACAAGGAGGCGATGGCCGCGGCCGGCCAGGGCCTCGGTACGACGGCCTTCGCCGATCCGGGCGAGCTGGAGGCGCCGGAGGGCTAGCGGGCGGGCCGGCCCAGGCGCGGCCGGCACGGTCTCCACGCGGCCGCCACGGCCCAGGCGCGGCCGGCACGGCGGATCAGGTGCTCACTGACCGATGCGCAGGTTCCCGCTCACGACCCGGACGATGCCGAAGATCTCGATCGCCGCGATGACCATGAGCGCAATGCCGATCGCCATCTCCACGGGGCTCTCCTCCATCCCTGGTCGCCGGCGGTCCGACGTTGGCGGTGATGATGAACCGCGGCCGGCCCGGCCGCAATGCGGATTCAGCGGCTGGGGCGGGCCTCCAGTCGAGGGGCGAGGCTGACCAGCTCGGCGGGCGTCTCCACGGGCCGGAATCCGAGCTCGCCGAGAACTGCGAAGACGCCGGGCCGGTCTTCGTGGCAGAGGAGCACGACGACGCGGGCCTGCTCTGGCCGTGCCCCGATCGCGGCCGCCCCGGCGCCGTTGAGCTCCGCCCGCAACGCGGTCGCCTCGGATTCATAGACAGGGATCTCGTCCCGCCAGCCGGCAGCCAGCGCACCGGCCCGGAGCTCGCCGACGACCGCCTCACGGGTCCGACCCCGAAGGTACCCGAGGGTCTCCTTGATGGCGACCCGCTGGGCTCGGGACGCGGCGATCGCGCCCATGCCCCGGAGGGTGTCGTCGGGGCGGTCACCGGCCGTGCCGATGATGATCGTGATCGGGCTGACCCGGCCGCCGGCGCCGGCGGCGATGCCCTCGGCGACATCGAGGAGGGCGGCGACGCCGGCCTCGTTGTGGGCGAAGTCGACGATCGCGACCCTCGACCCGTTCCGGAAGATGTTCAGGCGGCCGGGTGATTCGCCCGATACCGGGCGGAAGTGGAGCAGGCCGGCCGCGACCTCCTCGATCGAGGCCCCGAGGGCCCGCGCCCCGGCCGCCGCCGCGAGGGCGTTGGCAACGTTGTGGCGGGCGAGCCCGGCGAGGGTGATCGGGACGTCACGGACCGGAGCCAGCGGTGTCCAGCCTGCGCCCTCGGCCTCGCCGAGCTCGCCGCGCCGGACGAGGAAGGCGCGGCCGCCGGCCGCGAGATGGCGCCGGACGAGCGGCGAGGCGTCGCCCTCGAGGCTGAAGAATGCCACCCTCGCTCGTACCGACCTTGCCACGGCCGCGACGAACGGATCGTCGGCGTTGAGGACGACCCAGCCGTCGGGCCTCGTGATCCGGCAGACCGTCGCCTTGACCTCCGCCAGCTCGGGCAGCGTGTGGATGCCCTGGAGGTCGAGGTGATCGGAGCTGACGTTGGTCAGGATGCTGGCCTCGTTGGATTCGTAGCCCACGCCGCGGAGCACGATCCCGCCCCGCGCCGTCTCGAGGACGGCGACGTCGACGTCCGACCGCTCCAGGATCTCCTGGGCACCACCCGGCCCGGTCCAGTCACCCGGCTCGACCATCCGCTCGTCGACGAGGATCCCGTCCGACGTCGTCGTCCCGACCCGCCGTCCGGCCCGGAGCAGGATCCTGGTGATCAGCCGCGTCGTCGTTGACTTGCCGTTGGTGCCCGAGATCGACACGATCGGGATCCGTCGATCGACGTCCCGGACCCACGGCGGCGGGGTCGCGGAGGCCCCGGCGATTCGGTCCTCCCATCCGGCCAGCAACTTCTCCTGGGTGCCGGTGAGACGGGCCCGCCGGGCCGGCGTGGCCGAGCGATCCGAGAGCGATGCCGCGGCCTCGGCGATCAGCCGGGCGCGTTCGGCCCCGGACCACGGCCAGGTCGCGATCCAATGGCCCGGGTCGGACGAGCGATGGACGCGGATCCCGCCCGTACCCTCGCCATGCTCGCGGCGAAGTCGAGCCGCCCAGCCGGTCAGCGTGGCGACGGGCTCCGGCCAGTCGCGCCGCGGGATCGCCGCGCCGAGCCTGACGAGCAGGTGCCGGGCCGGGACCCGCGGCCCGTACCAGCTCCGGCGGCGCCCGATGGCGACCTCGACCTTCACGACCGGCTCGGGCCGGTAGACGCTGGGTCCGTCGAGGAGGCGGATCTCGATGAGGCGCACGATCCCGGGAGGATAGCAACGGCCCGGCGCCTCGAACCGACCGATCCGTGTTCTGATCCGCGCCCCGGCCGCGGAGGCGGTCCCGTCGAACCTGGAGATCGACTGGCGGCCTACACTCCGCGCCGTGGACACGATGACAACGGCGCCCGGCGCGGGCGTCAGCGCGGACGAGCTGGAGCGCCTCGGAGCGACGGTCAACGCCGGGCTGCCGCGCTTCCTCGAGGAGCTCGGGCGCCTCTGCGGCATCGACTGCGGGAGCTACTCGCCGGCCGGCGTCAACGAGGTCGCCGACTGGGTCGCTGCGTTGTTCGAGAGCCTCGGCGGCAGCGTCGAGCGCCGGCCAGATCCGACCGGCCGCTACGGCGACACGGTCATCGGTACGTTCCGCGGTCGTCCCGGCGCGGGGTCGCGGTTGCTGCTCATCGGCCACATGGACACCGTCTTCCCCGACGGCGCGGCTGCCGAGCGGCCGTTCCGGATCGAGGACGGGATCGCCTATGGCCCCGGCGTGACCGACATGAAATCCGGTTTGCTCGCGGGAATCCATGCGCTCGCCGCGCTGCGGCAGCTCGGCGGCGGGAGCGATGACGCGTGGGCGAGCCTGCCATTCGAGCGGATCACCTACGTCGCCAACCCCGACGAGGAGATCGGGTCGCCGACCTCGACGCCCCACATCCGCGAGATCGCGGCCGATTCCGACGCCTGCTTCGTCCTCGAGTGCGCCCGCGCGAACGGCGATTTCGTCTCGTCCCGGAAGGGCATCGCCGATCTCCGCCTCGCCATCCGTGGTCGCGCGGCCCACGCCGGGGTCGAGCCGGAGAAGGGCCGCAACGCGATCCTGGCGGGGGCCCGGATCGTCGAGCGGGTCCAAGCCCTGAACGGCCGCTGGCCGGGGGTGACCGCCAACGTCGGGGTGTTCCACTCGGGGACGCGACCGAACGTCGTCCCCGACCTGGCCGAGCTGGAGCTCGACGTGCGGGGGGTGACCCGGGCCGAGCTCGACGCGGCGGTCGCTGCCATCCATGCCATCGCCGCGGAGCCCGGCGTACCCGACGTCACGGTCGATGTCGAGCAGATGGCCGGCTGGCTGCCGATGGAGAAGCTCGAGCGCTCCGGCCGGCTCGCCGATCACGTCATCGCCGTGGCGGCCCGCCTCGGCTTCTCGACCCTCGACGTGGGGACCGGCGGAGCGTCCGATGCCAACACGACCGCGGGCATGGGCGTGCCATCGATCGACGGCCTCGGGCCGATCGGGGGCCGCGACCACTCGCCCGACGAGTATCTCGAGGTCGAATCGATCGTGCCCCGGACGACGCTCCTCGCCGCGCTCCTCCTGGCCACCGGCCGCGACCCGGTCGTCGCCGCCTGGCGTGGCGACCGATCGGCGTGAGCGCGGCAGCCGGCTCGATCGGCGCGATCGGCGTGCCGTCGTCGTGACTCGCCGTCGGATCAGCTCCGGGGCGCCCTGGGAGGCGCCGTACGGCTACAGCCGGGCGATCGTCGCCGGCGACAGCTGTTGGGTCTCGGGCACGGCCGACCCCAGCGGCGAGCACCTCGGCGATGCCGCCGGCCAGGCGCGGGCGGCGTTCGCGATCATCGGTCGGGCCCTGGCCGAGGCCGGCTTCTCGTTCGAGGACGTCGTTCGGACGCGGACCTACATCACGGACCAGGCGATCGCGCCCGAGGTGATGGCGGTCCACGGCGAGTTCTTCGGCTCGATTCGGCCGGCCGCGACCCTGGTCGTCGTCGCGGCGCTCATCGAGCCGGGCCTCATCGTCGAGTTCGAGGTCGACGCGGTCCGTCGCTGATCGCGATCAGGCCAGGCCCGACGCCCGCGCGACAGCCGCGATCGCCGCCGCCACGGCCGTCCCGACGAGGAGGCCCCGGCGGGCCGCCACGAGGACGACGCAGGCGCCGATCGCCAGCCACTCGATCCCGACATGGAAGAACGGCTGTCGCTCGGCGTCGACAACGACCATGACGCTGACCGCCGCGAGGGTCGCAAGGATCGCGGGCCCGACGAGGTCGAGGTAGTCGCGTGCGCGTCCGGGCAGCCGGTCGATGCCGGGGACGAGCATCGGCAGGGCCCGCGACGGGTACGTTGCCGCGCCCATCAGGACGGCGAGGAGGACGAGGTCCGCGCTCATCGGGCCGCGTCGCCCGCGTCCGTGGGCTCCAGGATCGAGGCGAGGTCGATCGAGGGCTCCCTGCCGTGGCCGTCCCGGCCCACCGGCGCGACGAGGCCGACGAGAGGCCCGAGGAGGCCGCCGGCCATGATCCCCGCGGCCGGATCCCAGGCCAGCCCGACTGCCACCCCGATGACTGCCCCCGAGATCGCCGCCACGAGCTCGCGGCGCCCGGTGATTAGCCCGACAGCGAGGCCGGCCATCGCCGCCGGGAAGATGACGTCGAGGCCGTACTGGCCGGGGTCGGGGATCTGGCCGCCGATGAACACGCCGGCGAGCGTCGCCAGGTTCCACGGGATGAAGGTCGTCACGATGGCGGCCCACCAGTAGCCCCACAGGTCGGCTCGCCCGAGCCGCCGGAAGTGGGCGATCGAGAGGGCGAACGCCTCGTCCGTCAGGAGGTGGGCGAGGACGGCCCGATACGGCCGCGGCTTGTCGGCGAGGTACGGCGCGAGGGCCGCCGAGTAGAGGATGTGGCGGGCGTTGAGGAACGCCGTCAGGAGCACGACCCCGAGCCACGAGAAGCCGCCGAGGACGTAGCCGACGGCCGCGAACTGGGCCGCTCCGGCGAAGACGATGACGCTCATGGCGCTCGTTTCGATCGGCGAGAAACCGGCCCCGCGCGCGGCCAGCCCGTAGACGAGGCCGAAGCTGGCGGCGGTCGCGATGATCCCGAGACCGTCGAGGACCAGCCGGCGCCTCGATGCGCGGACCTCGGCCTGGCGCGCCTCGGGCGCCGTCGGCTCAGGCGCCGTTGGCTTGGCCGCGGTCGGCTCGGGCGAGCGGGCGGTGTCCGCCGCGGACTCCGCCCTCAGCGGAGGAACGTCTTCGCGCACGTCCCGTCGCAGACCACGAACAGGGCGTGGAGGTCCTTGGCGTAGCCCGCCACGTGGAGGAGTCCGGGGCAGCCGGCCGTCGGGCATTTCCAGACCCACCAGCGCTCGTTCGCGTCGAGAGGCGTCGCCTCGGCCGCGAGCTTGCCCGCGAGGTCCTCGCGTGCGCCGACGAGGGACGCGATGCTCTTCGCCCGATCGGCCTCGGTCTCACTCGTGTAGGGGTAGCTCTGGCCGACGTTCGAAGTCACGGCTTCCTCCGGGCGGTCGAGTCGGGAAGGCCGGTGGCGGCGGTCGTGTGAGCGCAGCCGCGCCACCGGCGACCGGCAGTATCGCACAGGCCGTCCAGCATCAACCCCGGTGGCGGACCCGCGCGCCGCGTTCACCCTCCTCCATCGTCCCGCGATCGCCATTGGTGCGGACATTGCCCCACTGCCTAGAGGTCGGGACCGGATGCCACCACGCCCTCGAGCCAGGTTCGCGTGGCCGGATCGAGGCTCACGAGCCCCAGCGTCGGACGGTTGACGAGGCCAGAGCTCCTTCGCCCTGCCACGTCCAGGGCCGAGCGGGCACGCTGGGCGGCAAGTGCCCGATCGCCAAGCGCGAGCGCGAGCCGTGTCGCAACCAGCGCAAATCGGAAGCGCACTGACACGATGATCGAACGATGGGCGTCACTTCGTTCGAGGAGACGCTCGGCCTCGAGAAGGTCCCGTGGTCGGCCGCGCCGAATCAGGATCTCGGCCAGCCAGACCTCCTCGAGGGAAGTGCTCCCGCTTCGGCTGGTCTGCATCAGGACGAGGACTTCCCGAAGATCGGCTTCAGCTTCCTCCAGCATCCCGGCGCCGAGCTCATGGTCCGAAAGCAACGAGAGCGCCGAGACTCGCTCCGAGTGTGGCGCCTGTGGGTCAGCGACGACCGCCCTGAGGAGTGCTCGACCGGCGATCACAGCCTCGAGGTCGCCACTGGCAAGCAGCGCCAGGCCCTTGATGCGTCGGTATTGGGGGCGATTGTGCTTGCGGGCTCGCGACAATCGGGCTTCAAACCGGACTTGCTCCTCCGGTCCCCAGTCGGCCGATCGGAACCAGTCGTCTCCTGCTTCATTGGTCGCGCTCATTCGGTCTCTCGGTGCGCACCAATCGCTCGGCGGACGGCAATGTCACGTGAGCGACGAGTGTCGTGCCTCTTCATGTTCCTCGAGGTGTCACGCGCTGGTCAGGGAGTGGTGGCTGCTTTCAGGTAGCGCATCCAGCGGCAAGCAGCCCGATCGCGAGACCTGTCGCGTAATGGAAGCGGCGCATCACTCTCCGATGTCCTGGGACCCACCCTAACACCAGGCGTTGTACGCGCCGCCGGTGTCACTTCCCGCAACCAGCGGGTGGGTGAACGCCCTCGACGAGACGTCGCCATCGTCTCTTGGCTGTTACCAGACCGCGGGTAGGCCGGCGCTGCGCGGGTCGGTAGTCGCCGCGACCGAGCCACCCTCCTCGGACGGTCCGCCGACCACGAGCTCGATCGCGTGCTCGTGGCCGAGGCCGCTGTCGAACGGGAGCGTCCGCTGGACGTCGTGGCCCATCGCGGCGAGTTGCTCGAGGACGCCGGCCGGGAAGCGCGGCTCGACCCGCA
>DASWGY010000087.1:0-2477 GCA_036393495.1 Candidatus Limnocylindrales bacterium
CGACCACGACACCCGGATCACGGGCGAGGGCCGCGAGGAGGTCGAACTCGAGGGCGGTCAGCTCGACGGGCTCGCCGTCAACACGGACGGCCCGCCGACTCTCGTCCAGGTCGAGGCCGGGCGTGATCGCACCCGGGCTGCCGGCCGCGCCACGCGGTCGTCGGAGGAGGGCCCGCACGCGGGCGACGAGCTCGCGGGGCGAGAACGGCTTGACCAGGTAGTCGTCCGCTCCGACGGTCAGGCCGATGATCCGGTCGATCTCCTCGCCGCGGGCCGTGAGCATCAGGACGTAGGCGTCGGAGAAGGTCCGGATCCGGCGGCAGGCCTCGATCCCGTCGAGGCCGGGCAGCATGACGTCGAGGACGACGACGTCGGGCGTGGTCGCGCGGACGGCGTCGACGGCGGCCAGCCCATCCATCGCGGACGTGACCTCGAATCCCTCGCGCTCGAGATAGCCGCGGACGAGGTCGAGGATCGGAGCCTCGTCGTCGACGACCAGGATCCGTGGCCGTTGCATGCGCCGATGATGGCACGGGCGCATCGCCCGCGACCTCGATCAGGCGACCCGACCCCGATCAGGCGACATGGTCCGGAGTAGCCCGATTGGGTCCTTGGTCGATCTTCGGCGGTGGGACTATCCTCTCCACCAGTCAACGGGGGCGGGTGCAGCCGAGGCCACCGGTCCCCGGCTCGTTCCCGAGGGAGGTCCGGTGCATGTCCCTCAGCCAGCGGGTTGAGAAGGCGCTCAAGGGCGCGGCCGAGAAGGCCGTCGAGGACGTGCCCGCTGCCGCGACCCCAGCGGAGCGCCCGGGCGTCCGAACGGCCGCGAGCGGGCCGCCCGCCGCCGGCCGCGGCGCCCTCCTCACCGATATCCGGACTCGCGTTCAGACGGAGGCCATCGACGCCTTCGAGACGCTCCTTGACGTCACCGATCCGACCGAGCTCCGGACGCGGATTGCCGGGATCATCGACCGGATCATCACCAAGTACGCGTTCTCGCTGACTCGCCAGGAACGGCTGGGCCTGGTCGAGGACATCGTCCACGAGGTCACCGGATTCGGGCCGCTCGAGCCGCTCCTCCGCGACGAGACGATCACCGAGGTCATGGTCAACGGGCCCAACAACGTCTTCATCGAGCGGAAGGGCAAGATCGAGCGGGTCAACGTCGCGTTCCTGAACGACGAGCACGTCCAGCGGATCATCGACCGGATCATCGCCCCGCTCGGTCGGAGGATCGACGAATCGAGCCCTCGGGTGGACGCCCGCCTGCCCGATGGATCCCGGGTCAACGCGATCATCGAGCCGCTGTCGCTCGTCGGCCCGGTCATCACGATCCGGAAGTTCGCGGCCACGCCCTACACGGTCCAGGACCTCATCGGCTTCGGCACGGCCACCCCCGAGATCTTCAACTTCCTGCGCTTCTGCGTCCTGGCCCGGCTGAACGTCTTCGTCTCCGGTGGGACCGGCTCGGGCAAGACGACCTTCCTCAACGTCCTGTCGTCCTTCATCCCGGAGGACGAGCGGATCGTCACGATCGAGGACGCCGCCGAGCTCCAGCTCCGCCAGGAGCACGTCGTCACGCTGGAGGCCCGACCACCCAACGCGGAGGGCGCCGGCGAGATCACGATCCGCGATCTCCTGCGGAATGCCCTCCACATGCGGCCCGATCGGATCATCGTCGGCGAGTGTCGTTCGGGCGAGGCCCTCGACATGATCCAGGCGATGATGACCGGCCAGGACGGCTCGCTCTCGACCGGCCATGCGAACACGACCCAGGACATGCTCCGGCGCCTCGAGACGATGATCCTCATGGCCGGCTACGAGCTGCCGCTGCGGGCAATCCGCGAGCAGATCGCCTCGGCGGTCGACGTCATCGTCCACACCGCCCGCCTCCGGGACGGGACCCGCAAGATCGTCAACATCACCGAGGTCTACGGCAGCGAGGACGACGACATCCTGACCCAGGACATCTTTGCCTTCGAACAGACCGACTTCAAGGACGGCAAGGTCGTCGGCTCGCTCAACCCGACGGGCATCCGGCCGTCATTCATGCATGTCTTCAAGGCGGCCGGCCTGGATCTGCCGAAAGGCGAGTTCGGGATCCCGCCGGAGGACCCCTCGAAGCCGCCCAAGAAGGGCAAGGGCCGCTGGTCCGTGGGCGGATCGACCGAGGACGACACCCGCCCCATCCTCGTCGGTCACGGCAAGGCCGTGAAGGCCGGCGGCATGGTCTACCTCTCGAGCGTCGGGCCGATCGATCCGGAGACCGGCCAGGTCGTCCGCGGCGGGATCAAGGAGCAGACACGCCAGTGCCTCGCAAACCTGAAGACCCAGCTCGAGGCCGCGGGCAGCGCCGCGGACAAGATCGTCTGGGCCAACTGGTCGCTCCGCGAAGCCGGCGACTTCGATCTCTTCAACGAGGAGTGGGCCCGCTGGTTCCCCGGCGACGGACCGATCGGCCAGAGCACCCTCCTGCC
>DASWGY010000088.1:0-2621 GCA_036393495.1 Candidatus Limnocylindrales bacterium
TCATCGCCCTCCGCACCGGCGCCCCGATCGTGCCGTTCGCGATGGCCGGGACCGACGAGCTGTACCTCGGGCGGCGGATGGCCTCGCGGATCCTGCCCCCGACGACGGCCGCGACCCTCCTCGGCGAGGTCTGGGACGGCGTCCTCGCCGAGCCCGGCAGCCGGGCTGAGCTCGACCTCGCCCGCCGCCTCAGCGACTGCCTGGCGGACATCCTTGGCCCGGTCGTCGAGGAGCTCCACCCCTGGACCGTCGATCGGGCGGATCACCCGCGGCGCTTCCGCCGTCGGCTGACGTGGCTGTTCCTCGCGCCGGGACGGCTCGACCGGTGACCGGCCCGGCCAGCCCTGGCACCGCGCTGCGGGCGTCGGGCCGACACGTCGGGCTATCCTCCGCCCGATGAAGTACGCCGAATCGATCCTCGATCTCGTCGGCAACACGCCACTCGTCCGGCTGGGTCGCGTCACCCGCGACCTCGGCCCGATCAAGGCCCAGCCGCTGATCCTGGCCAAGCTCGAGGCGCTGAACCCTGGCGGGTCGGTCAAGGACCGGATCGGGCTGCCGATGATCGAGGCCGCCGAGCGGGCAGGGCTGCTCAAGCCGGGCGGGACCATCATCGAGCCGACCTCCGGCAATACCGGCCACGGCCTGGCGATCGCGGCGGCCCTCAAGGGCTATCGCTGCATCTTCGTCATGCCCGACAAGCAGTCGGATGAGAAGCGGGCCCTGCTCCGCGCCTACGGTGCCGAAGTCGTCATCTGCCCGACGGCGGTCGAGCCCGAGGACCCGGAGAGCTACTACTCCGTGGCCGCCCGTCTGGCCCGCGACATCCCCGGAGCCTTCAAGCCCGACCAGTACTGGAACCCCGAGAACCCGGTGGCCCACGAACGCACGACCGGTCCCGAGATCTGGGACCAGACCGACGGCCGGATCACCCATCTCGTGGCGAGTGCCGGGACCGGCGGCACCATCTCGGGCGTTGGTCACTTCCTCAAAGCCAAGAATCCGGCGATCACGATCGTCGGGGCGGATCCGGAGGGTAGCGTCCTGTCCGGCGACGTCGCCCGGCCGTACCTGACCGAAGGGATCGGCGAGGACTTCCTGCCCGGGACCCACGATCCGTCCGTGGTCGATCGCTGGGTCCGGGTCTCCGATCGGGACGCCTTTCTGATGGCTCGACGGATCACTCGCGAGGAAGGGATCCTCGCCGGGGAGTCGTGCGGCACCGCGGTCGTCGCCGCCCTCGACGAGGCTCGCCGGGTCATGGCGGCGGGGGCGTCCGCCGTGCAGGCCGCTGTCATCGTCGTGATCTTGCCCGACGGTGGCCGGTCCTATCTCTCGAAGCTCTACAACGACGAATGGCTGCGGGCGAACGGACTCCTGGCCACGACCGGCGCCGTCATCCGGGTCGGCGATCTCCTCGCCGCCCGCCATCACGGTGCCGAGCTGCCGGACGTCGTCATTGCCCGAACCACCGATCGCGTGGGCGCGGCCATCGACCTCCTCCAGCTCTACGGCATCAGCCAGCTGCCGGTCTCGCAGGATCCGGACGGCGACGCGCTCGAGGGCATCGTCGGCTCGGTCAGCGAGAAGGGCCTCCTCGACCGGGCCTACCGCGATCCGGGGATCGTCGGGCGGACGGTCGGTGAGGTCATGGACGGGCCGCTGCCGACCATCGAGCTCGATGCGACGCTCGATGAGGCGTTCGGGCTGCTGTCGAAGGGGGCGCCGGGCATCATCGGCGTGCAGGCCGGCCGCCCGGCCGGTGTCGTCACCCGCCTGGACCTGCTCGAGTTCCTGGCCCACCGCAGCGGACCTGGCAACTGACGGGTCGCGAGACCCTGACCGTCTTCGGTCGACCTGACCAGCGAAGGGCCAGAATCTTCAGCTCACGCTGAACTGCTCCCTGAGCCGGCTCGCGGCCGCAGCCCGACTGCCGACGCCGAGCTTGACGTAGACGTTCTCGAGGTGCTTCTTCACGGTCCCCGGCGCCACCCATAGCGCCCCGGCGATCTCGGCGTTCGTCCGCCCCGCGGCGACCAGGGCGACGATCTCGCGCTCGCGAGCCGTCAGGTTCGGCTCCGGCGCAGCCGCTGGCAGCGCGGCTCCCAGCGGAGCGTTCTGCAACGCATCCCGAAGAGCGGCCCTGGCCTCACGCGCCCGAAGGTGCGGCCGCAACGCCTCCAGGACGGAGCGGTCGCGCTCGGAGTAGTCCGCGTCGCCGCGTTCGCGCATCAGGACGACTGATCGATGCCAGTCCCGGCCGGCCGCGAGCCCCAGGTCGAGGAAGCTCTCGACGTCGTATGGCCTGTAGTAGTCGCGATAGATGGCCAGCTCGTGCCAGCGAGCCCGCCCAATGACGTCGGACATGCGGATTGCCGTCAGATCACTCGTTCGAATGCGGTAGTCGGTGATGGGGCACGGCCCGAGCGTCCAGTACAACGCCTGGTCATCGATATCCGCATCCTCGCCCCCGGGATCGTCCGAGAGGACCCTGCCGAAGCGACGCGCGCCAAGGTCGACCTCCTGGTAGAGGACGACAGCGCTGGGAACGAGGTCCCGGAGGCGCGCAAGGAGTCCAGCAGAGTACGGCTCCTGGTCGTCGATCTCATCGACCTCGGCCA
>DASWGY010000089.1:0-6864 GCA_036393495.1 Candidatus Limnocylindrales bacterium
GCTGCTCCAGCGTGGCCTGGCCCTCATCCGCGGCCGCCACCACGCCCAGGCTGCGGTCGTCCTCGAGCGGGCATCCCATGCCGAGCCGGACAAGGGCTCGATCCTCGAGGCCCTCGGGCGGGCATGCTTCAACTCGGCCCAGTACGACCGCGCCCGCGAGACGTTCGAGCGGCTCCTCGAGCTGGATCCGTCGTCGCCATATGCCCACTTCGGGCTCGGCCAGAGCCTGAAGCGACTCGGCCGGCGGGCCGAGGCGCGGACGCATCTCCGCATCGCGGTGGCGCTCGACCCTCGCTCCAAGCTGTACCGCGGAGCGCTCGACCGACTCGGCACCAGGCCGGCACCGGCTGACGAAGCGCCGGCGCTGCCCGACGACGAGGCTGCGCCGGCCGGGAACGAAGCGCCGGCGCGGGACAAGGAACCCCCGGCCAACGCCGAAGCCTGAGGTCGCTCAGGCTGATGCGGGGATGAGCGCGTCCACCGGCAGGATCCAGTGCGGCCACTCGACCGCCGGCTCGAAGCCGTTCCGCCGATACAGGCCGAGGGCCCGATCATTCGCAGCCTCCACGGCCAGCTCGACCGTGCCCGCGCCCCGTCCCCGGACGTGGGCCACGCCCCAGCGCAGGAGCCATCGGCCGAGGCCCACGCCGCGATGGGCGGGCAGGACCCCGATCTGGCCGATCCAGCCAATCGGCCGACCCTCGTCGTCCGGCCGGAGCTCCGTCTTGGCGAAAGCGATCGGCACATCCGGCGCGTCCGCCCGGGCCACGAATCGGATGCCGTCCGGTTCGAAGTCGGGCAGCTCGGCGACGAGCCTGGCGAGCTCCGGCGTCAGGTGGAGCGGGGTGGGGTGGCCCTCCCAGGCAGCGGTCGCGAAGGCCACGAAGGCGTCGACATCGATGTCGGCCGGCCAGCCCCAGGTGACGTAGCCGTCGGGCAGGACCGGCTCGGCGACCGGCCGCCCGTCCGGCAGCCGGAAGAGCCACAGACTGGAGCTGTAGCGGAGGCCCATCGACCGGGCGAAGGCCACCGAGCCGGGCAGGTGCGAGGGGACGAAAAGGGTCAGCTCGGCGAGGCCGTGCTCGGCGATGAGCTCCTGCGCAGCGCGGGCGAGCCGACGGCCGTGACCCCGGCGGCGATGTCCCGGATGGACGGTCAGATCGTCGAAGCGGGGTGCGCAATAGCCGACGATCTCATCGCCGTCCTCGGCAACGACCACGCCCACCGGGTCGGCCGGCATCCGGCTGATCGCGACCTCGATCTCCTTGCGCGTCCAGCCCGGCATGTGATCGGTCTCGAACGACGCGTCCATGACGGCCCGAATCCCGGTTTCGTCCCCCCGGCAAAACTGGCGCACGAGCATCGGCGGGAGGATAGCGGCTCGGGGGGTGACGCGCGACGCCTGGGGCGGTCAGGATCGCTGGATGAGCCGAGCCAGGCGAAGGATCCCCACGATCGACTTGGCGTCGGCGATCCGGCCGTCCTCGGCCATCGCCAGCGCCTCCGGCAAGGCGACCCGCTCCAGCTCGAGGCGCTCGTCCTCGTCCGGGCCGAGCCGGTCGAGGTGCGCCGGCACGAGCTCGCGGGCGAGGTAGAGATGCATCAGCTCGGTGGCGAAGCCCGGCGCCGTCCAGAACGACCCGAGCCGCTGCCACGAGCCGGCCCGGACGCCGGTCTCCTCCTCGAGCTCGCGGCGGGCGGCGAGATCGGGGTCCTCCAGGCTCCCGTCAGCGGCCCGATCCAGGGTCCCGGCGGGGATCTCGAGGAGCGTTCGGCCGGCGGCCAGGCGGAACTGGCGGACCAGCAGGACGCGGCCGTCGTCGTCGAGGGCGACGATCGCGACCGCGCCCGGGTGACCCACGATGTCGCGCTGCGATCGGCGACCATCCGGTGTGACGATCTCGTCGACGCGGACGTCGAGATAGTGGCCGCGGTGGACGATCTTCGAACCGACGACCGTCTCGCGGAGACGGTCGTCGGCCGAGCTGGCTTCGGAGCCCTCGGGCGCCTCCCCGGCCACGCGGGTCAGGCGGTCGGGGAAGCGGCGACGGCGGGCGGCGTCGAGGCGGCCGCGGCCGACGATGCGGCCAGGGCGTCGCCGGTCTCGGCGTCGAAGACGTGGAGCTTCTCGGCCGGGATCTGGAGATCCAGGACGTCGCCCGGGCGAACGTTGTGCGAGGCCGAGACGACGGCGATGACGTCGCCATCGTGGCCGGCGACGGACACGTGGAGGAGCTCCTCGTTGCCGAGGTACTCCACGACGTCCGCCTTGGCCCTGATGGGCAGGCGCTCCCCGGACCCGCCGAGCTCGAGGTGCTCGGGTCGGAAGCCGGCCACCACGGCCCGCGACGAGGCCGCGCCGATCGAGCTCCTGAACTGGGACGGGATCGGGAAGTCGAAGCCCGAGCCCTTCATCCGATCGCCCTCGACCTGGAGCGAGGCGAAGTTCATCGCAGGGCTGCCGATGAACCCGGCGACGAACCGGTTCCTGGGGTGGTCGTAAAGCTCCTGGGGCGTGCCCACCTGCTGGAGGTCGCCGGCGCTCATGACGGCGATCCGGCTGCCCATCGTCATCGCCTCGACCTGGTCGTGGGTGACGTAGACGATCGTCGTCTGGAGGCGCTGGTGGAGCCTGGCAATCTCGGCCCGGGTCTGGACCCGGAGCTTGGCGTCGAGGTTCGAGAGCGGCTCGTCCATGAGGAAGACCGCCGGCTCACGGACGATCGCCCGTCCCAGCGCGACCCGCTGGCGCTGGCCGCCGGACAGCTCCTTCGGCTTGCGCTCGAGGAGGCCGCCGAGGTCGAGGATCTGGGCCGCCTCACCGACTCGCTTCTCGATGTCGGCCTTGGGGATCTTGCGGAGCTTGAGGCCGAAGGCCATGTTGTCGCGGACGGTCATGTGGGGATAGAGCGCGTAGCTCTGGAAGACCATCGCGATGTCGCGGTCCTTCGCGGCCACGTCGTTGACGACGCGCTCGCCGATCCGGAGCGTGCCATCGGAGATCTCCTCGAGCCCGGCGATCATGCGGAGGCTCGTGGTCTTGCCGCAGCCCGACGGGCCGACGAGGACCATGAACTCTGCGTCTCGGATCTCGAGGTTGAAGTCCCTGACGGCGACAACTTCGCCGTAGCGCTTCCACACGGACTCGAACGTCACGGTTGCCATCGGCCAACCTCCGACCGGGCCGGCCATCGCGGACCCTTGCATCTCGCCGCGCAAAGCACGGACGTGGACGGGTCCCGTACGTGGTCGTCCGGGTGGCCCGATGGTACAACCCGGCGTCCAGTCATGACGGCATCCGACCCGCCCCCGGCCGCCGGGGTGCCGCGGTCGGGGGGGCCTGGGCCGGGGCGGCAGGGGCCGCGGTCGCGGCGAAGCTCGCCATGTCGGGGAACGTGGCGTCCGGCACGGCCGCGGCCGGCGGTGTCGCACCGCTGCCGGGCCGGCCCCGGCGGCGGTCGATCCAGACCGTTGCGAGGCCGAGGGCCTTTGCCGGGACGTGATCGTGGAAGAGGCTCTGGGCGACGTGGAGGATCCGATCGCGAGGCAGGCCGACGCGCCCGAGGAGCAGCTCGAAGTTGGCGGCCCGTGGCTTGTAGCCGCGAGCCCGCTGCGCGGTGACGACCCACTCGAAGTCGACGCCGAGACGGCGGGCGGAGGCGGCAAACAGGTCGTCGTCGCAGTTCGTGAGGACGCCCAGCCGGAAACGCTGCCCGAGGCGGGCCAGCGCGGCGCTCGAATCTGGGAACGCGGGCCACGCCCCGACCGAGCCGCCGAACGCCTCGATCTCGGCCGGCGTGGCGTCGATGCCGTAGCCCGAGGCGACACCCTGGAGGGCCCGCCCCAGGACGTCGCGGTAGGGCTGGTACGGGCCGGCCTCGAGCTCGGCCTCGATGGCCGCGTATCGCTCGAGGAGCTCGTCGTCCGGCGGCCGGAGGCCGTGCGGCTCAAGGGTCGCCCGGAGGCCGGCAAGGATGCCGGCCTCCCAGTCGATGAGGGTGCCGTAACAGTCGAAGGTCAGCGCGTCGAATCCGTCGTAGTCGAGATCGGGCATAGCCCGATTGTGCCAGCGGCCATGACCGCCGGCCGACGGTCGGCCCCCACGGCGGTCGGCCGACGTCAGGCGGGAAGGGGCGCGCCGTCAGGCGGGAACCTGGTCGAGGACGATGAGCCCGGTCGGGCCGGTGCAGACGAAATGGCCCTCGAGGTCCGGATAGGCGCCGCTGGCGGGCATGTCGAGGGTGTCACCGTCCTCGAGGACGACGGCGCCCGAATCGTCGACAACGCTCGGCTCGGTGCCGGTGCCGGCCTCGAACGAGCTGTCCCAGCGGACGGTGAGGTTCACGCCCGTGTCGGCGACCGCCCAGATCTGGGGGCTGGCCGTCGGGTCGATGTGGAACGTCAGCACCGTGTAGTCGACGCCGATGGCATCGCAGGCCGTGGTGTCGGGAGCGCGGTCGAGGACGAGCGCCCCGGGTGCCGCGGTGGGGGAGCTACCCGGGGTGGCGGTCGGGGCCGGCGTGGTCGCGCCGGTGCAGGCCCCGAGGGTGATGGCGGCGACGCCGGCGAGGGCCACGATCCTGATCGCGGCGGGCAGGCGTAGAGGGACGATGAGTTGCATTGCTGGGAGAACCTCGCTTTCGGGGGCTCGACGCCGGGACGCCCGTCGAAGTTCCTCACCCGCACGGCGATCCGCCACCATGTACCGGATGCGGGTCGCGCTGGTCCACGACTACTTCACCCAGCTCGGGGGCGCCGAGCGCGTCGTCGGCACGCTCCACGACATCCTCGAGCCGGACGTCGTCGCGGCCGCGGTCGCCGACCGCCGGCTCCTGCCGCCGACCCTGGCCGGCCGCGACGTCCGCACCAGCCGGCTCCAGCCGCTCCTCCGTGCCGGCGCCCCACTCGCCTCGCTGGCACCCCTCCTGCCGTTGGCCTTCGAGCACCTTCGCCTCGACGGCATCGATCTCGTCGTCTCGAGCACCTCGGCCTTCGCCCATCACGTCCGGCCGCCACGAGGCGCCCGCCACGTTGCCTATGTCCACACACCGGCCCGCTTCATCTGGCAGACCGACGAGTACTTCCGGGAGAACCGAAGCCAGGCGCGAGCCCTCCGCCCGGCGCTGGCCTGGTTCCGCCGCGCCGACCGGCGGGCCGTGGCTCGCGTCGATCGGCTCGTCGCGAACTCCGCCCACACCGCCGCGCGGCTTCAGCGGATCCATGGTCGAGAGGCCGTCGTCGTCCATCCCCCGATCGATGCCTCGAGCTTCCGGCCGGGCGAGGAGCGGTCGGGTCGCTTCCTCGTCGTCGCCCGCCTCCGACCGTACAAGCGGCTCGAACTGGCGATCGCCGCCGCGGCCCGGATCGGCGCCGGCCTGGACGTCATCGGCAGCGGACCGGACCTCGGTCGCCTACGCCGGCTGGCCGGTCCCGACGTCCGCTTCCTGGGCCGCCGCTCGGATCGGGACGTTGCCCGGGCGATGGCTGCCTGTGACGGCCTCCTGGTCCCGGGCGACGAAGACTTCGGGCTGACGATGGCCGAGGTCCAGGCCTCGGGACGGCCACCGGTCGCGCTGGCTGCCGGGGGCGCCCTCGAGATCATCGAGGATGGGCGCACGGGCTTCCTGGTCCCGGCGCCGACGGTCGAGGCCTTCGCGACGGCGATGCTCCGGGCCCGGGAGGTGGCTCTGGATCCGGCGGCGCTCGTCGCCTCTGCCCGGCGGTTCGACGTTCCCGTCTTCGCGGCCGCGATCCGGGCCGTGATCGCGGAGACGGTCGATTCGTCGGAAGCCCGATGACGCGGGCGAGGGCTGCCCGAACCGCGGCGCTCGGCGGACGCCTGGCCTTCGTCCTCCTCGTCGCCATCCTTCCGTTCCGGGCCCGGAGCGACGTCATCGTCCGGCCGGCCTCGAGCCTCTCCTCGATCCTCGCCGACCTCGTCGTGTACGCGATCGACGTCCTCGTCGTGGCGACGCTCGTCCTGTGGCTCCTCGGCCGGGCGATCGAAGGGCGCCGGATCGACCTGGGCCCGCGGGCCCTGCGCCTGCCCGCGCTGGCCATCGTCGGCCTCGCCTGGCTCACGATCCCGTTCGGCGTGGAGCCCGGGCTGAGCGTCGTCGGCGCCGCCCGGATCACGGTCGGCGCGGTCCTGGCTCTGTACGTGATCAACGAGGTCAACGGACTCGGGGCCATCACGCTTCCGATCGGCGTCATGCTCGCGATCCAGGGCGCCGTGGCCGTGGCCCAGGCCGTGACCGGCGGTTCGGTCGGCCTGTCAGCGATCGGGGAGCTGGCACTGGATCCGGCGGTCCCGGGGACGAGCGTCGTCACCGTCGCCGATGGGACGAGGATCCTGCGAGCCTACGGACTGTCGACCCACCCGAACGTCTTGGGTGGCGCCCTTGCCTGCGGGATGCTGATCCTGATGGCGGCATCGACGAGGACGCGCGCGGCCCGGCTGGCGCAGGCGGGTGTCCTCGCCCTGGCTGCGGCGGCGCTCGTCGTCACGTTCTCGCGGGGCGCCTGGCTGGGGGCCGCGGCGGGCATCGTCGTCGGCCTCGCGATCGTCGTCGGCGGCGGCCGGGAACCGCTCGCCGTCTCGGCGCGGCGCTGGGTCGTCGCGGCGGTCGTAATCGTCGGCGCGGCGCTGGCGACCGGCTGGCTGGCCGGGGACGCGGTCGCGGCCAGGGCGTGGCTCGATTCCTCGGTGGCCCCGACCGAGCGGCGGTCGATCGACGAGCGGGTTGAGCAGATCCGGCTCGGCTGGGAGGTCCTGCTCGAACGCCCGCTGACCGGGGCCGGGGCGAGCGCGCTGCCACTCGCGATGCGGCAGATCGAGCCGGACTTCCCGTTCGCCCTCTACTC
>DASWGY010000090.1:0-6214 GCA_036393495.1 Candidatus Limnocylindrales bacterium
GAAGGCGGCTCGGACCAGGCCGTTCCGCGGCACCCGACGAGCTTCGCTGAGTGCTGCTTCCTTCCGGACCTGACACGGTTCGCGATTCGCCGCTGCGCGGGACCCGATCCTCAACGTCGCCTGGGGCAGCGGCCTCCGAGCGCGGGGACCTCGGGGAGGAATTCAGCCCTGCTGGAGCGGATTGCAGGTACAGGGCACCGCTAGTTCCCCGCCTAGCACGGCTCGGAAAGGATACCCCGCCTCGCCCGCCGCCAGTCAGTCGGGCCAGCCGCGGCGGTCAGTCGGGCCAGCCGCGACGATCGTGGCCGAACAGGACCCGAGCAGGGTGCAGGGTCCGCAGCCGGTCGACGGAGCGTTGGTAGGCCTCAGTGTCGGGTGCCTGTGTCCGGCCCTCGCGGGCGCCGGCCGTGCCGATCCACTCGCCGTAGCTGTAGACCGCCTGGCCGGCGAGGAGGATCGGCCCATCTGGGGAGTCCACGACGAGCGACTGGTGGCCCGGCGAGTGGCCCGGCGTGGCGAAGATCCGGGCTCCGGGGGCAACCTCGTGATCGCCGGCGATCTGCCGGTAGTCGGCGCCGTCGAAGTCGACCCACTCGAGGATCGTGTAGTCGGGGTCGTGGGCGGCCCGCCACTCCGACGGCTGGACGTGGATCGGGATCCCGGGGAATCTCGAGTTCTGGCCGGCGTGATCGATGTGGAGATGGCAGTTCGCGAGCGCGGTGATCTCCTGAAGACCGATGCCGACGCGCGCGAGGACGTCGTCGATGGCTCGGGCCGATGGGGCGTACCGGTCGTCGACGTCGCGACTGCCGAAGCCAAAGCCAGTGTCGAACAGGAACGTCCCGTGACGATGCCTGACGGCATAGGCGACCACGACCCCCGTCTGGCCGGCGTACGGCTCGTCGGGCGGGAAGGTGAACTCGGCCATCGGCAGCGCGATGACGTCGAGATCGTCGCGCGGGCTCACCGCAGCGCGCCGGCCGGGCGCTGGCGGAGAGGGAGGGATTCGAACCCTCGACGCGTTGCCGCGAACCGCATTTCCAGTGCGGCGCCATAGTCCACTAGGCGACCTCTCCGAGCGCCGACGAGTCTAGAGGATGTGGCCTGGCCGCTCCGGCTTCGGCGACCCCGGCATATCAAGGCGAGGTCGTACGGGTTGGCACCGTTGTCCGGGAGTCAGCAATGTCGGCTCGGGCCGGACGGGCGGGCCTGTACGAAGGCCGTTGCTGTCTGGGGATCAACAGACGCCGCCGTGGCGACGGAGGTGGACGCTCTCGCGCGGGGTTTGTTGACTGAGGGTCACAGTCGGCCGGGGTCAGCTCGCCCCGTGGGCGGGTCAGGCCAAGGCGGAGGCGAGCACGTGAGCGAGCGCGGGGATCGATGCGTCCCTGCTCGCCCCGAGGATGTGATCCTGCCAAGGCGGGCGT
Organism: Candidatus Limnocylindrales bacterium; assembly: GCA_036393495.1. GTDB lineage: Bacteria > Chloroflexota > Limnocylindria > Limnocylindrales > CSP1-4 > UBA5189. The sequence continues at coordinate 1,428 of DASWGY010000090.1, forward strand.
GAGCGCCCGAGCGAGCGGACTCAAACGTCCGTGAGCGAGGAAGCGCAGCGCCCAACGCAGGCAGGGCGCATCCGCGGGGTGAGCATTGGCGGAGAGGGTGGGATTCGAACCCACGGTGCTTTCGCACACCGCTTTTCGAGAGCGGCACCATCAACCACTCGGACACCTCTCCGCGCGAGAGGATAGCAGAGGGTCCCGATCGGCCGGCCAGCCGAGACGAGTCCGGGCGACAGCTGACGACGCCGCTCGCGGACCGGTGCGGCCGCCTCAGCCGGCGACGACGGTCGACGCGTAGAGCTCTTCGGCCTCCTCCTGGCGGATACCGCTGACGACCTTGAGACGGCGACCGAGCCCGGCGTGGTCGGCGAGCTGGAGGATGGTGCCGGCAGCGCCGTCCTCGCGATTCGGGACGGCGTACACGAGCGCGTCAACGTCACCGTTCAGCATCGCCCCGACGCACATCGGGCAGGGCTCGATCGTCGAGAAGATGGTGACGTCCTGGAGGCGCGCTGTTCCGAGCCGGCGCGATGCCTCGCGGAGGGCGACGATGACCGCGTGCGCGGTAGGGTCGTTCGTCTCGACCACCCGGTCGTGGCCACGGGCGACCATCGCCTCGTCGAGGACGGCAACCGCAGCGTGCGGTCGCTCGCCTCGGGCGACGGCGGCGCGAGCTTCGGCAAGCGCCTCGCCCATGAAGAGCTCGTAGTTCATGGGTCGATGATACGGGCTGCGTCGATCGGGCTGCGTCGATCAGGACGCATCGCGGTCGCATCCCAGCCGCAACCCGCGCGCCGGCGCGGGCCGCATTAGGATTCCGGCAATGGCTACGCCGCGACGCATCGGGATTCTGACCGGCGGAGGCGACGTCCCGGGCCTCAACTCGGTCATCAAGAGCGTGACCTACCGGGCGACGGAGCTCGGCGCGGAGGCGCTCGGGATCCGCCGCGGCTGGGAGGGGCTGACCCACGTCCAACCCGGCAACGGCCTCGACCCCGACTATCTCCGCGTCCTCGACCGGAAGAACACACGGACGATCGACCGAACCGGTGGCACGATCCTCCACACCTCCCGCACGAACCCGGCCAAGATGCCCCGCCGGGCGCTTCCGCCGTGGCTCGACGCGGCGCGCGTCGCGGCCTTCCAGGTCGGCGAAGACCGCTTCGACCTGACGCCGCTCGTGATGGAGCACCTCGAGCAGCTCGGGGTCGATGTCCTGGTGACGATCGGGGGCGACGATACGCTGTCGTTCTCGCGCGTCCTCGCGGCCCAGGGCGTGCCCCTCGTGGCGATCCCCAAGACGATGGACAACGATGCCCCCGGCACCGAGTACTGCATCGGGTTCTCGTCGGCGATCACCCGGGCCAAAGAGCTCATCGACCGCCAGCGGACGACCCTCGGCAGCCACGAGCGGATTGGGGTCTTCCGGATCTTCGGTCGCGACGCCGGGTTCTCGGCCCTGTTCGCGGCGTATGTCACGTCGGCCCGCTGCGTCATCCCGGAGGCCCGCTACGACATCGCCGGTCTGGCGGAGGTGATCGCCGGGGACCACGGCTCGTCTCCGAGCCACTACGCGATCGTGGTCACCGCGGAGGGCGCGATCTGGGAGGGGGCGGAAATCCCAGAGTACGGCCCCGAGGACGCCTTCGGTCATCGGCACAAGGCCAACGTCGGCGAGGTCCTCGCGGCCGAGCTCACCTCGAGGACCGGGATCGAGTCCCTCGCCATCGAGCTGACGTACGACCTCCGATCGGGGCAGCCCGATTCCCTCGACCAGATGGTGGCCTCGACCTTCGCGAACGTGGCGATGGACCTCGTCGCCGACGGGCAGTTCGGCCAGATGGTCGGGATTCGCGACGGCAAGTACGCCTTTGTCGACCTCCAGGCGACCGGCGTCGCCGCCCGTCGGGTGAACGTCGGCGAGATGTACAACCTCGAGCGTTTCCGGCCGCGCTACGACCGCAAGCTCGGCGAGCCGATGCTCCTGGTCGGCCTCGACTGACCGGGGATCGCCGGCGCGTGGGGTGCCGAACCTAGCCTTCGAGGCCGGACAGCTCGCGGACGGCTCGAGCCACGGCCGAGACATCGTCGTCGCCATGACCCTTGCCGATGAGCCCGGCCTCGATCGCCTCGCACAGCGCCGAGATCGGCAGCGCCGCGCCGGTCTCGCGGGCAAGCTCGAGCGCGATCCCGAGGTCCTTCCGATGGAGGGCGACCTTGAAGCCGAGCGGATAGTCGTTGTCGAGCATCCGGCCGCTGCGGTTGGCGAGGACCCATGACTGGGCGGCACCGCCCGAGAGCGCGGCGACGACCTGGCCGACGTCGAGGCCTGCCTTCATCGCCAGGACAATGCCCTCGGCGACGCCGAGGTAGGTCCCGGCCAGAATGACCTGGTTGACGGCCTTCGCGGCCTGGCCGGCGCCGATCGGGCCGACGTGGGTGATGGTGGTGCCCATCGTCGCCAGGACCGGCCGGGCCCGCTCGAGATCGGCCGCCGCGCCGCCGACGAAGATCGACAGGCTGCCGTGCTTCGCCCCCTCGCTCCCGCCCGACACTGGGGCATCGAGCATCGCAACGCCCTGGCCGGCAAGGCGGGCCGCGAAGGCGCGCGTCGCCGAGGGCGAGATCGTCGACATGTCGACGATCAGCGAGCCGCCCCGGACGCCGGACGCCACGCCCTCGTCGCCGAACAGGACCGCCTCGACGTCCGGCGTATCGGACACGATGGTGACGATGAGCTCCGCGGCCGCAGCGACGTCCGCCGGGCTCGCGGCGATCCGGATGCCCAGCTCGCCGAGCTCGGCGGCGCGACCGGGAGTCCGATTCCAGGCGCTCACTTCGAAGCCGGCGCGCGCCACGTTGGCCGCCATCGCTCCGCCCATGGTCCCCAGCCCGACGAACCCCACCCGCATCGCATTCTCCCTTCGCCGCATCAGCCGCCGATCCTACTCCGGGACGAGCAGCAGGAACGGGCCCCAGCGGGGTCCACCGAGGACCAGTCGCTGCGCGCCGAGCGGACCACCGCCCGGCAGGGACAGGCTGAACCCGGCCCGCACCGCCCGATCGGGAGCGTCCGAACCCACGCGCAGGTATCGCGCGATGCCGCCTTCGCCACGGCGGGCCAGGGCGGCCGCCAGGCGGCCCTCCGTCAACGGCTCGAGCAGGACCGCCGCCTCCGCGTCGCCGAGGGCGTGGCGGAGGAGCCGGCAGCGAGCGCCGAGGATCTCGTCGTCGGGCGCGGGCTCGGGCACGGGGGCACCCGGGACCCCTTGGCCCGACAAGGCCGTGCCGACCTCGTCCTGGGCTCGATCCAGCTCGACGGTGGCCCAGCCGAGCACGATCCGGTGAGGCTCGACCGCAGCCCGCAGCCGGGCATCCACATCACCGAGCTCGTCGCCGCCGAGGAGCGGCTCGAGATCCGGCGTCATGGCGGGAACGCGCGGCCCGGCCGGGCGGGAGGCGGCGGGCCCGAGGCCATGCGCCACCCGGTCGTCACGGCGTCGGGGTCAGGGCGCCGCTGATCTCCGGCCCGACGGCACCGCTGGCGACGTAGGCGTCGATCGCCGCCCGAAGGCCGATGTCCCGCCTCGCCTCCTCCGAGCCGAGCCATTTCGTCTCGAGGACATCGCAATAGGCCTGGATGGCATCGCCGCCGGGGCCGATGACCGGCGCTAGGCGGGCCAGGGTCGGGCGGTAGACCTCGGTCAGCCAGCGCCCGGCGGCCTCCCTGCGGTCGAGGGTGACGGCCTCGGTGTAGTCCAGCCAGGCGCCGTACTCGCGAAGATCGTTGAGGAGCAGCCTGGCCTGACCCTCGAGAGCCCGGAGGCCGGTCAGGCGCCCGAGCTCGGCGGCATGGAAACGGCGGTTCGTGACCGCGGCCCTGACGCGGACTCGACCAGGCTGCCCGGGTTCGAGCTGGATCTCGTCGACGGCGAACCCGAGGTCGTTGAGGCGTCGAACGCGCGCGGCCATCGCGAACCGGTCGTCGGCGCCGACCTCGATCTCGGCGTGGAGCTCGTCCCAAAGCGCAAGGTACCGGTCGCGGACGGTGGCCGCCGCGTCGATGGCGTCGTCGAGAAGGTCGGCCCTGCCCTGGGCCGCAGCGAGGTCGGCCAGCCCGAAGCCGACGTTCTCGACGAGGATCTCCAGGTCGTAGCCGCGCTGGCCGTCCGACAGCGCCGGATGGAGCTCGCTCGTCTCGGCGTCGACGAGGTAGGCCTGAACGATGTTGCCGTCGCGGCGGAAGAGGGTGTTGGCGAGCGAGCAGTCGCCCCAGTAGGCGCCGCCCCGATGGAGCTCCACGAGGAGGCCGGCCATCGCATCGAGGAGCTGGTCCCGAAGCTGGCCCGGACCCGGCGGGACGCGGCTGAGGAGGAGCCGGTACTGGAGCGAGTTGCGCAGGTAGCGAGTCACGAGGATGGCGGTCCCGCGCTCGGGGGCGATTGCGATGCCGAGCGGCGCCACCGCCGGCATCGCCTCCTCGCGGAGGTGGCGGAGGACGTCGTACTCGCGCTCGGCGATCCCGATCGGCTCCTCCTTCAGGGCGACGAGGCCGCCCTTTACCGCGAGGAACCGGACGAGGTGCCGGGACGGGCCGACGGGCAGCTCCCTGAACGAGAGGCGGTCGCTCGGCCAGGCGGCGAGCGGCTGCTCCCAGGGAAGCTCGAGGAGCTCCGGGCTCGGCTCCCGGAGGCGGACACGTGGGAAGGGGGCGTTCATCGCGCGTCAGGGTACCGTGCCCGCCCCGACCGTCGACCGACGGGCACGGAGGCGCCCGGGTTGCGGATCCG
>DASWGY010000091.1:0-3566 GCA_036393495.1 Candidatus Limnocylindrales bacterium
TCGAGAAGGGTCGAGCCGAGATCCTGCGGCTTCCTCCGCGTGGCGTGGCCGTAGGCCGATGACTCCGGTGACCTCGGGACTTCGTGACCTCGGGTGGCCGTGACTGGCCGTCACCAAACGGATGCCGAGGACGAGTTCGCCTCCTCCTGGACGGCCCAGCGTGACCTGGAGTCACGGAGGGGCCGCGGGCGCGGGTCAGATCACCCGCTCGGGGCCGAAATGGTGACCGTGAGTCACGGGGGACGTGGATCGACGATCCGTGCCGAGCCGTGCCGTGCCCGTCAGCGCCAGTCGATCGATCGGATCTCGACGGGCTCGCGGACGCCCTTGAGGGTGACCGAGCGCGGGTCCGAGAGCAGGAACCGGATCGGACCGGCGTCGCGGATGACGTCGCCCGTCACGAGGATCTCGTCCTTCGTCGCCGCAGCCCCGACTCGGGCCGCGACGTGGACGCCCTTGCCGGCGAAGTTGCGACCCCGCCTCGTCGCCTCGGAGGCGTGCAGCCCGATCCGCACCCCCGGCGCGAAGCCGTGCTCGCGACGATGCCGGGCAAGCCGCCGCAGGATGTCGACCGCGCACTCGATGCCGTCGGCGGCCCGCTCGAAGGCCACGAAGAAGCCGTCGCCGGTGTGGTCGACCTCGTCGCCGCGATGCTCGGCGATCGCCGCGCGCAGCTCGCGATCATGCCAGTGGAGGACCTCGGCCCAGGCTTCGTCGCCGATGACGCCGACGAGGTCGGTCGAGGTCACGATGTCCGTGAACATGAAGGTCCGGGTGGCGCGAGCGGTCGGCCGGGCCGGTGTCGTGCCGGCGGATCCGCCCTCCCCGAGGAGCGCGTCGACTCGCCGGAGGTCGAGAGTCGCGCCGAGGCGCTCGAATGTCGACCGAGCGGCCAGGAGGTCGCGCCGTGCCATCGCCGCATCGCCCTCGGCGGCGAGGGCCTCGGCGAAGCGCAGCCGTGCCCGGGCACTCTCGTATGGCAGGTCGGTCGTCTGCCACAGGCGCCACGATTGGCCGAGCACCGGCGACGCCTCGGCCGGCATGTCCTGGCCGAGCAGCAGCTCGCCGCGAGCGGTGAGCGCCCCGGCCTGGAAGAGCGGCCGCTCGAAGTCGACGGCGATCGCCTCCAGCTCTTCGACGGCCGAGCGGGCCGCGGTCAGGTCGCCGACAGCAAGGGAGATCTCGACCTGGGCCGGCAGCAGGCGGGCCCGCGTCGCCCGATCGCGAGCCCCGCCCTCCGGCTTCGTGGCGGCCAGTGCCCGTCCGAGGGAGCGGGCCGCATCGGCCACCTCGCCGCGCGCCAGCTGGAGCAAGGCGAGCCCGGGTTGAGCGTCGTGTCCGAACTCGTACGCCCGGTCGAAGGCCTCGGCGGCCGCCTCGAGGTCGCCCATCCGCAGCCGCACCTCGCCGATCTGGTAGTGGGCGAAGCCGACCGCCTCCAGCAGCCGGAATCGCTCCAGCTCGTCGCACGCCTGGCGGGCCTCCTGCTCGGCCTCCGACCATTGGCCGCGGAGCATCTTGAGCTCGGCCCGGTGAACGCGGCAGATGCCCGGATAGCCGCCGGAGCCCTGTCGCCGCATCCAGCGCTCGCCCTCGTCGGCCCATTGCGCCGCTCGCCCGAGCTCGCCGACGTTGCGGCACGCACCGATCGTGATGCAGTAGATGTCGCTCGCGACGCGCAGGTCCAGCTGGCCGGACGACGCCGCCGCGGCCGCCTCGTCGATGTCGGCGAGCCCGGCCTGCCAGTCCCCGAGGAAGACCTTGGCCACGCCCCCGAAACTCATCGCCAGGTACAGCGCGTCCGCGGCGTCGTGACGGCGAGCCATCTCCATGGCCGTCGCGGCAAGCTCGACGCTCTCCTCGAGACGGCCGGAGTCCAGGGCGGCCACGACTCGGAAGACGGCGAGACGCGCGTGCTCCACGCCTTCCGGCTCGTCGGCCAGCATCCGCTCGGCGCGTGCCATCCAGCCGCCGCCGACCGGTCCGGCGAGACCGCGGAAGGCCTGGTACGCGAGCGCGGCTGCCATGCGGGCGGCATCGGCTCGGCGGCCAGCGTCGCTGAACGCGCTGAACGCCCGCTCGAGCGCCTCGTTCGACTCATCGGGGTGGCCGGTCCACCAGCTGGCGGTGCCGAGCCGCTCGAGGTCCTCGGGTTCCAGGCCTCCGTCGCTGTCGCGATCCACCGCCGTCAGGGCCTCGACCGCCTCGGCCCAGGCGTGCCGCTGCACGGCGTCCCTGCCACGTTCGAGCGTGTCGGTCATTTCGTGGGGCGCACCGACTTCTGTGGCCGCGTCGTTCGCGACCGGATCCCGATTATCGGCCCATCGACGATCGTGCGTCTCGCCTCGGTTTTCGATCGAACCCGACCGGGGAGCGGCCGCGGGGACCTCGGGCCCTCGGTGGCCGTGACTGGGCGTCACCAAACGGATGCCGAGGGCGCGGTTCGCCTTCTCCTGGGCGACACAGCGTGACCTGGAGTCACCGAAGGCCGGCCTGCACGGGCCAGATCACCGCTCGGGGTCGAATTGGTGACTGCGTGTCACCGCGGCGGGGCTCGAGACCGACGACCGTTTGGTGGCTACCGCCGATCGACTTCGCCCGGACGCAACCGGGGAGCCGCGCTCGACGTCAGACGACCATGCGAACTTCCCGTGCCGCTGCCGTCGCGCTCGTCGTCCTCGTCTTCGCCGGGTGCTCCGGCGCGGCGACCCCCGCGGCGACGTCGTCGGATGAGCGGATCCCGATCACCGTCGAGTCGCAGCCCTCGATGGCCTGCATGCAGGCGCTGATCACCGGCATCCTCGTGCCTCACGCGGAGTGGGGGATGGCGCTCCAGACTCCGGGCACGGGCGAGCTGATGCACCCGATCTTCCCGTTCGGCTACAGCGCGGTCCGCGACGGCGATCGGCTGGCCCTCCTCGACGCCGAGGGCCGTCTCGTCGCCCGCACCGGCCAGCTCGTCCAGTCGTCGGGCGGCTCCATCGGTGGCGAGGGCAATCCGCTCGTCGCCCTCTGCGCGGGCACGATCCAGGTCGTGCCGGGCTGATTCAGGCCGGCGCCGTTTCGCACCGCGGCGTCCCGCCCGCCAACCAAACCTTGCCAGACTGGCGAATCCGGGTCGGCCAGCTGCGGGTCATCTACGCGATCGAGGACGACTCGCGGCTGGTGATCGTCCTCCGGGTCGCGCGCCGCTCGGAGAGCACCCACCGCCGGGTCGGATGAGATGCCGTCACGGATTTGAAAGTTGACACCGGGCGCGGCCCGGTTCATCCTTCGGGTTCCGCGCGACTAAACCGGTACAACGGCGCCCGTCCAGCCGCCAGTGCCACCTCCGGTCGGCTCGACCGGAGGTACCCGTCAAGGTCCCGGAGGTGCCCCCGGATGTTCGCCTCGACGCTGCGGTCGGCTTCGCCCGTCCGCCGGCGGCTGCTCGTCGCCGCCTCGACCGTCCTGTTCCTCGCCTCGCTCTTCCCGAACGCGGCGGGGCCCGCGCCCGTCCTCGCGTCGCATACGGATGACCCGTCCTTCGTGGCCCTCGTCGGCAGCCTCCAGAGCGAGGTCGGCTG
>DASWGY010000092.1:0-2511 GCA_036393495.1 Candidatus Limnocylindrales bacterium
TTGACGCTCCGGAAGCCGGCCCCGACGGGGGTCGTGATCGGACCCTTGATCGCGATCCTGTTCTTCCGGATCGAATCGAGGACGTGATCCGGGAGCGGCGTGCCGTACTCGGCGATGCACGCCTCGCCGGCCTCGACGGTCTCCCACTCGAAGTCCACCCCGGAGGCATCGAGGACGCGTCGCGTCGCCTCCGCCAGCTCCGGTCCGATGCCGTCGCCGGGGATGAGGGTCACTCGGTGGGCCATGAAGGCCATTCTAGCCCCGCACCCCGGCCGTCGCCCGAGCCCCGAACGGCCCGCCTGACCGGGGCCGACCGGCCCGTTGCGCATTTGAGCGGCGGTCGGTCGATTTCCCCCACCTACGACTCCCCGTGGTCCGAGAGGCCGCCGCGGAGCGAGATTCGCCGCGACTGGGTCCAGGTACCACCCGGGCGCGTAGCTGAGGCCACGCGACTCGGCAGCCGCATCTCGTACCACCCGCGTTCGTACTTGAGGGCGCCGGCCGCATGTTCGTTCGCCGCTAGACTCGCAGGCAATGCGCATCGGAGTCACGGTTCCGCTCGCCGACGGCGACACCGCCGACGGTCGCGCCCCGACGTTCCAGGAGACGGCGGCCTTCGCCCGCCACGCCGAGGCGGTCGGCCTCGATTCGGTCTGGGTCTTCGATCACCTCCTCTTCCGGGTCGCCGGCGAACCCGAGGCCGGCGTCCGCGAGTCCTGGACGACGCTCGCCGCCCTGGCGCCGCTGGTGCCCCGGGTCGAGCTTGGTGTTCTCGTGATGTGCTCGTCGTTCCGGAACCCGGCCCTCATGGCCAAGATGGCGGCGACGCTCGACGACCTGTCGGGCGGGCGGGTCATCCTCGGCCTCGGCTCGGGCTGGCACGACCCGGAGTACGAGGCCTTCGGCTACCCGACGGACCACAAGGTCGGCCGCTTTGCCGAGGACCTCGAGATCACGACCCGCCTCCTCCGCGGCGAGCGGGTCACCTTCCACGGCCGGTGGCGGAACGTCGAGGATGCGCTGCTCCTTCCACCGCCGGAGCGGCGGCTTCCGATCCTCGTCGCGTCCAAGGCGGAGCGGATGCTCCGGCTGACCGCGACCTGGGCCGATGCCTGGAACACCGCCTGGTTCGGTCGCGTCGACGACCGGCTCCGGACCCGCTTGGCGGCCCTCGAGGCGGCATGCGCGGACGTCGGCCGGGACCCCGCCACGATCCGCCGCACGATCGGTGTCCGGCTCCACGAGCCCGGCGAGGGCGACGACGGTGACCCGACGGGCCTCGACGCCGGCCCGGCCGGCCTCGCCGATCTCTGCGACGAGCTCGCCGGGATGGGGATCGATGACGTCCTCATCTGGTCATCGTCGAAGTCGATCGAGGCGCTCGACCGGATCGCCGAGGCCCGATCGGTCCATCTGGCCCGAAACTCGTGAGGCGCACGGCCCGGGGGCTGCCCCGGGGGTCGTCGGCTACCATGCGCCGGTGAAGATCCACGAGGCCGACGCCAAGGCCCTGCTCGTCGCCCAGGGCCTGCCGGTCCCGCCGTGGGAGGTCGCCCGGACCCCGACCCAGGCCCGGGCCGCCGCCGTCCGGTTCCTCGCCGATCCGGCCAACGCCACCGGCAAGGTCGTCATCAAGGCCCAGGTCCTCGTCGGTGGGCGGGGCAAGGCCGGCGGCGTCAAGCTCGCGGCCAGCGCCGACGAGGCCGAGGACGTCGCAGCCCAGATCCTGGCCCTCGAGATCAAGGGCCTGCCAGTCCGCCGGGTCCTCGTGGGACCGGCCGCGGACATCGTCAAGGAGTACTACCTGTCCGTGCTCCTCGACCGCTCGACGAAGCGCCTCATGTTCATCGGCTCGGCCGAGGGCGGCGTCGAGATCGAGCAGATCGCGAAGGACAACCCGGGCGCGATCGTCTACGAGCACGTCGACCCGCTCCTGGGCCTGCCGGACTACGCCGCGCGCGAGCTGGCCTTCAAGATCGGCTTCGGGGGCCACTGGAAGGCCGGCGCCGCGATCGCCAAGGGCCTCCTCAAGACGATGCTCGCCAATGACGCCGACCTCGTCGAGATCAACCCCCTCGCGGTCATCCGCGAGCACGGCGCTCAGGGCGCGCCGGTCGAGCGGCTGGTCCTCCTCGACGCCAAGATCACCCTCGACGACTCGGCCCTGACCCGCCACCCTGGCCATGAGGCCCTCCGGGACCTCGACGCCGAGGACCCGGCCGACGTCGAGGCCCGCCGCTACGACCTGACGTTCATCAAGCTCGACGGCGACATCGGCTGCATGGTCAACGGGGCCGGCCTGGCGATGACGACGATGGACCTCGTGAAGCGAGCCGGCGGCGAACCGGCCAACTTCCTCGACATCGGCGGCGGGGCCAAGTCGGACCGGGTGGCAGCGGCGATGCGCCTCATCCTCGACGACCCCAACGTCAAGGCGATCCTCGTGAACATCTTCGGCGGCATCACCCGCGGCGACGAGGTCGCCCGCGGCCTCATCGAGGCGAGAGCCCA
>DASWGY010000093.1:0-7302 GCA_036393495.1 Candidatus Limnocylindrales bacterium
CTTTCCGACGTCGACGATGTGCCACGACGCCGGGATCTTCTCGGCCGGCAGCGTCTTGTACTCGGTACCCCGGGTGACCTCCTTGGCGACGATGACGTCGACCGGCAGGATCACCCGGATGCCCTGCTTCTCGGCGACCTCGAGGACCCGCCGGGCGGCATCCACCATCAGCTCCTGGCTGGCCTTGCCCAGGTCGACGATGTGCCAGGAGGCCGGGATCTTCTCGGCCGGCAGCGTCTTGTACTCGGTCCCGCGGGTGACCTCCTTGGCGACGATGACGTCGACTGGGAGGATGAGCGTGACGCCGGCCTTCTCGGCCGCGGCCAGGACGCGCCGAGCCTCCTCGACCATGTCGTGCTCGGCCAGGCTCTTGCCGACCGCCTTGCCCTGGGCCAGCAGGAAGGTGTTCGCCATCCCGCCGCCGAGGACGAGGACGTCCACCCTGGTGACGAGGTTGTCGAGGACCTTGAGCTTGCCCGAGACCTTGGCCCCGCCGACGATCGCCGCGTACGGCCGGGCCGGCGATTCCACGAGGTTCGAGAGCTGGGCGATCTCCTGCTCCATGAGGAAGCCGGCATACGACGGCAGGAGCGTGGCGATCCCGACGGTCGAGGCATGGGCCCGGTGAGCCGTCCCGAACGCGTCGTTGACGTAGATGTCGGCATAGGCCGCGAGTTGCTCGGCGAAGGCCGGGTCGTTCTTCTCCTCGGCCCCGTGGAACCGGAGGTTCTCGAGGAGCAACAGCTCGCCGGGGCGAAGGCGCTTGATGGCATCCACCGTGCCGATTCCCAGGGCATCGCCGGTGACCGGCACGTTCCGCCCGAGGAGCTGGGTCAGGCGCTCGGCGACGGGTCGCAGGCGGAGGCCGTCCTGGACCTTGCCGTCCGGCCGGCCGAGGTGGCTGGCGAGGATGACCCGGGCACCGTGGCTGAGGAGATGGCGGATCGTGGGCAGGGCGGCCCGAATCCGGGAATCATCGGTGACCTTGCCGTCCGCGAGCGGCACGTTGAAGTCGACGCGCACGAAAACGCGCTTCCCGGCGACGTCGACGTCGCGAATCGTCAGCTTGTCCATCAGCTTCCTGTCTGTCTGGCGTGCCCTGGCGCGGGGCATGGGTGCGGGATGCGAACGGCGGCCGTCAGGCGGCCGCTCCGGCCGGCAGCTTGGCCGCGATCATCGCGATGAGATCCGCGCAGCGGCAGCTGTAGCCCCACTCGTTGTCGTACCAGGCGATGACCTTCACCATCGTCCCGCCGAGGACCATCGTGCTCGCGGCGTCGACGATCGACGAGCGGGCGTCGCCCTTGAAGTCCATCGAGACGAGGGGTTCGTCCGAGACGCCGAGGATGCCGGCCATCGGACCGTCGGCGGCGGCCCGGAAGGCCGCGTTCAGCTCCTCGACGCTCGTCTCGCGGCGAACGGTCGCGGTGAAGTCGACGACGCTCACGGTCGGCGTCGGCACGCGCAGGCTGAAGCCGTCGAACTTGCCCTTGAGATCGGGGATCACGAGGGCCAGGGCCTTCGCTGCCCCGGTCGTCGTCGGGATGATGTTCTGACCGGCGGAGCGAGCTCTCCGGGGATCCTTGTGGGCGACGTCCAGGATCCGCTGGTCGTTGGTGTAGCTGTGGATCGTGTTCATCAGCCCGCGCTCGATGCCGACGAGGTCGTGGACGACCTTGGCCGCCGGCGCGAGGCAGTTCGTGGTGCAGCTCGCGTTGCTGATGATGTGGTGAGTCGACGGGTCGTAGCGGTCGTCGTTCACGCCCAGGACGATGGTGATGTCCTCGCCCTTCGCCGGGGCGCTGATGACGACCTTCTGAGCGCCGGCATCGAGGTGGGCGCGGGCCTTCTCGGCCGTGGTGAAGATGCCGGTCGATTCGAGGACGACATCGACGCCGAGCGAGCCCCAGGGCAGGACCGCCGGGTCCTTCTCCTTGAGGACCTTGATCTCACGGCCATCGATGATGAGTGAGTCGTCGGTGTGCTCGACGGTGCCGGGGAACGCGCCGTACGTCGAATCGTGCTTGAACAGCAGGGCGTTGAGGCTGGTATCGACGAGGTCGTTGACGGCGACGACTTCGACGTCCGGGGCGCGCTCCAGGATGGCCTTGAGCGACTGGCGGCCGATGCGGCCGAAGCCGTTGATCCCCACGCGAACGGACATGGTTCGGGAACCTCCCATCGGGCGTCTGCACACCGCCGTGGCGGCGGGGCGAGCCCGAGTTGAACACGATGTGGTACGTGGCGAGTCTAGCAGAGGCCCCCCGCGGCTCCCGTCCGTCCGATGGCGTCGGGGGCGTTGCGGACGGGTGCCGATTCAGGGTCGCCCGGCCCTTGTGCGCCCATCGCCGAGGGCCAGCAGCGGGACCGCCCCGACGAGGCCGACGTCATCGCCGAGGGCCGCGGGGACGATGGCGACGCGCTGACGCGGGATCCGGAAGGCCGTGGTCTCGACGGCGGTACGGGCCGGTCCCAGGAGGCGCTCACCCTCGGCTACGGCGATGGCGCCGCCGACGACGATCCGCTCCGGGGCGAGGATGTTGACGAGGCCCACGAGGAAGGCGGCAAAGGCCAGCCGGGCGTTGGCGAGGATCGCTGTCGCCTCGGGATCGCCGGCCGCGGCGGCGTCGCCGACGTCGCGGCCCTCGAGCGGCTGTGGCGCACGGGCAGCGAGGCGGGCCGCGAGGTCGGGGGACCGGCCCGCGAGGGCCGCCTCGGTCGCGAGGCGGGCGAAGCCGCTGCCGGAGCAGAGGGCCTCGATGTGGCCGCGGGCCCCGCATCCGCAGGCCGGGCCGTCGAGGTCGACTGTCAAGTGCCCGAGCTCGCCGGCGACACCGTCCGGACCACCGTAGAGCCGTCCACCGATGACGATGGCACCGCCGAAGCCCGTGGAGACCGTCAGGTAGAGGAAGTCCCGGCAGCCCCGCGCAGCGCCGAAGGTCAGCTCGGCGAGGGCCGCGACGTGGGTGTCGCGCTCGAGCGCTGCCGGCAGGCCGAGGGCCTCGCCGATGGGACCCGCGAACGGGACGTCGCGGAAGCCCGGGCCGATGTTCGGCGGCTCCACGAGCGTGCCGGCCCGCGGATCGACCGGGCCGGGCGCGGACAGGCCAACCCCGGCAAGGCTCGCAGCGACCGCCGGCGCGGCGTCATCGCGAACGCCGCCGAGGAGCTCGATGCAGGCCTCGACGACCGCCCGGGGGCCGTCTGCACCGGGCGTCCGGCGTTCCCGCCGGGCCAGGACCTGCCCATCGGCGGCGACCACGGCGGTTCGAATCCGGCTCGCACCCAGGTCGAGCGCGAGGACCGGGGCATCTGGGGTGGAGGCCACGGGCCGAGGATATGGCAGGTGCCGATCAGGCGCTCAGACCGGTTGATGCGACGAGCCCCCCGCCGGTCACCCGGCGGGGGGCTCGTATCCGTTGGTGACGAAGCCGTCAGCCCCCGATCTTGAAGACCTTTGTGCCGCACTTCGGACAGGTGCCCGAAAGCGCCGGCTTGCCGTTCTTCATCGTGATCATCTGCGGGTTCTGGACTTCGACCTTCATCTTGTCCTTGACGCAGTAGGCCTGTGCCATCGGTACAGCTCCTCCTCGGGCTCCCTGCGCCCCGGGCATGCGCCCGGAGTCGCGATCTGACTACATGCCGAGCGACGGTCGCCAGTGCTCCGTGCCGGCCTCAACTTTGCGACGGTCGAAGTCGGCGAGGATCAGGAGGCTTTCCAGCCCCGTCTCCACGCACGCTGTCTCCGCCGCTTCCTTCGCCGCCCCGACGACGAAGTCGCCGGTGCTGCGTTGCGCGAACACCGTGCACACAGCCCCCGCGCGGCAACGCGCCAGGCCCGCGAGCACGAGCAGTGCCGATGCCTCCATCTCGAAGTTCATGACGCGCTGCCGCGCCATCTCGTCAGCGAGGTCAGGGTATCGGATGGGAAGCTGGGGGATCGGCCGTCCCTGCGCTCCGAAAAAGCCGGGCGCGGTCGCGGTGATCCCCAGGTGATACCGGTGCCCCAGGCGGTGAGCGGCCTCGACGAGCGCGCACACGGCCTCGTAGTCTGGAACGGCCGGATAGCCGTCATGGACGAACCAGCTCGTCGTCGTCTCGAGGCGGACCGCGCCGGTGGTGATGACGAGATCGCCCAGCGCCATCTCCGGCTGGAGGCCGCCGCTCGAGCCGACCCGGATGAACGTCGGGCGCTGCGTGATCGCGAGCGCCTCGGTGACGACGATCTCGATGTTGTCGGTCCCGATGCCGGTGGACACCACGGACACGCGGAGTCCCTTGTAGCTGCCGGTCACCGAGACGAACTCACGATGGCGGCGCTCGACCTCGATCGAGTCGAACCGGGTCGCGACGAGGGCGGTCCGATCGGGGTCGCCGGGGAGGAGGATGTACTCGGCCAGCTCGCCGGGGCCGAGATCGATGTGGTACTGCCGTTCCCCGACGGGGAGCGCGACGCGGTGGTCCGCGACCGGCAAGCCCAACTCTCCTCGTGTGTGGCGCCCGCCTCACGGTGCGAGGCTCGCGCAAGGGTAGACGCACGCTCAAACGGGCGTCAAGCACGATTGACGGGGCCTTCCGGGCGCTCATCCCGCAGTTTGGTGAGCCCGGACAGCCGGACCGCCACGGAGCGGCGCAGATTGAGCTGAAGGCGGCGGCGGCGAGCGAACGTCAGGATCAGCGAGCCGATCGAGGCGACGACCACGCCGGCGAGCCCGAGCCAGCCCCCCTCGATGGCTCGGAACGGGTCGCCAAGACCCGCCGCGGCCACCGGACCGCCGGACGGCTCAGGGAGCTGAGACGGCGCAACCGGAGCGAGCGGGACGGTCTCGCCGAGCGATCCCAGCCTGACGAGGCCTGCCGGATCCGTGGCCGCGACGATGAGCTCACCGTTCGCGCCCGCCTTCACCCGGCCGACGATCCCCAGGGCGTCGCCGGCCTCGATGAGCTCGAGGAAGGCGGCAGCCTCGTCGCGCAGCTCCACCCGGCCGACGGCGGTCCCGTCGTCGATCGTGAAGCCGGACGGCGTCCGGGCGACGACGAGCCCCCCGATCCGGACCAGCTCACCCCGATGCTCGTCAAGGGTCGCCAGGTCAACCGTGGCGACGTCCGCGAAGGGCATCGAAGGCCCACCGCCGGGCGGGGTGTCGCCGGGGCCGCCGTCGACGGCCGCACCGGCCGATCCGGCAGCGCCCGCCCCGCCTGCTCCCCTTCCGGTGGCGGGGCCAACGGCCACGTCCCACGGACCCCGCGGGACCACGCTCCAACGACGATCCGTCGCCGTCGGGTAGGGTCGGCGGACGATCCCGACGATCGTCACCGCGCGGCCCTCGACGAGGGTCGTCGACGCGATTCCGGCCCCGGCGAGGCCGGTGATGAGGACAGTCGAGCTGCCGACCCGAACGTCGGCTCGCCAGCGATCGCCGAGCCGGGTGACACCCGTGACCGTGCCGCCGAGCCGGACGAGCTGCCATTCGACGGACTCGTCGGGGGAGCCCGTCAGGAGCCGTGGCGCGACGTCGGGACCACCGACGACGATCGTCAGCTCGATGGCCCGGACGCGCGGCGCCTCCCAGGCCCGACCCACGGTTCCGGTGACGCGGATCCGCGAGCCACTGGCCGGCGAGGTCAGGCCGGCCGGAAGGTAGACCTCGATGCCGCCGGTCGGGTCCTGGATGACGATCCGCCGCCCGTCATCGTCGAGGAGCCCGGCCCCGGCGATGATCACGCCCTCCACGACGACCGCGGTGTCATCGTCGAGGCGCCGCGCATCGGCGATCGCGAGCACCGTTGCCCCGGCGTCAGGCGAGGCTGATGGCGACCCTGCGGTCGACCCGCCGGGCAGCGCTTCGATGTCGTCCACGTCGCGGAGCCAGACCCGGTAACCATCGAGCGCACCCTTCTTCGACGCCCGCTGGCCGGCGATGCCAACGAGCCGATAGCGCTCCCCGCGATCGAGGTCGGTTGCTTCGATGCGGCTCGAGGCGTCGGTCATGACCCGGAATGGGATCCCAAGGTCATCCAGGAAGTCGATGGCCAGGTCGCCGCTGGTGCTCTTCCTCGGCGCCGCGACGACCGTTCCGACGAGCGTCACGAGGCGGCCCTCCGTGGCCTCGCCCAGGCTGGCCGCGGTGATCTGGAGTGGGATCGCGATGCCCGCTCCCCCGAGGTCCGCGACGCCGCTGGCCGCCGGCCGGATCTCGAGCTGGCCATAGGGATCGGCCAGGAGCCCGCTGACCGCAAGCCGCGTTCCGCGAGGCGGCTGGGGAACCCCGTCGGGGATGCGGACGAGGATGCCGCCGGTGGCGTCGGCAATCGCCACGATCGACGGCGTCCCGATCCGGCCGCCCTCGGCCGTGACCTCGCCCACGACCGTGACGAGCGATCCGACGGCGAGTGCCCGTGCCTCGGCGATGGCCATCGCCGGCGATGGGCTCGGCGTCATGGAGGGCGAGGGCGTGGGAGCCGGGGTCATTGAAGGCGACGGTGATGTTGGCGGCGTGGCCGAGGGGGTCGGAGTCGGGGTCGGGCCGGGCTCGAGGAGCTCGAGCTCACCGGGCTCCGTCGCGTGGATCCGATAGCCGGACAGGCCTGTTCCGGTGCTGTCGCGCTGGCCGACCGGGCCGCTGGCCCGAACGGAAGTGCCCGAGGGCACGGTCGCCCCGCCGAGGGCGTCCGGCCCCACGATCACCCGGACCGGTCCGCTTCCGTCGTCGACGAGGATCCCGAGGCCGTCCGCGTAGCTGGTCGGCGAGCCGACGGTGGTCCCGGTCACGGTGACCCGCAGCCCCTCGACCACCTCAGTCACCGCCCCAGTCGCCACGTCCTCGGGATCCGGCAGGGTTCCCGGGCCAAGCTCGATGACGTCGCCGACGGCGACCCGGAGCGTCCGCGCGCCGTAGCGCTCGTCGAGCGTTCCCTCGAGGCGCACGCTCGAACCGGCCTGGAGCGGCGTCGCCAGCTGGCCGCCCAGGTAGATGACGATCCCGGCGGTCGCGTCCTGGACGAAGCCCGACCGACCGCTCTCGAGGATGCCGAGGTCCGTGGTCAGGGTGCCCTCGACGATCGCGGTTGAGCCATCGGGCAGGAGGCGGGCATCGCGGATCGGCAGCGGGCTCGAGGTCGGTGCCGGGGTGGCCCCCGGCGTCGGCGACGGGGTCGATGCCGGCGTCGGCGACGGGGTCGATGCCGGCGTCGGGGTGGGTGTCGGCGCGGGCGAAGGCGAGGGTGTCGGCGGCGAGGTGGGCGACGGAGAAGGACTGGCCGTCGGAGGCACGGACGCGGTCGGCGACGGATCCGGGCTGG
>DASWGY010000094.1:0-2546 GCA_036393495.1 Candidatus Limnocylindrales bacterium
TGAACGAGACATCGATGGTCGCGAGGGATATGGGTTCGGGGAGCGTCGCCGCGGTGATCGTCCGAGCGTTCGTCCGCTCCATCGACACGACCCGGGGGTCGCGGCGGAGCTGCTCAGCGAGCTGGCCGCGCCCCACGTCGAGGGCGTAGACGCGGGCCGCCCCACGCTGCAGAAGCACGTCCGTGAAGCCGCCGGTCGAGGCCCCGACATCAAGGCAGACGCGGCCGGCGGGTTCGATCCCGAAGGCGTCGAGCGCGGCCGCGAGCTTGTGGCCGCCGCGGCTGACATAGGGCTCGCGCCCGACGAGCTCGAGATCGATGTCGTCGTCGACGAGATCACCTGCTTTACGGTCCACGCGGGCGCCATCGCCGATGCCCGTCCGGACCTTGCCGCCGAGGATGAGCGCCTGGGCCCGGGCACGCGTCTCCGCCAGCCCGCGGTCGACCACGAGCTGATCGAGCCGCCGCCGCGTCCGGCCTCCGCGAACCGCCGTCCGGGTCACGCCCGGTATCGTGGCACAGCCGGCTTCACCGCGACTCACCGCGAGCGACCCGCGACGGCAGCCAGCGCTTCGCACCGGTCACGTGCCTCGCGCACCGGCCGGTCGGCCAGCACGCGGCCATTGACCACCAGTCACAGGAACCTGCTTGGCGAAGCGCGCGGCGCGGGACCGGTCGCTGGTGCATCGAAAGCTTCGCTCCTCGGTCATCGAATCGCGAGAAGGACGTCTCAGACGTCGGCACGCGTCTTAGCCACGCAGGTTCCAGTGACCCACAGTCAATCCGGCGGTGACCGCGCGGCAAGCGCTCGGTGCTTTCATCGCGCGATGGACCTCACGCCCACCTCGATCCACCGCGAAGCCGCGCGGCAGGCGCGACGCATCTGGACCCACGCGGGTGAGGACGTCCGGCGCCTTCGGCTCGATGCCAACGTGTCCGGGCCCGAGCTGAGCCGGGCCGTCGGGATCGATCCCGCCCACCTCTGGCGGATCGAGGCCGGCCTGGCCCACCCGAGCCTCGAGGTACTCGTCGCGATTGGCGTTGCCCTTGGTGCCGATCTCGGCGTCCGGTACTTCGCCGGAGCCGGCCCACGGATCCACGACCGGTTCCAGGCACCGATGCTGGAGAAGGTCGTCAGCGAGCTGCACCCGCGGTGGCGTCCTCAGCTCGAGGTGGTCGTCACGCGGCCCGCTCGCGGGGTCATCGATCTCGTGCTCCACGACACCGTCACCGAGACCGTCGTCGCGTCGGAGCTCCATTCCGATCTCCGCCGCATCGAGCAGCAGCTCCGATGGGCGAACGAGAAGGCCGATGGCCTTGCCACCCTGCTGGATCGGCCGATCTCCCGGCTCCTGATCCTGCGATCGACCGTCCGGACGCGGGAGCTCGCCCGTCAGTACGAAGGACTCCTTCGGATCGCCTACCCTGCCCGCTGCGCGGACGCCGTCGATGCCTTGATCACCGGGGCCGCGCCGTGGCCGGGGCCAAGCATCGTGTGGGTCCACCTCCACGGCTCCACGGCCACCCTGATGCGGCATCCTCCGCGGCGCGTCCACCTCGGACGATGACGCAGGGCGATCCCTCGATGAGCCAGCCTTGACCACGAGTCACCGGCGATCCCTCGATGAGCCACCTTGACCACGAGTCACCGGCGATTCCTCGATGAGCCAGCCTAGACCACGAGTCACAGGAACCTGCGTGGCGGAGAACGCGGTCCGGCATCCGTGGCTGGTCCGGGAGGGTCTGTGTCCCTTGGTCACTGGTTCGGGTCGAGGACCCATCGAACGGGTCCCCGCCCGTCACCCACGCAAGTTCCCGTGACCGGTAGTCAATCCCTGCCCGGTCCCGGGGTCTCGAGGCGGTGGCAGCTCAGCCGGCCGGGGCGGCCTCGGGGCGGCCGGGTGAGAGCTGCAGGGTCGCGAGGGCCTCGCGGACCTGGGCCTCGAGGCCGGCGGCATCGAGGCGGAGCATCCGGCGGAGATCGGCTACGGAGCCGTGGTCCACGAATCGGTCCCCGGGGATGCCGAGGATCCGGACGGCGACGTCGCGGTAGGCGGGGTCGGTGGCTCGGGCCTCCTCCATCGCCTCGAGGACGGCGGTCCCGAAGCCGCCGCTGACGACGCTCTCCTCGAACGTGACGATGAGCCGTACGCCTCGCGCCGCGTCCAGGATCAGTTGGCGATCGAGCGGCTTCGCGAAGCGGGCGTTGATGATCCCGATCGACCAGCCGTCGCGCCCGAGGGCATCGGCTGCCTCGACGGCCCGCATCACGATTGGGCCGAAGCCCACGAACAGCACGTCGCGACCCTCCCGCAGGACCTCGCCACGGCCGACCGGGATGGCCGCGGGCTCGGCCGGGTCCAGCCCGAACCCAGGATCGCGCGGGTAGTGCAGGGCGAATGGGTGATCCTGGGCCAGCGCGGAATGGACGAGCGACCGCAGCTCCTGCTCGTCCTTTGGCGACGCGACCACGAGATACGGGAGCTGCCGCTGCGCCGACAGGGTGAACATCCCCTGATGCGAGGTCCCGTCCTCGCCCACGAGCCC
>DASWGY010000095.1:0-15678 GCA_036393495.1 Candidatus Limnocylindrales bacterium
GTCGACGCCGTTCCGGATGCCCCGCGCCTGACCTCGCCCGCACCCCGGCCGATGGTCGTCGGGATCGTCGCGGAATCGGTTCCGGCCGAGCTGCCGACGGTCGTCGCGAACCGGTTGCGCGGACCGGGACCGGTTCGCCGCTGGCTCGCGCGACGGGCCTTCGCGATCGCCACGACCCGCCTCGGGGCCGACCCGCGCGCCACCGAGCCGATCCGGGTGCTGCCGCTCCTCGAGGGCCTCCCGGTCCTCCTCATCCACGGGACGGCGGATGCCACGGTGCCCCTCGACGAGGGGCGGCGGCTGGCGGCGGCTGCCGGCCCGGGCGGCGAGCACTGGATCGTCCCGGGTGCCGATCACTCGCTCGCTCGGCGGACGTCCCCGGGCGCCTGGGACGAGCGGGTCAGCACATTCCTGCGGCGGGCGTTCTCGGCCGGCCGGGATCGCGATCTCGCGCTCGGTATACTCGGCTCGCCAGCGGGGGAGCCGTCCGACGTCCGCGACGCCTCGCCGCAGCCGGAGGAGGCCGACCAGCTCGCATGACCAAGATCCTCGTCGTCGACGACGACCCGAACGTCCAGCGCCTCCTGCGGGTCACCCTCAAGCAGGAGGGCTACGAGGTCGTCGTGGCGGGTGACGGCGCCGAGGGCCTTCGGCTCTGGGAGGTCGAGTCACCGGCGCTCATCCTCCTCGACGTGACCCTGGCCAAGCTCGATGGCTATGAGGTCGCGACGAAGATCCGCGCGGCCGAGGGCAGCGGTGCCCACGTCCCGATCATCATGCTGACCGCCGAGAAGGAGGTCGAGCAGAAGGTCCGGGGCCTCCGCGCCGGCGCCGACGACTACCTCGTCAAGCCGTTCCACCAGGCCGAGCTGCTGGCCCGGATGAAGAGCCTCCTCGCCCGCTTCTCGACGCGCGAGGGGCCCGGCGGCATCCGCGCTCCGCTGGGCAAGCTGCTCGCGTTCTACGGGGCCAAGGGCGGCGTGGGCACGACCACCCTGGCCATCAACGCCGCGATCGCCCTCCACCAGGAGCACACCCGGCGCGTCGCGCTCGTCGACGGCGTCCTCCAGTTCGGCGATCACCGCGTCTTCCTGGATCTCGGCAACGACCGGAAGAGCATCTCCGATCTCGTCTCGGCACCCTCGATCGACAACGATCTCATCAAGTCGGTCATGGTTCGCCACGACTCGGGCGTGGACCTGCTGCTGGCCCCGCCGACGCCCGAGGACGGTGACCTTGTCGCCGAGGCCCAGATGGACCAGGCCCTCACGATCCTCCGGACGATGTACGACTACGTCGTGGTGGACGTCGAGAAGCGGCTCGGCGACCTGACCCTCTCGGTCCTCGACCACGCCGACATGATCTTCGTCGTCATGACCGCCGACCTGTCGTGCCTCAAGAACGTCCGGCTCGTGCTGGAGGCGCTCGGACGGGTCGGCTACGAGTCATCAAAGGTCAAGCTCCTCCTCAACCGCTCGAACGCCTTCACCGGGATCAGCGTCCAGGCGGCCGAAGGCGCCCTCAAGCACCAGTTCGAATTCAAGATCACGAACGAGTACCGGGTCGCGATCAGTGCCCAGAACTCGGGAACTCCGTTTTCCTTCTCGAAGCCCGATTCGCCCCTCGCCCGCGAGATCGCGGCCCTGGCCGCCGAGGTCGAGCGGGCCGCGGCGCCCATGACCGCGAAGGTCGCCGCCCGCTAGGGCGATCCGACCATCGGATGCGGTCTCGTCGCCGCCCCTGGTGAGCCGGGGATAAGCGGCGCCCGCTAGGGTCCGCGGCATGCTCGCGACCCTCCTCTCGGCCACGCTCATTGGCCTCGACGGCCGGCGCATCCGGGTCGAGGTGGACGTGGCCCCGGGCCTCCCCGGGTTCACGATCGTCGGCCTCGCGGACGCGGCCCTGCGCGAGGCGCGGGAGCGGGTGCGCGGCGCGATCCGCAACGCCGGCTTCAAGCATCCGCCCCGCCGGATCACGGTCAACCTCGCCCCAGCGGACCTCCCGAAGGGCGGCTCGAGCGTCGATCTCGCGATCGCCGTCGGGATCCTCCTCGGGTCGGAGCAGTTCAGCGCGGCCGGCGGCCGGACGGCACTGATCGGGGAGCTGTCGCTCGGCAGCGAGGTCCGGCCGGTCCCCGGCCTCCTGCCGATGCTCGGGGCGCTCGCGGCCCACGGCGTCCGGCGGGCGCTCGTGCCCGCGGCGAGCCTCGAGGAGGCGGCCCTCGTCCCGGGCATCGAGACGATCGGCTGTGCCTCGCTCGGCGACGCCGTGGCGGTCCTCCGGACCCGACGCGGCCGGGGGCCGGCGATCCCGGCCCGCGTCGAGCTCGCGGCCGAGCCCGGCAGCCGTGGGGATCGACCGGGCGATCCGCCACCAGACGAGATCGATGGCGACGGCCTGGACGCGGTCCCGGACCTCGCCGAGGTCCGCGGCCAGCGCGAGGCACGCCGGGCGCTCGAAGTCGCCCTGGCGGGCGGACATGCGCTCCTGCTCCTCGGACCGCCGGGCAGCGGCAAGACGCTCCTCGCCCGGACGATCCCACGCCTCCTACCGGCCCTCGGCGACGCCGAGGCCCTGGCCGCCACCATCGTCGCCTCCGTGTCGGGCGAGCGGCCGGTCCGCGCCCTCGTCCGCCGGCCGCCGTTCCGGGCACCGCACCACACGGCCTCGTACGCGGCGATCGTGGGGGGCGGGCCCGGGCTGATGCCCGGCGAGGTGACCCGCGCGGACCACGGCGTCCTGTTCCTCGACGAGCTGCCCGAGTTCGGCCGGGACGTCCTCGAGGCCCTTCGCCAGCCGCTCGAGGAAGGTCGGATCGCGATCGCCCGGGCCGCCCGGACGGCCACCCTGCCGGCCCGGTTCCAGCTCGTCGCGGCGATGAACCCGTGCCGCTGCGGCAACACCGGGACGCCCCAGCCGTGCGAGTGCCCACTGAACGGCCCCGAGCGCTATGTCGGCCGCATCTCGGGCCCGCTCCGCGATCGGATCGACCTGTGGGTCGGCATGCCCCGGCTGCCGGCGGCGGCCCTCATCTCCGGTGGCGATCCCGAGACGTCGGCGACGGTTGCGGCCCGGATCGCCGCCGCGCGCCGGGTCCAGCTGGCCCGCGCCCCGCATGCCCTCAACGGGCGCGTCGCCGGGCGGACCCTGCGCGCTGCCTGTCGCCTCAGCCCCGAGGCGCGTCGCCGGGCGATCGCCCTGGCCGACATGGAGCGCCTCTCTGGGCGCGGCACGGATCGGCTCCTACGGGTGGCACGGACGATCGCCGACCTGGCCGGGACACGGGCCGTCGAGGTCGCGCACCTCGAAGAGGCCGCCCGCTGGCGCGCTCCGGCGGCGCGTCCCCATCTCGCCCTGGCGGTCTGAGGTGCTGGGGGTGGGACGTGACGGGCCGACCGGTCCGGGCGTACGCGCCTCGAGCCTTCGGCTGGCCGAGCAGCCGGCGTCGAGCCGGGCGGCGGCCGCCGGCCCGCCGGTCGTTGGGCAGCCCGAGGACGCCAGCGGCGCCGCTGCCCCGAGTCCCGCCCGACCGATCACCGATCCGGAGGCCCTCGCCGTGATCGTCTCGGCCGATGGCGTGGGCCCGGTCATCCTCGAGCGGCTCCTCGCGACCTTCGGCGGCCCGAACGAGGTCCTGGCCGCGGCCCGTGGCCGTGATGGCGCTGCCGCCGTGCGGGCCGCGAGTCGCGATCCCGTCGGGCAGGGGCTGTCGATGTCCGAGGCCGCGTCGGAGGCGCTGGCCGTCGCGGCCCGCCGGGCCGACCACGTCCTCGAGACACTCCGAACGGCGGACGTGGCGCCCCTCGGGATGGACGACCCGGCATTCCCCGAGCGACTTCGCCGGATCGAGCTGCCGCCGCGGGTCCTGTTCGTCCGCGGCGACGTTGCGGCCCTCACGGCGGAGTCCGTGGTGGCCGTGGTCGGAACCCGTCGGCCCACGGACGGCGGACGGAGGACGGCATCGCGGATCGGTGCCGCGCTGGCGCGGGCTGGGGCTCTCGTCGTCAGCGGCCTCGCGGTCGGGATCGACGGCGCAGCCCATGCCGCCGTCGTCGCCGAGGGCCGGCGGACCGTGGCCGTGATCGGGGGAGGCCACGCCCGGCTCTTTCCCCGGGCTCACGATCGGCTTTCGAACGCGATCGTCGATTCGGGCGGGGCGGTGGTCTCGGAGCATGGTCCCGGGACGACCCCGTCGCAGGGCACGTTTCCTCGCCGCAACCGGATCATCAGCGGCCTGGCCGACGCCGTTGTCGTGGTCGAGGCAGCGGCCAGGAGCGGCGCGCTCCTCACGGCCTCGTGGGCGATGGAGCAGGGCCGGGAGTGCTTCTTCGTCCCGGGCGCCATCGACGCCCCGCAGTCGGCCGGTTGCCTCGCCTGGCTCCGCGACTACGCCGGCGTGGCGAGGATCGTCGCCGGAGTGCCGCAGCTCCTCGAGGATCTCGGACTCGTGGCCTCGGCGGCCTTCCCGGTCCCGCCCTCGAGGCGCGTCCTGGTCCCGCCCGCCCGCCCGCTCCGGGCGGCGTCGCCCGCGGCGCGACGGGTCGAGCTCTCACCACGCGAAGACCGCATCGCCCGGAGCCTCGCCGCCGGCGCGGCAACCGCGGACGAGCTCGTCGCGACGACGGGCATGCCGATCGCGGCGGTGTTGGCCGGCCTCACCGCGCTCGAGGCGGCTGGCCTTGCCGTCGGGGCGTACGGGCGGTACCGGACCGCGGGCTACCTCGCCTTCGCCGAGGTCGGCCGGGAGCCATCCGAGCCTGGAGACGCCGCCGAGCCGGCCGACCCTGCGGCCTGACCGGGGCCGGCCCGGGGACCCTCGCCCAGGCGGCCGGATCGCCGGGCCGTGCTATCCTGCCGGCGGCCGCGCACCCCCGGCCCGCAGCCCCACGATGCCATCGTCCCCAGCGACGAGCCAGGAGACTGCAGTATTGCGGAACGTTCTCGCGGCGGCCACGCGGCTGCCCATGGCCGCGCTCGACCTGGCCCGATCCATCGATCGGCGAGCAGGGGGCCGTCGTGTCCTCGCGGTCGTGGCGGTACTCGCCATCGGCGTGATCACCACCTTTGCCGGGACTCGCCCGGCGCCGACGATCGGGACGCCTCCGACCCGCGTCGAGCCGCTCGAGGCGGCGGCCTTCCAGACGATCATCCGGACGTCGGAGTCGCCCGCGGCGCCGGTCACGATCACGTTCCCGGAGCCGATGAACACGGCCAGCGTCGAGCTCATGCTGCGAATCGTCCCGCCGCGCCCCGCCGCGGTCTCGTGGGACGCCACCGGCAGCCGCTTGACCGTGATGCCAACGACCGTATGGAAGCCCGGCACGTTCTACTCCGTGTCCGTCCTCGCGGGTGCCCTGGATGCCACCGGCCGGCCCCTTGAGCGGCCCGTCCGGGCCGCGTTCCTGACCCGGCCCGCGGTCACCGCCACGGTCGTAGCCACCGCCGTCGCGGCGGACGAGGCGGCAATCGCGACGGCATTCCGGATCACCTTCTCCGACCCGATCGACGAATCGACGCTCGATGTCGCCGTAAGTCCGGCCGTGGAGGGCCGGCCGGTGCCGGGCCGTCTGGCGCCGGTCGCGGACTCGCTGCCGGGCGCCCCGGCGTACGACTTCCTGCCGGACGACCCGCTCCAGCCCGACACCGCCTACGTCGTCACCCTGGGACGGACCGTTCGCGACCTCGACGGCGCCGAGATCGTGTCCACACCCCTCGAGATCCGGACCGCCGCCGCCCCGGCGGTCGTCCGCTTCCGGCCGCGCAACGGCTGGTCGGACGTCGCCTGGAGCCAGCTCCTCTCGGTCCGCTTCACGGAGCCCATGGACCATGCCTCGACCGAGGCGGCCTGGAGCGCGACTCAGGGCACGACGAAGCTCGCCGGCACATTCCGATGGGCCGAGAACGACACCGTCCTCGTCTTCGATCCGGCGACCAACATGGGGTATGCCCAGAAGGTCGAGCTCAAGGTCGATGCCGGGGCGACCTCGATGGCGGGCGTCCCGATCGTCGGTGCGTCGTCGATCACCTTTACGACGGCCGCCAAGCCCGCTCCGAGGACGACGACGAGCGGCGGTGGGGGCAGCGGCGGCGGTGGCGGCAGCATCGGCGGCAGCACCTGGGCGGCCGTCGAGGGGTACTACCTCGGGCTGATGAACTGCACCCGGACCGGCGGCACGGTCACCTCGACCGGGAGCTGCTCCAGCCCCGGCGGGCGAAACGTCGCGGCCCTGTGGCAGGACGCAGGGATCACGGCCAAGGTCTCCCGGCCGTACGCGAAGAAGCTCGCGGTCAACAACCTGTGCACCCACTTCTCGGGCGGGAATCCCGGTGACCGTCTCCGCGCGGCCGGCTACACGAGCTACGTCTGGGCCGAGAACCTCGGCTGCCGGAGCGGCGATCCGTACGCTGCCGTCCTGGGCTCCCATCTCTACTTCCAGAGCGAGAAGTCATACAACGGCGGCCATTACGTCAACCTGATGAACGCCAACTACGACCGGGTGGGCCTCGGGGTCTGGGTCTCCGGAGGCCGGGTCCGCCTCGTCGTCGACTTCTACCACCCGCTCTGATCCGCCGACCGTGATCCGCAACGCCATCGTTCACCTGCTCAGCGAGCAGCCGGTGACGGCCGACCTCCTCGAGGCGCCAAAGCCTGGCGACGCCCTCCTGATCTGCACGAACATGCGGACGCTCGATGGCAAGCGGCCCGTGTTCATCGAACAGGTCGGGTCGACCTTCGTCCTGCCCTACATCCACATCCGGTTCATCGAGATCCTGCCGGAGCGGCAGCATGTCGCCGGCGAGGAGGCGGGAACCGCCGCCGAACGGGGGGCGCCCGAGCCGCCGCCCGACGCCGACCTCGAGATCGACGAGGATTTCCTGCGTCGAATCCGCGAGGCCTGAATCCTCGGACCGGGCGCTGGCAGGAGCCCGAGCTCGGTTCTCGGAGAGCGAGCACCCGCTGACCGCTGAGGGTGCCGGTAATCGGCAGCCAAGGGGCCTGAGGTATAGTCCCGCCCGATGCCGAAGCACCTGGTGATCGTGGAGTCGCCGGCCAAGGCGCGAACGATCGAGCGCTATCTCGGCGACGATTACCGCGTCCTGGCGTCGTATGGCCATGTCCGCGACCTGCCCGAAAACCCCGGCAAGGGCAAGTTCGGGGTCGACGTCGAGCACGGCTTCGTCCCTGAGTACGTGGTCGCCGAGGACCGCCGCAAGCAGCTCGAGGCGATCGAGAAGGCGGCCCGCAGCGCCGACCTCGTGTACCTGGCCACCGACCTCGACCGCGAGGGTGAGGCGATCGCCTGGCACGTCGCCGAGGCGGCCCACGTCCCGCCGGCGAAGGCCCGCCGCGTGACGTTCTCGGAGATCACCGAGCGGGCCATCCGCGAAGCCTTCGCCAATCCCCGGTCGATCGACGCGAACCTCGTGGATGCCCAGCAGGCCCGCCGGATCGTCGACCGGCTCGTGGGCTACACCCTCAGCCCGCTGCTGTCGCGCAAGGTCCGCGGCGGCCTCTCGGCCGGCCGGGTCCAGTCCGTCGCCGTCCGCCTCGTCGTGGAGCGCGAGCGCGAGGTCGAGGCGTTCGTCCCGCGCGAGTACTGGACGATCCACGCCACCCTGGAGACCGAGCGCGGCGAGGCCTTCCGGGCCGACGTCGTCCGGATCGGTGGCGCGCCGACCGACGTCGACAACGGGATTCTCGCCGAGCACCATGCCGAGACGCTGCGCCGGCTGAGCCCGCGGGTCACCTCCATCGCCACGAAGACCCAGAAGCGCAGCCCCGCGCCGCCGTTCACGACATCGACCCTCCAGCAGGAGGCGAGCCGCAAGCTCGGATTCAGCCCCAAGCGGACGATGTCCGTGGCCCAACGGCTGTACGAAGGTGCCGACACACCCGACGGCCACGTCGGCCTGATCACGTACATGCGAACCGATTCGGTCGCCATGGCCGGGGTCGCGATGGGCGAGGCCCGGGACGTCATCCGGGACCGCTTCGGCGAGCGCTACACGATGCCCAAGGGTCGCGCCTACAAGACGAAGTCGAAGGGCGCCCAGGAGGCCCATGAGTCGATCCGCCCGACGAGCTTCCAGCGTGAGCCGGAGTCACTGGCCGGCTCGCTCAAGCCCGAGGAGCTTCGCCTCTACCGCCTCATCTGGCAGCGCGCCCTGGCCAGCCAGATGGAGGCCAAGGAGCTCGAGACGACCACCGTCGACCTCGCGGCCGAGGGCTATGAGCTGCGGGCCTCGGCCACACGCACCCTGTTCGACGGCTTCTCCCGGGTCTACACCGAGGGTCGTGACGAGGCGGCCGCGGACGGGGTCGAGAACGAGGCAGAGAGCCGCCTTCCGGCCCTGGCCGAGGGCGACGCGACGACCGTCCAGGCGATCGAGCCGGCCCAGCACTTCACCGAGCCGCCGCCGCGCTTCACCGAGGCGTCGCTCATCAAGGCCCTCGAGGAGCACGGCATCGGCCGGCCGTCGACCTACGCCGCGACGATCTCGACGATCGTCGACCGCGGCTATGTCAGGGTCGAGGAGCGTCGCCTCCGGCCCGAGCCGGTCGCCGGCATCGTGACCGACCTGTTGGTCGCCCATTTCGGTGACTACGTCGACGTCGGGTTCACGGCCCGGATGGAGGACGAGCTCGACGAGGTGGCCCGCGGCGAGCGACCGTGGGTGCCGCTTCTCGAGGCGTTCTACCCGCCGCTCCGCGATCGCGTCGACGAGGTTCGCAAGACGACCCGCCGTCGCGACTTCACGACCGAGGCCACGGACGAGGTCTGCTCGCTCGGCCACCCGATGATCATCAGGCTCGGCCGGAACGGCCGGTTCCTCGCCTGCTCGCTCTACCCCGAGCACAAGGAATCGCGTCCGCTGCCCGGCGAGGAGCCGCCGGCCCTGCCCGGCACCGGCGAGCCGTGCCCGAAGTGCGGCGAAGGCGTCCTCGCATCCAGGCGCGGCCGGTTCGGACCGTTCGTCGGCTGCTCGCGGTACCCGGATTGCGACTACATCCAGCGCGACGGCCCGCCGCCTCCGGACAAGCTTCCGTTCGAGGTGACCTGCCCCAAGAACGGCGATGGTCATCTCGTCGCGCGTCGCGCTCGTCGCACCGGAAACGTCTTCTGGGGGTGCTCGGCCTACCCGAAGTGCGACTACACCACGAACCACGAGCCGCTCGGTGCGCTCCACGACGCGGACGACGGTCCCGTGGCGCGACGAGACGGCGGTGTCCTCTGCCTTCGCTGCGGTGCGGCGATCGAGGTCCCGGACGGCGACGGTCCCGTCGTCGGGCTGCGCCTGCCGGGCGGTCCCCCGGATCCGGCGGCCCTCGCCGCGAAGCGGCCGGCACGGTCGGGCGGGGGACGCAGCGGTCGGAGCGGAAGCCGCCGCGGGGCCGGATCCCGGGCGTCCTCGGCAGGATCCGGGGCCAGGTCGGCCGGCCGGCGACGGACGCCGGGACGGGGCCGCTCGAGCGGCGACGATCCCGCGGCGTGACCGCGCCGGGGCACTCCGGGCGGACCCTCGAGCGATTCCTCCGTAGCCTCGCCGCCCGCGACGCGTCGCCCCACACGATCCGGGCCTACGAGACCGCGGTCGGCGCGTACCTCGCCTGGCTCGAGGAGCGAAGCATCGACTGGCGCGACCCGGCCCGGAGCCAGCTTCGGGCGTACCTCGCCCGGCTCACCGGGGCCGCAGCCCGGACCTCGGTCGCCCAACGACTCGCCGCGATCCGCGCCTTCCACCGCTTCGCCGCGCGGTCCGGCCTCGCCGCGGGCGATCCTTGGGGCGCGATCTCCACGCCGCGCCTGCCGCGTCGCCTGCCCCGGGTCCTGGAAGTGGACCAGGTGGAGCGCCTCCTCGCCGCGGTCGACGCGGAGCTTGTGGCGGCGACCGCAACCGACGCTCGACGGGCAGGGCGCCATGCGGCGTCCGCGACGGGCGCGGCGCCCGCGACGGGCGCGGCGACCGCGATCGCCCTCCGGGATCGGGCCATCATCGAGACGGCCTACGCCGCCGGCCTCCGGATCAGCGAGCTGGCCGGGGCCGAGCTCGGGCTGCTCGACCTGCGCCGCGGCGAGATCCGGGTGATGGGCAAGGGTCGCAAGGAGCGGATCGGGCTCCTGGGCCGGCCGGCCATCGGGGCGCTGGCGACCTACCTCGATGAAGCCCGGCCGGTGCTGCTGTCGCTGCGCGTCTCGCCCGGACCCCACCCGTCGGTCATCTTCCTGAACCACCGCGGCGACGGCCTGGGGGTGCGCGGCCTGCGCTACCGGATCGATCGGCTGTGTCGGGCGGCGGGGTTGCCGGACGGCGTGTCGCCCCACACCCTGCGGCACTCCTTCGCGACCCATCTCCTCGACGGGGGCGCGGACCTCCGCGTCGTCCAGGAGCTCCTCGGTCACGAGAGCCTGGCGACAACCCAGATCTACACCCACGTGTCGGCGGCGCGTCTCCGATCGGCCTATCGGTCGGCCCATCCACGAGCCCGCCGAGCCGAGACCGACCCGGCGATCGCCGACGAGCCCGGCCTCGATCGGGCAAGCGCCGGGCGAGCCGATCCCCGGCCGGCGGAGTCGGACCGGCCATGAACGGCAGCGAGATCCCGACCGACCCTCTGACGAGCGCCGCCCCGATCCCGGGACGATCCGCACGATCCGGCCTCATCAGGGCCGGCGTGATCCTGTCCGCGACATTCCTCGTGTCACGCGCCCTGGGCTACCTCAGGACCGTGGTCCTTGGGGCGACCTTCGGCACCGGCTCGGAGCTCGACGCCTTCTTCGCGGCCTTCCGGGTCCCGGACCTCATCTTCCAGCTCGTCGCGGCCGGGGCGATGGGCTCGGCGCTCATCCCGGTCCTCGCCGGACTCCTGGCGACGGGCAAGCGGGCCCAAGCCTTGCGGGTGGTGGGGACGCTCATGAACCTCCTCCTCCTGGCCATGGTGAGCCTCGCTGCGGTCGCCTTCATCGGTGCCCCGCTGCTCGTCCGGGCGCTCGCGCCGGGATTCGATGCCGCCGAGCTCGCGACGACCACGGACCTGACCCGGATCATGCTCGCCGCCCCCGTCCTGCTCGCCCTCGGCGCGATCGCCACGAGCACCCTCAACGCCGAGGGTCGGTTCACCGCGGCCGCGCTGGCGCCGATCGTCTACAACCTTGGGATCATCGGCGGAGCCGTCCTCTTCGGGCCGACGGCCGGGGTCACGGCCCTGGCCTGGGGTGTCGTCGCCGGGGCCGCGGGGCACGTCCTCATCCAGCTGCCGCCGCTCGTGGGGCTCGGCTTCCGGCCGTCGCTCGGCATGGACCTGGCCGACGCCGCCGCGCGACGGGTGCTCGTCCTCCTGGCGCCGCGGGCGCTCGGGCTCGGGGCGTCACAGCTGACGTTCATCGTCATGACGGCCCTGGCGTCGTCCCTGGGCGAGGGCGCGATCTCGAGCTACACGATCGCCTTCGCCCTGCTCCAGATCCCGGTCGGCGTCATCGGCGTACCCCTCGGCGTGGTCATCTTCCCGTCGATCTCCCGCGAGCATGCCCTTGGCGAGACGGCCGCCTACGTCGGCCTCGTGACCCGCTCGGTGCGCCTCCTCATCTTCGCCATGATCCCGATCGCGGCGCTCGGGATCGCCCTTCGGGAACCCGTGGTCGAGCTCCTGTTCGGCTATGGCAAGTTCGACCTCGAGGCCGTCGAGCGAACGGCCGCGACCTTCGCGATCTTCCTGATCGGGCTCCCGGCGCACGCCTCGATCGCCGTCCTGGCGCGAGCCTTCTACGCCCGCCAGGACACCCGCACCCCGGTCGTGGCGGCCGTGCTCGCTGTCGCCGTCAACACCGCCCTCGGCGTCCTCCTCGTCGGGCCGCTCGATCTGCCGGGGCTGGCGCTGGCGATCGCGATCGCGGCCTGGCTGGAAGCGGCGACTCTCCTCGTGGTGCTCGGACGGCGGGTCCCGACGCTCGATCTGCCGGCCATCCTTCGGGTCCTCGGCCAGTCGATTGCCGGAGGCGTCGCCGCGGCCGCCGCAACGGTCGTCGCAGCCGGGGCCCTGGTCGACCTCCTTGCCCCGGGCACGGACAAGCTCTCCATCCTCGCCGGGTCCGCCATTGCGACGCTCGTCGGCGGGGCCGTCTATCTCGCCATCGCCCTCGCCTTGCGGATCCCCGAGCTGCCTTCTATCGTCCGGCTCGTGACCGATAGGATCCGGCGCCGGCGCGGGTCATGAACGTCACCACTCTCCCCGCCACCGAGGCAGCCTGGGACGAGCTCGTCCAGGAGGCCGAGCCGGGCTCATACCTCCAGCTCGCGGCCTGGTCCAGGGTCAAGCGAGCGAATGGCTGGACCGCGACGCGGGTCGTAGCCGCGGCACCGTCCGGCCCGATCGGCGCCCAGGTCCTGCTGCGGCGGCCCGGCCCGCTGCCGTGGGCGTTCGCCTATGCCCCGCGAGGGCCGGTCTCGACGGCCTGGCAACCCGACGCGATCGCCCCGTTCACCTCCGGCGTCCGCGATGCGCTTGGCGCCCTCGGTCGCGTCTCCCACCTGCGGATCGACCCGGAGATCGAGCTGGACGGACCACTCGACGCCGGTGGCTCACTCCGGGCAGCCCTCCGGGCAGCAGGCTGGCGACCGGCGCCGCCGATCCAGCCGGCCTCGACCCGGCTCATCGACCTTCGGGCTGACGAGGCCAGCCTGTGGGGCGACCTGCGCAAGAAGTGGCGGCAGTACGTCAATCGGGCGAGGAGCGGTGGAGTGACCGTCGAGGACGCCGGTGAGGAAGCTCTCGGGACGTTCTACGAGATCTACCGCGAGACCGCACGAAGAGCCGGCTTCCTCATCCGGACCGAGTCCGCCTACCGCGATATCTGGGCGGCCTTCCGGCCCCAGGGCCTGGTGCGACTCCTCATCGCGCGGCACGCGGACGGGGAGCCGGCGGCCGCGCTTTTCCTCGTCCGTTGCGGCACGCGGGTCGTGGAGCCATACGGGGGCATGACCGCCGCCGGCGCCGAGTCGCGGGCGAACTATCTCCTGAAATGGGAGGCGATCCGCGGGTCGCGCGAGGCCGGCGCGTCGACGTACGACCTGTGGGGCCTGGCCCACCCGGGGATCGCCCACTTCAAGGCCGGCTTCGGCGGGCGCGAGGTCCGCTACATCGGGGCCTGGGATCTCGTGCTCGACCGCCTGGGACGAACCGTCTTCGGCGCTGCCCAACGGGGCAGGGTCTGGATCGAGCGACGCCGGCACGGCCTCGGCCGGGGGGTCGGCACGGCTCCGGGGGCCGGCGGGGACGGGGGCGACGGCTGATGGACGTCCACCCGGCGGATGCCCGCGAGCTCGAGGTCTGGGACGACCTCGTCGTGACGCCCGGCGGCGGCCACGTCTACCAGTCGATGGCCTGGGCCCGGCATCGGGCCGCTGCCGGCTGGCGGCCCCACCACCTCGTGGCGGCCGACGGCTCGGCCGTCCTTGCCCTCGAGCGACCCTGGCCGCTCATCGGTGGCGGGAGCGCCTACCTGCCGCGTGGGCCGATCCCGACGGGCGACCCGGTGGCGATGGCCGCTCGGCTGGCGGCGTTCTCCGGCTGGCTGGCCGACCGCGGCATCGATGTCATCGCCACGGACGCCGAGATCGAGGCAGACAGCGGCTACCCGGAGCTGATCGGTGCAGGTGGGTTCCGCCCGATCGAGGAAATCCAGCCCTCGCGGCACAAGCTCGCCCTCGAGCTCGGCCACGGCGCAGACGAGGCGTCGGTCCTGGCGGGCGTGGCCAAGGCCACCCGTCAGCGGATCCGCGGCGCCGAGCGGGCGGGCATCGTCGTGGTTCGCTACGACAAATCGCGCCAGGCGGAGACCGGGCCGGGCGAGGGCTTCAGCGCGCCGGTGGGGGATTCCGAGGTCGCCCTCGACGGCTTCTACGAGCTCCTCCTCGAGACGGGCGAGCGTCGACGCTTCAGCTTCGGTCCCCGCGCTGCGTTCGTCGGCTGGTGGCAGGCGGCACTGGCCGCGGGCTGGCTC
Organism: Candidatus Limnocylindrales bacterium; assembly: GCA_036393495.1. Lineage (GTDB taxonomy): Bacteria > Chloroflexota > Limnocylindria > Limnocylindrales > CSP1-4 > UBA5189. The sequence goes on from DASWGY010000095.1 coordinate 14,001, forward strand.
GTCCTGCTCGAGGCGCAGACCGCGGCCGGGGCAGTGCTCGCGGGTCTCGTGCTCTATCGCCACGGCGGCCGCTTGAGCACGGTCCACTCGGGCGATCACGCCGCGACGCGCCGGGACAACCCGGGAGCGCTCCATCTCCTGCGCTGGCGCGCCATCCAGCTCGCCATCCGCGAGGGCTGCGCCGAGATGGACCTCGGGGGCGTCGATGTCCCCGGCGCGCGACGGCCGCCGGTCGAGGGCGAGCCGATGCACGGGCTCTACGAGCACAAGCGCTCGTTCGGGGCCCGCTGGGTGGAGCTGGCCGGAGCGCACGAGCGGGTCGTCCGACCCCGACGCTACGCCCTGGGACGGGCGCTGGCCCGGGCGGCTCGACTGGTGCGCCGGCCGTGACCTCGATCGCCGAGCTTGTCGCGGCCGCCGAACCGACGGCGCCCCGCCTGCTCGAGGACCTGGCGGAGCGGCTTCGAGCGGAGGGTCGCCTGTCCGGCGAGCCGTCTGCGACGACGGCCGACCTGGCGGTCCGCGGCCTGGCCTTCGACTCGCGGGCGGTCGTGCCGGGTGGACTCTTCGTCGCCGTGCCTGGGGAGCATGTCGATGGCCACACGTTCGTCGGCGCCGCCGCGGCCGCAGGGGCTGCGGCCGCCATCGTCGAGCACCCGGTCGAGGTGCCGCTCCCGCAGGTGGTGGTGGATCGTTCGCGGGCGGCGCTCGCGACGGCGGCGGCCTGGTGGTACGGCGACCCGTCCGCGGAGCTCGGCGTGATCGGCATCACCGGCACCGACGGCAAGACGACGACGAGCTTCCTGGCAACCGCGGCCCTCGAGGCGGCGGGCGTCCCGACGGGCATGCTCGGGACCGCGGCCCTCGAGATCGGCGACGTCCGCGAGCCAAATCCGGAGCACGCCACGACCCCCGAAGCGCCACGACTCCAGGCGATCCTCCGGGCGATGGTCGCCGCCGGCGACCGGGCGGCGATCGTCGAGACGACGTCACACGGCCTGGCCCTCGAGCGGGTGGCGGGGATCCGCTACGACGTCGCGCTCTTCACGAACCTGAGCCACGAGCATCTCGAGCTCCACGGGACGTTCGAGGCGTACCGCGACGCCAAGCGGTCGCTGTTCGAGCGGCTCGCGGTCAGCGCCGCGAACCCGCCGAAGCCCGATCCCGGCTGGCCACGGGTCGGGATCGTGAATGCGAATGACGCCGCGGCCGATGCCTTCGTCGAGGCAACGCGCGCGGCCGGAGCGCGGGTGATCACGTACTCCGCCAACCCGGGCCGTCGTCCCGCGGACGTCATCTCGACGAACAACTGGGCCGACGGCCTCGCCGGCGTTGGACTCTCCTACGCCGCCCCGTCGGGGTCCGGCAGGGTCCGGTCCCGGCTTGCGGGTGCTTTCAACGTCGTGAACCTGCTCGCGGTGGTCGCTCTCGGCGAGGCGCTCGGCCTCGACCTTGAGCTTGTTGGGGCCGGGTTGGAGTCGGTCGACCGGATCCCCGGCCGAATGGAGCGGATCGTCGCCGGCCAGCCGTTCGAGGTCATCGTCGACTACGCCCACACCCCGGCCTCGCTCCAAGGTGTTCTGAACGAGCTCCGCCGCAATGCGAAGCCCCGCCTCGACGCCCTCATCGTGGTCTTCGGCTCGGCCGGCGAACGGGACACTCAGAAGCGGCCCGACAT
>DASWGY010000096.1:0-2548 GCA_036393495.1 Candidatus Limnocylindrales bacterium
TGTGAACGGACAGCGACTCCGTCCCAGTTAAGCGGACAGCGACTTTGTCACCCTCGATCCCATGGAGACGAGGGAGGCGATCACATTGGATGCCCAGGCCCAGCAGCGACTTCTGGTGCTGACCCACGTGTTGGCCGGCGAGCTCTCGGTCGCGGCCGCCGCGGGGGTTCTCGGACGGTCGACCCGCCAGGTCAACCGCCTGATCGCTCAATATCGATCGAACGGCGCGAGGGCGTTCGTGCACGGCAATCGGGGTCGATCACCGGCCAACCGGATCGACGAGGTGGTCCGGGCCCAGATCGTCGAGCTCGCCACGACGACGTACGCCGGCTTCAATCCGGTCCACCTCGCCGAGCTGCTCGCCGAGGAGGAGGCGCTCGTCGTCTCGGCTCGGACGGTCCGCCGGGTGCTCGTTGCGGCCGGCGTTCCCCGAACCCGGACGCGGCGGCCCCGGAAGCACCGCAGCCGGCGGGAGCGGATGCCCCGGGCGGGCATGCTCCTCCAGGTCGACGGCAGCCGCCACGACTGGCTCGAGGGCCGAGGCCCGGTGCTGACCCTCGTCGGCGGCATCGACGACGCCACCGGGATCTTCACCGGGGCGACGTTCCGGCTCGCCGAGGATGCCGCGGGCTACTTCACCGTCCTCGCCCAGACGGCCGCGGCGTATGGCCTCCCGGTCGCGCTCTACTCCGACCAGCACGGCATCTTCATCAAGGACCCGGCCCGCCCGCCGAGCCTGGCCGAGCAGCTCGCCGGCAAGCGGGCCGTGACCCAGGTCCGGCGGGCCCTCGAGGCGGCTGGGGTGGGCTGGATCGGGGCGACGAGCGCCCAGGCCAAGGGCCGCATCGAGCGCGGCTGGGGCACCGCCCAGGACCGCCTCCGCTCGGAGCTCCGGCGGGCCGGCGCGAGCACCATCGAGGGGGCCAACGCGGTCCTGGCCCGCTATCTCGTCCGCCACAACGAGCGCTTCGCGGTGCCGGCGACGGACCCGGCACCCGCCTGGCAGGCCTGGCCCGACGGTCTCACCGCCGAGGCGGTCTTCTGCTTCCACTACCCGCGCCGGGTGGCCCGTGACGCGACGGTCAGCTGGGAAGGTCGGCCCCTGGCCCTGCCGGCCCGGGCCGACGGACGGTCCTGGGCCGGCGCCGGGGTGATCGTCGAGGAGCGGCTCGACGGCAGCCTCTGGGTCAGCCACGCCGGGACCGCCTACCGCCTGACGGACGCCCCGCCCGAACCGGTCACCTTGCGGGCCCGCCATCTCCGCCGCGAGCCCCTCGCCGACCTCGCCGCCGCGAGCACCGTCCGGGAGCCGGTGCCGGCGCTGCCATCAGCCGCGACGAGCGCGCCCGGCAACCACGACCCGAACCACCCCTGGCGGCGCTACGCTGCTGTCCGACCACGGTGACAAAGTCGCTGGCCGCCTAACGGTCAGGGTCGCGGTCCTCCGACACCCGGAATCCGGCACCTGTGTGAACGGAATCCGGCACCCGGAATCCGGCACCCTGTGAATCCGGCACCCGGAATCCGGCAGGGTGTGTGAACGACTTACAGGTCAGCGCACCGGTGGTGTGGCGGGCGTTGCAGAGGGCGGTGTCCCAGGCTCCGGACCGACGGCGACGGGCTCTCCAGCGCGCGACCAGTCGGAGTACGAGCCGGGGTAGAGGAGCGGGTCGGGAAGGCCGGCGATCCGGAGGGCGAGGGCGTTGTGGCAGGCCGACACGCCGCTCCCGCAGGAGGTCACGAGGGGCGCCGAGGGGTCGGCCGCGGCCGGCATGCCCGCCTCACCCGCCTGCGCCCGGAGGCCGGCGAAGCGCTCGGCGAGGTCGGCGGCGAGACGGAACCGGCCCTCCGAGTCCAGGTTGCCGTCGGTCGGCGCGTTGAGGGCCGTCGGGATGTGCCCCGCCACCGGATCGATCGGCTCGGTCTCGCCCCGGTAGCGGGGCGCGCCGCGAGCGTCGAGTAGGAGGACCTCGCCGAGCCAGGGCTTGAGCGCCGCGCGGTCCACGACCCGGCGCCAGGACGAGGCGAGGTGGAGGCCGGCCGGCGGGCGTGCGGGCACGGCCGTCGAGAGCGCCAGGCCGGCGGCCGTCCAGGCCAGGATCCCGCCGTCCAGGACGAGCGCACCCCCTCGCCCTCCTGCCCCGAACCCGAGGTCGTCGAGCATCCACCAGAGGCGGGCCGCCACCCAGCCGCCGACGTCGTCGTAGGCGACGACGGTGTCGCCGTCGCCGATGCCCCGTTCACCGAGGCGGCGAGCGAACGCGACCGGATCGGGCAGGGGATGGCGGCCGGGCCCATCGTGCGCGACGAGGTCGGTGTCGATGTCGAGGTGGATGGCGCCCGGGATATGCCCCGCGTCGTAGGCGGCGCGCCCGGTGCCCGGCGGCTGGCCGAGGTACCAGCGGACGTCGACGACCCGCAGATCGGGGCGATCGTCCGCGATCCAGGCCGCGAGCGCCTCGGGCGCAATGATCGGCGAGCGCATGGCGCGGAGTATGCCAGCGGCGGCTTCCGGATCGGGTCCTCTGCTATCCTTCCGCCGGGCATC
>DASWGY010000097.1:0-15559 GCA_036393495.1 Candidatus Limnocylindrales bacterium
GCAATGGGCCCGCGTCGTTCCCGACACCGTGGGGAGGCGGAACGACCGCTGGCCCAATCACGACGCCCCCGCCTGCCACCACTACGTCTGTTGGGACCGGGAACGTGGGTCCCCAGCTCTGGTTCGAGCCACCCCACCAGACGCGGCCGCTGGAACCCAGATGGGATGGTCCCAGCGAAGCTAGCGTCAGGCCTAGCGGCAAGCGCACCACCAACTCGAATCCGACTCAGACGCGACCATTGAACCCGACGCCACCGCGCGTTCCACAGGGGCACGAGCCTGATGTAAGCTGCCTGGGACTTCCACTCTGGATGTGCGCCGTGGGCATCGTCGGTGCCATCATCGAAACAGTCAGTGTTCTGGGTCCCTATGCACAGCACCCAGCGGGCTGTCCCGGCACGTGCGTTGGTCCTGCACCAACTCCGTCGGTTTCCCCGGCTAGTGGACCCAAGAGGAGCCCCGGGTCAAAGACTTCGCCTACGAGGAGGAAGACCGTACCGCCCCCATCGAGCTACCGACCCGCATGGATGAGGTTCGACGGCTGGAGGACGGCTCTCTGATGTCACAGCTCGCGGGCTTCGCCCTACACGTCGCCGTCTCCACATTCGTGGTTTTATGTCGGGTATCAGACTGATCGGGAACTCTGGCGACTCTGTACGCCCACAGTACTGCGTCTGGTCAGCGCGATCTCCTTTGGCGCCTTTGTTCCCTTGCCTGCCCTGGTCCCGATCGGCGGCCCTGGCGTATACGCTCTCCTGCTCCCAGCTGGGGTGGCGATGGTCTGGTCACTTGGCATCGCCCGGCGGCTCGGAGCAAGTGGGCGACGATACAAGCTTGCGACAACCCATCGTCGCCTGTATGCACTTCTCGACGAGGAGCCATCCGAGGCAAGAACTAGCGCGGCGATCTCTGCTATTCGGTCCCTGGATTCGCTGCACGGAGGCGCTGATGACCGGTTTGCACGACTGATGCAGTCGGCCTTCTACGAGACTCTTGTTGATCGCTCGATGACCGATGAGGAGTTGGACGCGCAGATAGCGGAGGTGAACGACCGAATGCGCGATCTCGCCTGCTGAATTCGCCGTGACTCACACTTCGATGCTGGATCTCGACTGGGACCACTGCCCCACCATCCTCCCATGGTGTGGTCTGATCCCAGCGGCGTCGGAAGGCCCGCAACGGGGACCGCCCGCAATGAAGTCGCCCCGGCGACGAGGTCTGCCGGGGCGACGAGTTGCATGACTTTGGGCTGCTGCCCGGACCGTCGTCAGCCGTTGGAGTGGTCGCTCCAGCTGACCTTGCCGATCGCGCCGTAGACGTCGTGGGCCTCGCCCTCGAGCGAAGCCGTCCCGGTCGCAGGCCGGTACGTCGACGTGTAGCGGCTGTGGCTGTTGTACTCGCCTGGGATCTGGAAGCTCCAGGTGCCCCGCTCCCTCGCGAGATCGCCCGCCCCGCTGAGCTCGAGGGCCAGCGCGACACCCTCGGCGAGCGACGAGGTGTACTCGCCGGTGCAGCCGTCGTACGTGTCGGTCCAGAGGTCGATCGTTCCCGACGCCGACGCGGCGGCATAGCTCCGGGCGATCGTCAGCGACCCTGGCCCGGCGCCGTACCGGAAGGTCTCGAGGTATGCCGTCGTCGCCGGCTGGTCTCCCTGCGCCGGGGTGCAGACGATCTCCTGGAAGGAACCGCCATAGAACTCGACGAATGCCGGCTCACCTTGAACTTGCCAGCCGGTGACCCAGCCGTACTCGTACGCGCCGGTCGCCTCATCGAAGCTGTCCCAGCCACCCTGCGCCGTGAGCGCGGAGCTGGAGCTGTTGTACGTCGACTGGCCGGCCGACACGGGCGCTGCCATGGTGAGCAGCAGGACGCTGGCCGCCAGCACAAGACCCAGCCTACGCATGATCCATCTTCCCTTCGGAGTTCTGTCGGTGCCGCCGTCCCGCCGAGCCGGATGGTCGTCCGATGACGGGATGACGCGGCGACGCGTGGGCCGTTACAAGCCAGGCATCCGGTGACCCAAACGCGAACGACCGCGACGGCCACGCCGCTATGACGACGGTGCCGTGTTGGCTTATCAGGAACGCACGATGGGTTCATCGTGTCGGCTGCAGTCGACCCGACCGAGGCGCTCAGCCGCGTCGACGACCGGGACGCCGCAGCGCGTTCGACCGTACTGCGTCGGCCGGGACAATTGGGTGGTGGTGCATCCAGTCGCCGGGCGCCGACACTTGCCCTGATGGGCATGCAGATGCCCTCGGTCGTGCTGGCGCGTCGCAGGCCGGGGCTCCTCAGGGTGACCTCGTGGGCTTCGCTCGGCTGGGTCGGCGCGGTCTTCGCCACGTCGTTCGGCGCGTTCGCCGCCGTCCAGCTGACGGGCGGATCGCCGAACGCCTTCAACAACCTCGGCTACGTCTCGATCGCCCTCGCCGCCTATCGCTTCGGCCTCCAGGGCGGTCCCTCGGCCGGCATCCTCTTCGGCGGTCTCGTCGGCCCGTTCGCCCTGGCCCTGGGGGTCGCCCAGGCCGAACCGCCGAGCGCCTGGCTCACCCGGCTGGCGGCCTACGGCGGCATCGGCTTCCTGCTCGGCTGGCTCTTCGACACGGCTCGGGGCGCCCTGGCGGACGCCCACGAGAGCGCCGAGCGGGTGGTCGCCCATCAGCGCGACACGATGCTCGCCCTCGCCCGCACGGCCGAAGCAAAGGACACCGACACCGGCGAACACATCCAGCGGGTCCAGGTGGTCTCGGAGGCCCTGGCCCGCGCCGTCGGGCTCCCCGAGGAGCGGGCCGCCGAGATCGGCTGGGCGGCGATGCTCCACGACCTCGGCAAGCTGCACGTTCCCGACGCAATCCTCCTGAAGCCAGGTCCGCCCGATCCCGAGGAGTGGGAGATCCTGCGACGACATCCCGTGTGGGGCGCCGAGATCCTCGGTGACGTCGAGGCGTTCGCCTTGGCGCAGCGGATCGCGCGCTGGCACCACGAGGACTTTGACGGCTCCGGCTACCCCGACGGCCTCCGCGGCGTCGCCATCCCGTTCGAGGCACGGATCGTCCGGATCGCCGACTCCTTCGACGCGATCACGAACGACCGGCCCTACCGCGCGGCACGATCGATCGAGGCGGCGATCGAGGAGCTCGATCGGTGTGCCGGCCGGCAGTTCGACCCCGATCTTGTCAACCTCACGATCGAGCTCCTCAGGGGCAGCCCGACCCTCCTGGCTGACATCGCGAGGATCAGCCTCCGAGATCGTGGTCGGTTCAGCTAGCCGCCCGTCACGTCTAGGTTCGACCTAACGCAGGCGATGCTCTGAGCATGGCGGCCGGTCGGCCCTTCCGATCACGACGGCGGCCGTTTCCGTGCACCTGAGCGTTCACGCGACGTACCAGGCGAGAGGATCATCATCAGTCAGCGGGCGGGTCCCCGAGGCCCCTTGGGGGCACCAAACGCGACCCGCTCGAGGGAGCGGTCGGCCCCCCCGGCGACCGGCGGTCGCGGGGCCGTCACCGGATCAGCCCAGCGTCGCCGTCACGCGGCTGCGAGCGACGCCTCCTCCGAGTCGAGCGAGGCGATCCGTAGCTTGAGGCCCTCGTCGACGGCGAACAGCCGGAAGCTTCGCTGGTCCGACGAGGAGAAGCTGGTCGTGACGTCCTCCAACCGCACGACCTCCGGCCGGTCGACCTGGTAGGCGTGACCCTCGTGGACGATCGTGGCCGACCCGGTCGCGAGGACGTTTCGGAGCCACTGAGTTCGCGGTCCGTACGGGAGCGCGATCAGGAAGCCTCCGTCCATCGCCCGGGTGACGCCGACCGGGGTCTCGTACGTTCGCCCGGACCTCCGTCCACGGTGCCGAATCACGGATGCGTAGGCCCCGGGCCTTCCTGCCGATCGCATCTGCTGCCGATTGAGGAACCGGCGCTGCAGCCAGACGAGCGGGCCCTGGACGAGCCGCGACTTCGTCCGCATCCCCAGCACGAACGCGACTGCGATCACGCCCAGGCAGAGGCCTACGACCCCTGCCACCATCAAGACCTGCCCAACCATCGCCACGTCCGAACCTCCCATCTGCTACGCTGTAAGCCTACGGTGTAAGTCTGCATCTACACCGTAAGCCTGTCAAGCGCCCGAGGGAAATGCCATGAAGGAGAGGCCGACGCCAGCTCGCCGAACGCCCAGACGCCGGCGACCCTTGACCCGGGACCGGGTCCTCCAGGCTGCCCTGCAGCTCGCGGACGAGCGCGGGATCGAGGCCGTGTCCATGCGCAAGCTCGGCCAGGTGCTGCGGGTCGAGGCGATGTCGCTCTACAAGCACGTCGCCGGAAAGGAGGACGTCCTCGATGGCATCGCCGACCTGGTGACGGCTGAGATCGAGGTTCCGTCCCGGGAGCTCAACTGGAAGGTGGCCGCCCGGCGAAGCGCGGTCTCGGCCCACGAGGCCCTTAAGCGCCACCCCTGGGCAGGCGTCGTGCTCGAGTCGCGCCTCAATCCCGGCCCGGCCAGGTTGCACTATCTGGAGGCGATGGTCGGCGTCCTCCGCGATGCCGGCTTCTCGACACCGATGGTTGCGAGGGCCTTCATGCTGCTCGACAGCCACACGTACGGCTTCACCCTCCAGGAGCTGAGCCTGCCATTCGGCAGCGAGGACGCCCCGCGGGTGGCGGAGACGATGGCCCGCGACCACTTCGCGGCGTACCCGAACCTGCTCGCGATGGCCGAGCTCGCGGCGTCCGGCCCGGGCGGCGTTCCGATCGACTTCGAGTTCGGCCTCGACCTCATCCTGGACGGCCTGGAGCGCCTCCGGCCGGCGTCACGGCCGGCGGAGGGCGCCGAGGCGTGACCGACGGCCTCGGGCGCGGTCCGGGCCGCCCGACGTAGGCCCAGATCGGCCCGGGTCGTTTGCCGATCAACGCTCCGCGAGCGGGACGTACTGGCGCTGGCCGCTGCCGACGTAAAGCTGGCGGGGGCGGCCGATCCGGGAGCTGGGGTCGGTCATCATCTCGCGCCACTGAGCGATCCAGCCGGGCAGGCGCCCGATCGCGAACAGGACGGTGAACATCCCGACCGGGAAGCCGAGCGCCCGATAGATCAACCCGCTGTAGAAGTCGACGTTCGGGTAGAGCTTGTGGTCGATGAAGTAGGGGTCGCTGAGGGCGACCGCCTCGAGCTCCCGGGCGATGTCGAGGAGCCGGTCGTGAACGCCGGCCCTGGCCAGGATCGTGTCCGCCGCCGACTTGATGATCTGGGCCCGCGGGTCGTAGTTCTTGTAGACCCGGTGGCCGAAGCCCATCAGTCGGAAGGGATCGCCCTTGTCCTTGGCCCGGTCGACTGCCCTCGAGACGTCACCACCGTCGGCATCGATCGCCTGGAGCATCTCCAGGACTTCCTGGTTGGCCCCACCGTGCAGCGGGCCCCAGAGGGCGGCGATCCCCGCCGAGATCGAGGCGTAAAGGTTGGCGTGACTCGAGCCGACGAGGCGCACGGTCGAGGTCGAGCAGTTCTGCTCGTGATCGGCGTGGAGGATGAGGAGGACCCGGAGGGCCCTGGCGACCTCGGGGTCGGGGACGTACGGCTCGGCCGGAACGGCGAACATCAGGCGCAGGAAGTTCGACTCGTAATCGAGGCTGTTGTCGGGGTACATGAACGGCTGGCCGATCGACTTCTTGTAGGCGTAGGACGCGATCGTCGGCATCTTGGCGATGAGCCGGATCGAGCTGATCTCGACGTCGTCGGGGTCGCTCGGGTCCTCCGAGCCCTGGTAGAAAGTCGAGAGGGCCGCGACCGCCGAGCCGAGGATTCCCATCGGGTGGGCGTCCATCGGGAAGCCGTCGAAGAAGCGGCGGAACTCCTCGTGCAGGAGGGTGTGGCGCTTGATCGAGGTCGTCCAGTCGTCGAGCTGGCGAGCCGTCGGGAGCTCGCCGTAGATGAGGAGGTAGGCGGTCTCGAGGAAGGTCGAGCGCTCGGCCAGCTCCTCGATCGGGTAGCCGCGATAGCGGAGGATCCCGGCCTCGCCGTCGAGGTAGGTGATCGCGCTACGGGTCGCCGCCGTGTTGGCGAAGCCGTAGTCGAGGGTCGTGACGTGGGCGTCCTTCAGGAGCGTCGCGATGTCGACGGCCGCCTGGCCCTCGGTCGCCTCGGAGATCGGAAGGCTGAGGGTTGTGTCGCCGGCCCGCAGCTCGGCCATCGCAAGGGCCGGCCTGGTCTCGACGTCGGTGGGTGTGCTCATGGGTGCTCTCTCCTGTCGGCACCGAGTAGGCGCCGGGTCCCAACCGCACCGCTGCGGCTCCGTTCAGCAACCTTGCCGCCGTCCGCGCGAACGCGCAAGGGACCTTCGGCACGAACGCCGGCCTCACCTGCGCCCGATCCGGGGCGCGCCTGAGGGCCGTTGGGCCTCCGGCCGGACTCCCGCGGCCGGCGCACGTCCCCTGCTACCATCGATCCCGTGGAGATCATGGGCATCAAGATCCCGACGATCGTCAAGGACAACGTCGCCCTTCGCTGCGACGGCTGCCTCGAGGTCATCGACGGCACGCCCTGGCGGCTCAACATCCTGGACATCGTCGCCGCCGAGACGCCCGTCTCCTGGGCCGAGCAGCCGGCCATCAACCCGGGCCCGTTCCAGTTTCACGGCGACCCCGCACACGTCCGGGCCTGGATGCGCGAGCGAGGCTGGCTCTTCTGCCGCCGCGGGCAGGTCCGCGAGATCATGCGGCCGGTGCCGATCCCCGGCGACGAGCCTCGCTGGGGCCTCTGTGACGGCATCCACCGCGACGACCACGAGTTCATCCCCGCCTGACGGGGCGGCAGGCCGGACCTCGCGGGGCCTCGACTCGCGCCTCTCGATTCGCCGGGCCGAACGGCCGTTGACAGTCGCGCCACGTCTTTCTATCCTCCGCCGGTCCGTGGTCTGACCCATCGCCCAGAATTGCCCAGATTTCGGGTGCCCTGGTCGGGCTGTCGTCGAAGCGTGGAGGAGCGTCCCGGATGGCGCGCCAGGTGGATCTCGCAGTCGGTGCGCCAGCCGACTGGCTGTCGCTCGGCCCGGCGAGCCGCCTGGTGGGCGTCGATCCCGACACCCTCCGGCGTTGGGCCGACGCCGGTCGGGTCCGAGCCTTCGCGACGCCCGGCGGGCACCGCCGCTTCAGCCGCGCCGACCTGGACCGACTCGTCGCCGGTCGCCGTTCGCGGACGCGGTCCCTCGCAGCCCTGGGTGCCACCTCCGATCGTCTCGCCCGCGTCTACGTCCGGGCGTATCGCGACGAGGCTCCGCTCTCTCCGGATCGGCTTCAGCCGGGGGCCCGGGAGGCGCTCCGGGCCGACGGTCGACGGCTCGTAGCCGTGCTGCTCGCCTACCTCGATGCGTCGCGGGTGGCCGACCGCGAACGCTGGGAAGCCGAGGCGATGACGCTCATCGGCGCGGCCGCACAGCGCCTCGCAGAGGCCAGCGCGTCACCGAGCGACGCCGTCGCCATCTACCTCCGGGCCCGGCGGCCGCTGCTCGGCGAGCTGGCTGCGATCGGCCGGCGCCGGGCCCTGGACCCGACTCGGCTGGCCGACCTGTACGAGCGGGCGATCGGCCTGCTCGACCGCCTCCTCGTCCACCTCGTCGAAACGCATGCGGCGGCCCTCGCCGCGCAGCAAGGGAGACCGGACTCGTGGACCTGAACGTCGTCCTGCCGCTGGCCTCGTCCCTCCTGTCGTTCGTCTTCGCGGTCTTCCTCCTCGACCAGTGGCGCGAGCGCCGCCGGCCCTACCAGCTCGTCTGGACGATCGGCATGCTCTGGTACGGGATCTCCGCCGGCACCGAGTTCCTCGGCGGCGCATTCGGCTGGGGCGAGGCCCTCTACCGGGTCTGGTACCTGGTCGGGGCGGTCTGGGTCGCCGGCTGGCTCGGCCTTGGCACGGTCCTCCTCCTGGCGAAGACGCGTTTCGGCTACGCCTTCGCCGTCTCGCTCGGGCTTGCCGGCCTGTTCACGTACCTGTCCTGGGTCCGCTATCAGTACCCAGATTCGGGGGCGGCGCCGCTCATCTACAGCGGAATCGCCCTCGTCCTGGCGATCGCCACCATCGTCATGACCTACCGCCGCGACGAGCGCTGGCCAAACCTTGCCGCCGCCGTGGTCGTCGTCGGCTCGGCGATCGCGGCGGTGATGATGGCCACCGTGCCCCTCGCGCCCGGCAGCTACGTCGATCCGGCCACCCACATCCCGACCGGCCAGCTGCTGCCCGGCTACCTGCGCCTCCTCACGCCGTTCTTCAACGTGACCGGCGCCTTCGCCCTGACCTTCGGGGCGCTGTACTCGGCCTACGTCTTCATGCCCAAGAAGCGCGTGATCCGGTACTCGCTCGGCGGCGACGGCTCAACGGCAGGCGGCGGCGGCACCGTGATCGGGGGCCGGCGAGCGGCGAGCCGGTGGCGAACCGTCGCGATGCTGCCGGTGGCCGCCGTCGCGATCGTCGTCAACTTCGTCGCTTCGCTGCCGGGCGCTGTCTTCGACCTCGTCCGCGGGCGGCTTCACAGCCGGGTCCCGGCGACGATCCTCATCGCGGTCGGCGGGCTGATCCCCGCGATCACGAGCGGCGCGAACCGGTTCGGCGAGACAAGCGGGTTCTTCGTGGGCGAGCTCCTCGGCGTCGTCTTCCTGTTCCTCGGCTTCCTCGTCTCGGTCGAGGTCTTCCGCGAGTTCCGGGTCCCGTTCACTCGAATCGTGCTGCGTGCCCGTCGAGTCGAGGCGGCCTGATGCCCGAGTGGCTGATCCCAGGGTTGACCGCGATTCTTGCCTTCGCGGTCGCGGCCGCACTGCTCGATCAATGGCTGGAGCGGCGGCGCTCCTTCCAGCTGGCCTGGGCGATCGGGATGGCGCTCTTCGGGATCGGATCCGGGGCCGAAGCGATTGCCGCGGCCGGCGGCTGGAGCGAGCCGCTGTACCGCGCCTGGTACCTTGCCGGCGCCGTCCTCACGCCGGCCTGGTTGGGCCTGGGCACGGCCTTCCTCCTCGCGAAGACGCGGTTCGGGTATGCGTACGCAGCCTGCTTCCTCCTGGCGGGCATCTTCACCCTCCTGACCCAGCGCCGCTATGACTACCCGGACGCGGGCGTGAGCCCGTTCCTCTACCTCATCGTCGGCATCGTCGTTGCGCTGGCCGTGTTCGGTGAGACGTATTTCCAGAACGAGCGCTGGGCCCGGATCGCGGCGCTCGGTGTGGTCGCCGGGAGCGTCGTCGGGGTGCTGTTCGCGACGCTCGCGCCCCTGGCGGCGCCGGGCTACGTCACGGATCCGGCGACCGGTCAGCCGACCGCCGCCCTCTTCCCGGGCTACGTTCGCCTGCTCACGCCGTTCATGAACGTGACCGGCGCGTTCTCGCTCCTCTTCGGAGCGCTCTTCTCGGCCTACGTTTTCATGCCGAAGCGCCGCGTCCTGGACTACTCGCTTGACCCGGGCCAGCCGTTCGACCAGTTCCTGTTCAACCTGGTCATCGGGGCGGTCGCCATCCCGGTCAACTTCGTGGCCTCGCTGCCCCTTGCTGTCCGGGCCTTCCGGGCGGGGACGCTCCACAGCCGGGTCCTGTCGACGATCCTCATCGCCGGTGGTGCGTTCGCGGCGCTCCTGGGTGATTCGCTCAATCGATTCGGGGTGACCGCGCCGTTCGCGATCGCCAAGTTGATCTCGGTCATCCTCATCCTCGCCGGCTTTGTCGTCTCGATCGAGACGTTCCACGAGTTCCGGGTGCCGTTCACCCGGATCCGGTTCGGGGCCGCCCGCCGGGAGCGCGAGGCCCGCTGAGCGGCGAGCTGCCAGGGCGCAGCGTCCCGGGCTGACCGGCGACCGGCCCGGGCTTGGCGTCGCGGGTTGAAGGGCCGTCGCCCGTACCATGGCCCGCGTGCAAGCCAGACGGAGCCCGCTTCTCGGCAGCCTGACCGTCGTCCTCGCGGCGAGCCTGTTCGGGATGCTGGGCGTCCTGTCGCGACGGGTCTACGAGCTCGGTCTGGACCCGTTCGGCTTCGTGGCCTGGCGGGCCGGAATCGGGGCGATCGCGACGGCAGCGTTCGTCGCCTGGGGCGTACGGCGCGGCGCCCGACTGGTCGGCTGGCGATCGCTCGACGGCCGCGGGCGAGCGTCGCTCGGCGTGGCGGCGGTCATGGGCGCGACGCTGAACCTGGGGATGTTCCTGGCCTTCGAGCGGACCCCGGTCGCGATCGTCCTGCTGTGCTTCTATCTCTACCCGGCGCTCGTGGCCGGGGCCTCCGCGGTGCTGGGCTGGGAGCCGCTGGACCGGCCCCGGGTCGTCGCCCTGGGGATCGCCCTTGGCGGCATGCTCGCGGTTGTGCTCGGCGCGCCGGAGACGGGTCCGGCGGGGCGCTTGGATGCCCTGGGGGTGGCGTTCGCCCTGTCCGCCGCGGTCAGCCAGTCTGTCTTCGTCCTGGTGAGTCGGCGTGGCTATCGGACGGTGCCGACGGACCAGGCAATGACCACGATCCTGGCGATCTCTGCGGCGATCGCCGCCGGCCTCGCGATCGCGGTCGGCGGCCCAGCCGCCCTGACCATGCCGCTGTCCGAGCCCCCGTCGCTGCTCCTCCTGCTCCTCTTCGGCGGGATCTTCGCGGCGGCGATTCCGAGCTTCCTGTTTCTTGCCGGGATCCGCTGGATCGGCCCGGTCCGGGCGGGGATCCTCATGCTCCTCGAGCCGCTCGTCGGCGTCCTCCTCGCGGCCGCCTTCCTGGCCGAGGAGGTTGGGCCTGTTCAGGCCGTCGGCGGCGCCGCGATCCTCGCTGCGGCGGTCATCATCCAGCGAGCTCACCCGGCGGAGCCGGCGGTCGTCCCCGCGGCCGAGCCTGAATCCGCGATCGAGCCCGAATCGGCGATCGAGGGCGAGCCACGGGGGCCGGCCCGGGATGCCTCGATCCCGTGACCGCGGCCGGGATCGACGTCACGGGCCCGGCCGGTGCGCCGGTCATCGCCTTCATCCACGGGTCGCGGCTGACCAAGAGCTCGTGGCGCGCGATCACAAGCCACCTGGCCGACCGCTACCGCTGCGTCTGCCCTGACCTGCCGGGTCACGGTGCGCTCGCCAGCGTCCCGTTCACGATCGATGGGGCCGCCGCCGTCGTGGACGCAGCCCTCGATGCGGAGGGCGCGGATCGCGCCGTGGTGGTCGGACTGTCGCTCGGTGGGTACGTCGCGATGGCCGTCGCGGCCGAATCGCCGGCTCGCGTCCGGGGCCTCGTCCTGGCCGGCGCGACCGCCGAGCCGTCGGGGCCCGCGGCGGCCGCGTTCCGGCTCTTCGCCTGGGCGCTCGGGGCGGCCCCCCAGCGTTCGTTCGATGCCGCCAGTGCGTGGTTCTTCCGCCACCGCTACCCCGCGGAGATCGCCGAGCCGATCGTCGCGGACGGCAACTGGGCCAGGGGCGGCGCGGCTGCCGTCCGTACCCTGCCCCGGAGCCGGTTCCGCGAGCGCCTCCTGGCGTACGGCGGGCCGATCCTGGTCATCAACGGCGACCTCGATCTCGTCTTTCGTCTCGGTGAGCGCTCGTTCCTCCGCGGAATCCCGAACGTCTCCCGACGCGTCCTCCGCTGGACGACGCACCTCTCGCCGCTCGATCGACCGGACGAGTTCGCCGCCGCGGTCCGGGCCTTCGCCGACCGCCTCGGCGACTGAGCGGCGGGGCGTCGGCGGGCTTTCGCGGGGTGCCCGGTGGTATCCTCGAAACCACCCGATGACCTGTCCCAAGGGGAGTGATGCGCGTTCGAAAAGCGGTGTTTCCGGCGGCTGGATGGGGAACCCGATTCCTCCCCGCCACGAAGGCCCAACCAAAGGAGATGCTGCCGCTCGTTGACAAGCCGGTCATCCAGTACGCGGTCGAGGAAGCGGTCGCCGCCGGCATCGAGCAGGTCATCATCGTCACCTCCAGCCAGAAGCGGGCGATCGAGGACCACTTCGACCTCTCCTACGAGCTCGAGCAGCTCCTAGAGGCCAAGGGCGAGATCGAGAAGCTTCGCCAGGTCCGCCACATCAGCGATCTCGCCCAGGTCGCGTACGTGCGCCAGAAGGAGCAGCTCGGCCTCGGCCACGCCGTTCTCATGGCCAAGGACCTCATCGGCCACGAGCCCTTTGCCGTGCTCCTGCCCGACGACGTCGTCATCGCCGATCGCCCGGCGATCGGTCAGCTCATCCACGCCTACCAGCAGATGCATGGCTCGGTCATCGCCGTCAGCCAGGTCCCCGAGGCCGACACGTCGCGCTACGGGATCGTCGAGACCGAGGGCGTCGAAGACAACCACGACGGCCGATTGCGCCGGGTGACCCGGATCGTGGAGAAGCCGGCGCCGGGAACCTCGCCCTCGACCCTGGCCGTCATCGGCCGCTACGTCCTGACGCCCAAGATCTTCGACAAGCTCGAGGCGACGCAACGCGGCTCGGGCGGCGAGATCCAGCTGACGGATGGCATCGAAGCCCTGATGGCCGAGCAGTCAGTCTTCGCGTACGAGTTCGAGGGCATCCGCTACGACGCCGGGACGACGATGGGCTGGCTGAAGGCGACCGTCGAGCTGGCGCTCAACCGGGCCGATCTCGGCGCCGAGCTCCGGGAGCACCTGAAGACGCTCGACCTCTAGGTCGCTCCGCGAGGGCCGCCCCCGCCGTGACCGTCGAAGTCCTCGTCATCGCCGTCGTCCGCGTCGCCGGGTCGTTGCCGGTCCTCCGCTGGCCCCTCGCCGGCGGGATCCTGGCCGTCCTCATCGACCTGTCCGATCTGCTCCTGCGCGACACCCTCGAGCTGGGCGGCGTCCCCGACTACCAGTCGCTCGACAAGTGGCTGGACCAGGTCTACATGGCCTGCTTCCTCATCGTCGCCCTCCGCTGGCAGGGAGTCGAGCGAGGGGTCGCGATCGCGTTGTTCGCCTACCGTCTCATCGGCTTCGCAGCGTTCGAGCTGAGCGGCGAGCGAGCCCTCCTGCTCCTGTTCCCGAACGTCTTCGAGCTGTGGTTCCTCGCCGTCGCCGCGCTCCACCGCTTCCGACCGGGCTTCGAGTGGTCGGCGGCGCATTTGGCGCTCACGCTGCTCGTCCTGACCGGCTTGAAGGAGCTCCACGAGTGGGCTCTCCACGGCGGCCGGATCTTCGACGGGATCACCTCGACCCAGTTCCTCGAGAACGCCTGGCGCTGGCTGACGGGCGGAGGCTGACGCCGGTCCCGTGACGGAGTTCAGGAAGAAGCGATCCAGCCGGGGCTCGCCAGGGTCGCGGAGTCACGCCGACCGGGGAGTTGTCCGTCGTACGCTACGATCCCCGCGGCCGGCACTCGTGCCGGCCAGCGCGGAACTGTGACGGAGGATCGGGTGGCAGACATCGGGACGGTCCTGGGCGGGCGCTACCGGCTCCTGGAGCTGCTCGGCCAGGGTGGCATGGCGACGATCTATCGGGCCCGCGATGCGCAGCTCGAGCGTGACGTTGCGGTCAAGGTGCTGCGCCCCGAGTACGGCCGCGACCCCGACTTCTTTGCCCGCTTCCGGCAGGAGGCGCAGTCGGCCGCCTCGCTCAACCATCCCGGCGTCGTCGCGGTCTACGACTACGGCACGGACACGGTCGGCCCGTTCATCGTCATGGAGCTGGTCGATGGCGAGGACCTTGCCTCGATCGTCAAGCGGAGTGGGGCGCTGCCGCCGCGCCAGGCAGCCCGCCTGGCATCCCAGGCCGCCCGGGCGATCGCGGCTGCCCACGAGCGCGGATTCGTCCATCGCGACATCAAGCCCGGCAACGTCCTCGTGACCCGTGAGGGCCGGGTGAAGGTCGCCGACTTCGGCATCGCACGGGCCCTCGCCGAGACAGCCCTCACCCTGCCGGGAACGACGCTCGGCTCCGTCCACTACTTCAGCCCCGAGCAGGCCCGCGGCGAGATGACCTCGCCGGCGTCGGACATCTACAGCCTCGGCATCGTCCTCTTCGAGCTCCTGACGGGCCATCGCCCCTGGACCGGCGACAGTGCCGCGGCCATCGCCACGGCCCGGCTGACCGCTCCCGTGCCGAGCCCGTCCGCGATCCGCGCCGGGGTGCCACCGATCCTTGAGGCCATCACCCGCAAGGCCATGGCCCTCGAGCCCGAGGGGCGCTTCAACAGCGCTGCCGACATGGCCGATGCGCTCGACCGATATCTCGCGGAGTCAGGCGCCGGCGCGGCTGCCGGTGCCGGCACAGCCGCCGGCGGGGCGGCCGGGGCGGCCGGTGCCGGAGCCGGCGCGGCACCCGGGGTGGGTCTGGCCGGGGCAGCTGCGGCGGGGGCTGCAACGGCGGGGGCGGCCGGCGCCGCCGGAGCCGACTCGCCATCGACCTCCTTCGCCACGGATCAGGAGCGGACGCTGGCCGCCACGGCCAACCCGAATCCGGGCGCACGGGTGCCGTACCCACCCGACGCATACGCCGACGCCGACGCGGCGCCCCGGGCTCGCCAGATGGGCGCCGGACGACGCGACCCGGACGACGAGACCTTCGACGACGAGCCGTCGGGGACCAGCCCGTGGCTGTGGATCTCGGGGCTCCTGGCCCTCGCGATCCTGGCGCTCGCCGCATTCCTGGTCATCCGCCTGCTGTCCGGCGGCGAGCCCCCGCCCGGTCCCAACCAGGTCGAGGTCCCGAACTTCGTCGGGATGACCTACGAAGCGGCCCAGGTGGCCGCCGAGGACGCCGGTCTCGAGCTCGAGATCCGCGACTCGCGCCCATCCGAGCAGCCCGACAACACCGTCATCGAGCAGGATCCGGAGGCCGGCAGCGACGTCGAGGAAGGCTCGACCGTCAAGGTCGTCCTCGACCTTGGCGAGGAGACGGTGGCCGTGCCCGACCTGCGGGCCAAGACCGAGAGCGAGGCGATCACCCTCATCGTCCAGGCGAGGTTGGCACCCGGAACCCGGACGGAGGAGTTCGATGACCTCATCCCTCAGGGCTCGATCATCAGCCAGGAACCGGGCGCGGGCCAGATCGTGACCCAGGGCCTGCCCGTCAACTACGTGGTCTCGAAGGGCCCCGAGCCGACCCCCACGCCGTCGCCATCGCCGACGCCGTCACCCACACCCGCCCCGACGCCACCGCCGACTGAGCCGCCGACCCCTGCGCCGACAGTTCAGATGCTCCCGGTCGGCGACTACAGCTGCATGACCCTCGCGGAGGCAACGGCCGCGGTCACAGGTGACGGATTCACGGTTGGTGCGACGACCGGCGACGCGACAACAGGGCGCGTCGTAGCGCAGCTCCCCGTGGCTGGCAGCACGGCTGCGGTTGGCAGTGCCATTCGCCTGACGTTCGAGGTCGACCCGCCGGCCTGCGCCGCACCTGAGGCCTCCTGATCAGCGGTCCGCGTCGGCGAACGGCGTGGCCCTGCCCGACCCGCGTGAATCCCGGGCCGGGAGTCTAGATTCCGTGCTCAGCGGAGGCCGGCCGGCCCCTGGGTCACGTCACTCGGCCGGGCACTCGGCCGGTCGCTCGGCCCGTCGGCCGCCTAGAGCTCGGCGTCAGCGAACAGGGTGACCCGGTCCGACCAGGGCGGTCCGGTGGCGCGATTGAGGTCGGCCGCCTC
>DASWGY010000098.1:0-5135 GCA_036393495.1 Candidatus Limnocylindrales bacterium
CGCCGTCTTCGTGGACGTGGCGAACATCTTCTACGCGGCCAAGGCGGCCGGCGTGGACATCGACTACGTCACGCTGCTGAAGACGGCTTCGGCCGGGCGCGATCTCGTGCGCGCCTACGCATACACGGGCCTGGATCCCGAGAACGAGAACCAGCGGAACTTCCACGACTTCCTTCGCCGGCACGGCTACAAGGTCGTGAGCAAGGACATCCGCAAGTACGGCGACGGGAAGGTCAAGGCGAACCTCGACATCGAGCTCGTCGTCGACATGATGAAGACGGCCCGGAACCTCGACATCGCGATCGTGATCTCGGGCGACGGCGACTTTGCGCCGGCCATCCGGGCGGTCCAGGAGATGGGCGTCCGGGTCGAGGTCATCAGCTTCCGTGGCAACACCTCGTCCGACCTCATCGAGGTCGCCGACCAGTTCACTGAGATCACCCAGATCGCGCGGGTCGAGAAGGGCTCCTCGCGCTCGGGCCGTCGGGTTGCCACCGACGACGAGGACCTGTCGATGACCGAGGTCCCCGACAAGCAGAGCGAAGGGACCGGGGCTCGTGGCCGCGGTCGCGGCCGGGGTCGCGGCCGGGCCGCCGAGGCAGAGCCGGTCGCAGCCGCGCCGCGCGGGCGGAGTCGTTCGCGGTCGACAGCCGCTGCCGCCGCCGAGCCCGCGGCGGTTACCTCGGATGGGACGCCGCTCGTCGTGTTGCCCGGCGAGAAGCTGTCGCGGGTCGCGGCGATCGCGTCCTCGCCCGCTGCCGAGTCGATCGAAGACGACGAGGTCCTCGGCGACGTCCTCGATGAGGTCGACGATGGGCCGGTCGAGGGATCGGAGCCCGGCGACGAGGAGCCGCGACGCCGTCGTCGACGGCGTGGCGGTCGGGGCCGCGGTCGAGGCCGCGGACAGGCCGGCGAGGACGAGGCGACACCGATCGTGGCCGCCGAGAACGGTGGCCGGGAGACCGGCCCCGCGGAGGCCTTCGACGACGATGCCGGCGACGCGGCGCCGGCGCCGGCCAAGCGGGCGGCGCACGCGTTCGGATCGGTCTGGGACTCCCAGATCGGGATGCCCACTGCGGCCACGAGTGGCCGTCCTGCGCTCACCGACGATGAGGACCTCGATGAGCCACCGATCCCCGAATACCTGATCGCCGAGCGCCGCCAGCGCGACGGTGGACGGGGCGCCGGTGGTCGCGGTGGCCGCGGTGGCCGTGGCGCCTACGCGGCCGCGCTCGATCGCGAGCGGTTCGGTGGCGGCCGAGGATCGACCACGAGTCGGTTCGCGGAGGCGCCGTCGCGCAGTGGTCGCGGTGGTGACCGGTCCCGCGACGATCGATCTCGCGGCGGTCGTGGTCCGGATCGCCTCCGGGACGATCGGCCGCCGGCTCGGCCCGCGGCCCGGGCCGGATCGGGTGACGAGCCCTGGAGCGAGGTCCCGCCGGAGATCGAGGCGATGCTCCGGGCCCAACTGGGCTCGCGCGGGCGGGCGCCTGCCCGAGCCGAGACGTCGACCGGAGACGGCGAGGGTCGGGAGGCTTCCGCACCCGCTGTCGGGACGGACTCGGTCACCGAACCGGGCTCGGCAACGTCGCGCCCGGCGCGGCGCCGAACGGGACGCGCGGCCGCTTCGGCATCCCCGTCGGCCGAGGCCCCCACCGCCGAGAGCACCGGGCCCGAGACGGCCCCGGTCGAGGCCACGCCGAAGCGCCGGATCTCCCGGAAGGCGACGGCAGCCACGGCACCGTCGGACGCCGTTGATGCTCTGCCAGTCGAGCCCGCTCCGAAGCGCCGGGCGCCCCGGAAGGCCGCCCCGGCCAGGTCGTCCGGGGCCGAGCCGATCGCGACGGCGGCCGCGCCGGCGACCGAACCGGCACCGCCGAAGCGCCGGACGACGAGGAAGAAGGTCGACCCCGCCGACGCCTGACCACGCGCAGTCGATGAGCGGCCGCCTGCTGACCCTTGGCCAGCCGACGGCGACGGAGGCGGTCCAGGCCTTCCTCGCCGCGGGGTTCCCCCACGCCGTGCTCTTCGCCGGGCCGGCCGGCGTGGGGAAGACCACCCTCGCCCTCGACGTCGCGGCCGCGCTTCTGTGCACGGCCGACGAGCCGGCCGATCGGCCGTGCCGGACGTGCCGGGGCTGCCGGATGGTGGACCACGGGAACCACCCCGACCTCCATCGACTGGGCCCGTCGGGGGCCGCGGCGGCGATCCCGATCGGCGGCCGCGGTGAGCGCGGCGTCCGCGACCTCGTCGGCGACCTGGCGCTCCTGCCGGTCGAGGGCGGGGCCAGGGTCGCGATCGTCGAGGCCGCCCAGCGGATGTCCGAGGACGCCCAGTCCGCGCTCCTCAAGACGCTCGAGGAGCCGCCTCGCGGCGCCGTCGTGATGCTCTGTGCCGATGATGAGGAGCGCCTCCTGCCGACGATCCGATCGCGCTGCGCCCGCGTCCGGCTCGGGCCGCTCGCGACCCGCGACGTCGAGGCGGTGCTGGTGACCCACGGCGTCGCCGACGCGCCGACCGCCGCGAGGCTCGCCCGCATCTCCGATGGCCGGCCCGGGCATGCGATCGCGTACGCCCTGGCGCCGGGTGCGGCGATGATCCGGGGCGAGATCGCCCGAACCCTGCTCGATCTCCTCCGGACCGACCTGACCGCCCGACTGACCGGGATTCGCGACCTCGCGGGCCGGGCGGCGGACCTGGGCCGGGAGCTCGACGCCGGGTCCGCTCGGGCGGCGGCCGGGCTGGAGGAGGCCCCTGCCACGGGTCGACGGGTCGGCCAGGGGCGCAGCGGGGCTGCCCCGCGCAGCGGGGCGCGGGCCTCGGGGCCACCGTCGGGCGGTTCGGCTGCCACTGCGACGGCCGGTGCGGACCCTGGCCCCGGTGACGGCTCGCCCGCCGGCGACGCCGCTGCCCACGGAGCCCCTGCCGCCGACGCCGCTGCCGACAGCGCTTCAGCTGCCCGGGTCCCGGCGGCGGAACGGCGACGGGGCGCCCTCGTCCTGGTCCGGATCTGGCGATCGCTCCTCCGCGACCTGGCCCTCGCCGGGCAGGGCGCGAATCGAGACGTCCGCGACCTCGATCTGATCGACGATCTCGAGGCCATCGCCGCGAGCCTGCCGGCCTCCCGCATCGGCGAGCTCCTCCGCGACCTCGATGAGGCCGGCGAGCGGCTGGAGGGCAACGTCAGCCCGGAGCTCGTCCTCGATGTCCTCGCCCTTCGCTGGACCCCGGGCCGGCGGGCCGCATGAGCCCTCCCGTCCCGGCACCGGGCGGGCGCGGGCGCCTCGAGGCCATCGTTCGGGGCCGCGTCCAGGGGGTCGGCTACCGGGTGTTCGTCCTCCAGGCGGCCCGGGACCTCGCCCTCACCGGCTGGGTGGCGAACCTGCCCGACGGCGCCGTCCGCTGCGTGGCCGAGGGTGACCGGGCGTCGCTCGAGGAGCTCGTCACAGTCCTCCGCCGCGGCCCCGTGGCTGCGCTCGTGGATGCGGTGCTCACGGCCTGGCTGCCGTCAGCGGACGAGTTCACCGATTTCTCCCTCCGCTCGGGCTGGCACGGCGGAGACTGACCATCGAGCAGGCCGACCCTCGGGGCGAGCCGATCGCCGCCGGCAGGTCGGTCAGGGCAGTCCGATGACGATCCCGCCGTCGATCGAGGTGAACGTCCCGGTCTGATAGGCGGCCGGCTCGGAGCACAGCCAGGCGACGTAGGCGGCGAACTCGTCGGGCCGTCCGTAACGTCCGGCGGGGATCGAGGCGACGTGGGCAGCCCGGACCTCCTCGATCGACCGGCCGGTCCGCTCGGCGGTCCCGCGGTCGAGCTGTTCGATGCGGGCCGTCGCGTGGCGGCCGGGGAAGGCCCCGTTGACCGTCACCCCTTCAGCGGCCACGGTCCGTGACACGGTCTTGAGCCACGCGACGAGCGCGCTTCGCCCGGCAGTCGAGTAGACGAGCTCCTCGATCGGCTGACGGATGCCATAGGAGCCGATGGCGACGATCCGTCCCCAGCGTCGCTCTCGCATCCCCGGCAGCAGCGCGGTCGCCAGCTCGATCGGCGAGATGGCGAGCAGCTGGAAGGCGTCTGCCCAGCCGGCGGCGCCCGTCCTCGTCGGATCGGACGGCGGCGGTCCTCCGGCGTTGAGGACGAGGATGTCGATCCCGCCCAGGGCGTCGAGCGCGGCCGCCGCCAGGGCGGCCGGTGTGGCGGGGTCGGTGAAGTCTGCCGGTCGGGCGACGGCCCTGACGCCGTGGCGGGCGGCGAGCTCCGCGGCGAGCTCATCGAGGAGCCCGCCCCGCCGGGCCGTCAGGACGAGGTCGCAGCCCTCGCTCGCGAGGCGCTCGGCCACCGCCCGCCCGAGGCCGCCCGAGGCCCCGCCGACGAGGGCCCGCCGGCCACGAATTCCGAGATCCATGCCACCCCGATCCTGCTCTGGACGACCACGCCTGCGCCCGGAGCGTACAACTCGCGAGCCGAATGCCGAGCACGAAATGGGACGAGCGGGCTATTCCCATCGGGACGAATGGGGGCGATCCTCTCAGGGATGGAAGGCATCTCCCCGGCCCACGAGCTGCCAGAGCTCTATCGCGCCGTGCTCGAGCGCGTGGGCTCGCTCGAGCTCGGTGGCCATCGGCGTGAGGGGGAGCTGATCCGGCGCGAGGCCGTGGCCGCCTACTCCAGGGCCTGGGACGACGCCGCCCGACGGCGCCTCGAGCATCTCCGCATTCGAGCCGAGCGCGTCCTCGGCGGCGTCGAGCGGCCGAGGGTCCACCGAACGCCGCGCATCGCGATCGGGCGGCCCGAGGCTGCCGTCCGGGGTACGCCGTCCGCCTGACGAAGCTCGCGTTGGGCTTTGATCTGCCCGGGGTCCCTAGACCGTGTTCAGGAGGCGGCTGAGGAACTGCTGCGTCCGAGGGTCCTTCGGTCGTTCGATGACCTCAGCCGGCGGTCCCGCCTCGACGAAGACCCCCTCCTCGATGAAGTAGACCTGGTCGGCGGCTTCGCGGGCGAACGCCATCTCGTGGGTGACCACGATCATCGTCGCGCCCTCGTGGGCCAGCTCGGCCATGACCTTGAGGACCTCGCCAACGAGCGTCGGGTCGAGGGCCGAGGTCGGCTCGTCGAAGAGCAGCACCTTCGGT
>DASWGY010000099.1:0-15048 GCA_036393495.1 Candidatus Limnocylindrales bacterium
CCGGCGCCAACGCCGATTCCGGGTGCCAACACCCAGGTGCCGACGACCGGGGAGATCGGCCGGATCGCGACGGGCCTCCAGGCGGCCCTCGGGCCGATCGATGAGCAGGCCCACCTGAGCTCGATCGGGGCGGTCGTCAGCTCCGACCTCATCAACCAGGCGGTCCTCCTGATCCTCGTCGGGAGCCTCGCCATCCTGGGCTGGATCACCCTCCGCTTCCGGGACGTGAAGATGGGCGTCGCGGCCCTCGTGGCGCTGCTCCACGACGTCATCGTCGTCCTCGGCGCCTTCGCCATTCTGGGGACAGTCGCCAACCTCGAGATCGACGGCCTGTTCGTGACCGCGATGTTGACGGTCATCGGGTTCAGCGTCCACGACACGATCGTCGTCTTCGACCGGATCCGCGAGAACCGGGCCCGCCATGCGGGTGAGCCGTTCGCCGAGATCGTCAATCACTCGCTGCTCCAGACGTTCGGTCGCTCGATCACGACGAGCTTCACCGTCGTCCTGACGCTCACGGCGCTGCTGCTGTTCGGCGGGTCGGCCACCGAGGAGTTCGTCCTGGCACTGCTCATCGGGATCATCTCGGGGACGTACTCCTCGATCTTCAACGCCAGCCCGCTCCTCGTCGTCTGGCAGGAGTGGGAAGACCGGCGCCGAGGTCGGCTGGTCGGCCCGCGATCGCCGCGGCGTGCGTCCGCGTAAGCGCCGATCAAGCGCCGGCGAAGCGCCGGTGCAGCCGCTCGTGGCATCCTGAGGGGGTGCTCCAGCCGCGGGCCCGATGGGTCTTCCCGACCGTTTCGTCGCCGGACCCGGGCCTCGTGGAGAGCGGCGCCCGGCTGGGCCTGACGCCGCGGGTCGTTGCCCTCCTGGACCGTCGTGGGATCCGGTCGCCGGGCGACCTCGAGCGACACCTCGGACCGGCCGAGGCGGGCCTGAACGATCCCGCCCTCCTCCCGGACGCGGCGCGCTTCCTCGATCGAGTCGTCCGCGCGAGGGCGGCCGGTGAGCGAATCCTCGTCTTCGGCGACTTCGATGCCGATGGGATCACCGGCCTCGCCATCCTGACCCTCGCCCTCCGGGCGTTCGGGGTCGAGGGGATCCCGTACGTCCCATCCCGGCTCGACGAGGGCCACGGCCTGTCGCTTGCTGCCGTCGAGGCCGCCGAGCTCGCCGGGGCTCGGGTCATCGTGACCGTCGACACGGGGACGACGAGCGTGACCGAGGTTGCCGCCGCCGTTGCCCGCGGCATCGATGTCCTGGTCACGGATCACCACCGGGTTCCGACCGTGCTGCCATCGGCCGCGGCGATCGTCAACGCCCATCGGCCGGACAGCGCCTACCCGGACTCGAGGCTCTCGGGTGCCGGCGTGGCCTTCGCCCTCGCTCGCCTCCTCCTCGACGACCGGCCGGCGACGGCGCTCGCCCTCGCCGACCTCGCGGCGATCGGCACGATCGCCGACGTGGCGCCGATCCTCGGGGAGAACCGGGCGATCGTCCGCCTCGGCCTGGACCGCATCCGGTCGGGCGCCAGGCCCGGGATCACCGCCCTCCTGGCCAGGGCCGGCGTCGCGCCCGCGACGGTCGACGTCGAGACGATCGCCTTCGTCGTGGCCCCTCGCCTGAACGCCGCCGGGCGGGTGGGGGAGGCCTTCGACGCGGCCCGGCTGTTGCTGGCAGACGACCCAGCCGAGGCCGAGGCACTCGCGGCGGGGCTCGAAGCCGCGAACGTGACCCGGCGTGACCTCATGAAGGCCGCGCTCGCCGAGGCCAGGACGTCGGTCGACGCCATCGACGGCGCCGCGGCCACGGTCGTCCACGGGTCGTGGCCGGTCGGGATCGTGGGCCTCGTCGCCGGACGCCTGGCCGAGGAGCTGGGTCGGCCGGCCCTCGTTGGAGCCGACCTCGGGGCCGTGATCCGGGTCTCTGCCCGCGGCGACGGCAGCCTGCACCTGGCCGACGCGATCGCCGGCTGCGGCGATCTCCTCGTTCGTCACGGCGGTCATGCCGGGGCTGCCGGGTTCGAGATCGAGACCGGAAACTGGGATGCCTTCCGGGAGCGCTTCCTGGGTCTCGCCGCAGTCGCCGAGCCGCCCGATCCGCGACCGACGTTCGAGCTGGACCTTGCCCTCCGCGCTGCCGACGTCGACTACGGCCTCTTCTCCGAGCTCGGACGCCTGGCGCCGTGCGGCGTCGGGAATCCCGAACCGCTCGTGGCGGTGCTCGGCCTGACCGTGACCAGGGCCCGGGAGGCCATCGGCGGGCACAGCCAGCTCGTCCTGAAACGGCGGCTCGATGTCATCGACGGGATCGCCTTCGGCTGGCCGGAGCTCGCGGGACAGGTGGCCGAGGGCGACCGCATCGACGTCGTGGGACGCCTCGCCAGCCGTCGCTTCGGCGGCGTCGAATCCCTCCAGCTCGAGATCCGTGATGCGGCCCCGTCGGGGCTCCATCCCGAGGCGGCGGCGATTCTCGGCGCGGGGCTCATCCCGGTCGGCGCGGGGCACAGTCCCGAGGGCGGGCCATGACCGGGCGACGGTCGGCCTCGGGCCGCGCCGGAAGGTTCGGCGAGGACGCCGGTTGGCTCGCCCCGATCCTGTCGGCCGCCGGCCTCGTCGTCGTCGGAGTGCTCAGCCTCGGCCTGCTCACCGGCAACCTCCCGTCGGTGCCCGTCGGACCCGGGAGCTCGGGCGATGGCGGGCCCACCCGGACCGCAACCCCGAGCAACGTCGTCATCGTGGACCCTCGGGCCGATGTCCCCGGCGCGATCGCCTACGTCAAGGCCGGCAACGTCTGGCTGCAACGCGGCACCCGGGCGTCCCAGTTGACGACGGGAGGTCAGGACTCGATGGCCACGTTCTCGCCGGACGGCGCGTGGGTCTACTTCGTGCGGACGACGCCGGAGACAGGTCGCTGGCGGATCAGCGGCGCCGCGCGCCGATTCCGGCTCTTGACCCCCACGTTGATGCGCGTCCAGCCCGATGGCGAATCCGAGCCCGAGGCACTCCTGACAGGTCGGACGTCGTCGGGCAGCTTCACCTGGTCGTACTTCATTCGCCAGCCCGCGGTCTCCCCGGACGGGACGAAAGTGGCCTTCGTGACGGACGGGCCTGACCCCACGAAGTCGAACGTGGTGCTCCAGGTACTCGATCTGGTCACCCTCGAGCTCACGGCCGTCGGCGCCCCGGAGAACGAGCCGCTTGGCCACCAGGATCCCGTGTGGTCGCCGGACGGCAGTCTCATCGCCTTCGTCCAGAACGGTCGCGACGGGACACGCGGCGCGCCCGTCATCATGGTCCATGACACCACGACGGGAACGACGAGGACCCTGACCGGCCCCGGCTACACCACTCCGATCTGGTCGCATCGGGGCAAGTACCTGGCCGCAACCCGGACGACCGCATTCGGGACAGACGTCGTCGTGCTCGACGGGCGGGGGACCGAGCTCCTCAGGGTGACCAACGACGGCCGGAGCTTCTCGCCCGCCTGGTCCCCGGTCGGGGACGCCATCGCCTACCTCACGATCGCCCACGGGGTCACCGACCTGTGGCTCGCCCCGATCGACATCACTGGACTGCCCGTCCCGGCCGGTGAGCCGATCCAGATGACCCTCGCCGCCGGGCTCGACGCCGGCTCGCGCCCGGACTGGTGGGTGCCGGAGAGCCTCATCCCCACGCCGCCCCCGACCCCCACGCCCGCGCCGACGGCGGGCCCCTCGACGCCCGCCCCCTCGACGACACCGGCAGGAGCGACCGACAGCCAGTGACCGGCATGCCGTATCTCGACCGCCTCGCAGCTCGAAGCGTGGCCAGCGGCACGGTCCTGTGCCTCGGCATCGACCCGGATCCGGCCGGCCTTCCGCCGGGCTTCACGCCCGATCTCGCCGGCGTCGAGCGCTTCGCCCGCCTGCTCGTCGAGGTCGCCGCGCCGTCGGCTGCGGCGGTGAAGCCGAACCTCGCCTTCTTCGAGGCGTTCGGAAGCGCCGGGCTGGCGGCCCTCGAGCGAGTCCGGGCGGCGGTCCCGTCCGGGATCCCGGTGGTCATCGATGCCAAGCGTGGCGACATCGGCTCGACCGCCGCGCGCCAGGCGGTGGGCCTCTTCGACGCACTGGGGGCGGACGCGGTTACGGTGAACCCGTATCTCGGGAGCGAGGCGGTGGCACCGCTCCTGGAGCGCCTGGACCGCTTCGCGTATGTGCTGTGCCGGACCTCCAACCCAGGCGCCGGCGAGCTCCAGGACCTCGTCCTCGCCGGGACGCCCGGCGCCCCGACCGAGCCGCTCTGGGCGCGGGTCGCCCGCCGCGCCGGGGGATGGGGTCCTGGCGACACCGTCGGGCTCGTCGTGGGCGCCACGGCCCCGCGTGAGCTGGCGACGATACGCTCGATCGCGCCGGGACTCGGCCTGCTCGTGCCGGGGGTCGGGGCCCAGGGCGGCGAGATCGGCCCCGTCCTTCGGGACGGGCCCGCGACGGCGCCCCCGGCGGGCGGTCGTCCGGGCGGCGGGCTGCTCGTCAACGTCTCCCGAGGAATCGCCCTGGCCGCGGGAACGGCGGCTCCGGCAGGCTCGCCGGCGGATCCTGGAGAACGCATCGCCGAGGCAACCCGAGCGTGGGCTTTCCGATTGCCTGTGCTACCCTAGCGGCCGTTCTGCGACCGCCTCGTCGCAACGTTTCTGAGAGCACACCCACATGCCGTTCATCAACAGCTTCGGGCCGGCCGAATTGATCATCATCCTCGTAATCGCCCTGCTCGTGATCGGACCCGGCAAGCTTCCCGAGGTCGGATCCGCGCTCGGCAAGAGCATTCGCGAGTTCCGGAAGGCCGCCACGGACGTGAAGGACGCGACGAGCCTCGAGCCGGCAAAGGACCAGGACGCCGCGAAGGCCGCGCCGATCGAGGCACCGCCGACGACCCCGGCTCCGGCGGCTACGGCCCCGGCCCCCACGTCACCGTCGGCCGTCGGCCCGAGCGGCGGAGGCCCGTCGGCGTCTGCCCCGGCCGAGCCCGTCGGCGCCACGCCGGGCACTTCCGATCCGGATTCGCCGGCCTCGTAGCCGGCCCACGGATCGGCCGGCCCGCGCCGCGGCATGACCAGTGATGCCGGCTCGACTCCCGACGGTAAGGAACCGGGCCTCGATCTGATCCCGGCCGATCCGCCGCCGACTGCCGAGACGGCAGTCATCGCTCCGGCTCCACCACCTGGCGGCGAGCCCGGGGTCGTCATGTCGCTCGTCGACCACCTCTCCGAGCTCCGCAACCGGATCATCTGGTCGGTCGTCGGGATCGCGGCCGGGGCCGTCGTCGGCTTCGCCTTCGGCGAGCAGGTGGTTGCGTTCCTTCGCTCGCCGCTGCCCACCGACACGCCGCTCGTCTTCACCGCGATCGGGGATCCCTTTGCCATCCGGATCCGAATCGCCATCGTCGTCGGGATCATCCTGGCGATGCCGGTGATCCTGTGGAACCTGTGGCGGTTCATCGCGCCGGGCCTGACGGCGTCGGAGCGTCGGGCGATCCTGCCGTGGATCCCGGCCGCCCTCGTCTTCTTCTCCATCGGCGTTGCGATCGCCTATGCCGTCCTGCCGTATGCCGCGGCCTTCCTCCTCCAATTCCAGACGAAGGACCTCCAGCCGCTGCTCACGGCCCGGGAGTACTTCGACTTCGTGAGCACGCTGTTCCTGGCCTTCGGACTGCTCATGGAGTTCCCGATCCTGCTCGTCGGGCTGTCGCGGGTGGGGATCGTGACCTCGGACCGCCTGCGCCGGTCGCGCCGCGTCATCATCCTCGCGATCGCGGTGTTTGCTGCCGCAGCGACCCCCGGCGGCGATCTCGTCAGCCCGATGATCCTGGGCTTGACGCTGTACGTCCTGTTCGAAGGGACCGTGGTCGTCATCCGCCGGAGCGGACGCTGAGCGGGTCAGGCCCGGGGGTAGACTGACCGGCATGTCGAGCGTGGACCGGGCCGCAGGCGAGCCCATGGAGGGGCCGGCAGCCCAGCCCGAGCCCGAGCCCGGCCCCAACCAGGTCGTGATCCTCAGCGGGCTCTCGGGCGGCGGCAAGACTGCCGCTGCGAAGCTCTTCGAGGACCTCGAGTTCGTCGTCGTCGACAACCTCCCCGGCGAGCTGCTGGCCAGCCTGGCCGACCTCGTCTCGACCGACCGGACCCGCTTCGGGCGAGTGGCCATCGTGCTCGACGTCCGGGCCGGCGATGCCGAGCAGGCCTATCGAGCGATGCGCGGCGCCCTCGAGGGGCGCGGCATCCGACCCCAGGTCTTCTTCCTCGAGGCCCGCGACGAGGTCCTCATCCGCCGCTTCTCCGAGACCCGCCATCGGCACCCGCTCGAGGACGGGAGCGGGGTCGCTGCGGCCATCGCCGCGGAACGCCGCCTCCTGGATGCCGTTCGCCAGGAGGCCGACGTGGTCGTCGACACCTCGGACCTGTCGCTGCGCGAGCTCCGAGAGCGCCTGTTCGCCCGTCTCGGCGACGTCGCGCCCGAGCAGATGACGCTCCAGCTCCTGAGCTTCGGCTACAAGTTCGGGCTGCCGCTCGAGGCCGATCTGGTCTTCGACGCCCGGTTCATCCGCAATCCCTACTACGTCGAAGAGCTCCGGGAGCACACCGGCCTGACCGCCCCGGTTCGCGACTACGTCCTCGCCCAGCCCGGGGCGGACCGCTTCCTCGACCTCGTCCGGGCCTATCTCGAGTTCTCGATCCCGGCCTACGAGGCCGAGGGCAAGAGCCGCCTCACGATCGCCATCGGCTGCACCGGCGGCCAGCATCGCTCGATCGTCTTCACCGAGGAGCTGGCCGCGTGGCTGCGGGCCGCCGGTCGGGGGCCGGTCCACGTCTACCACCGGGAGCTCGCCCAGCGATGAACCTGCGCCGCTGGCTGGCCCCGGGGATCGGGGTCAAGCGTTGGCTGGTGGTGGTCTTCCTGGGCCTCCTGCTCCTGGCCCTTGGTGTTGCCCACGTCATCCGCCAGGCGTCACAGGAGCTCCGTCCCGAGGGCCTGGCCCAGGTCCTCATCGACGCCGTCACGCTTCAGTTCCTGCCCTACGCGCTGCGAGGCTTCGTCGTGGGGTCGATCGGGGTCGCCCTCGTCGTGCTCGGCATGGTCAGGGTGGTCCGGGCCGTCACCGAGCCGCTGCGGCCGGCCGATGAGGACCAGCCGCTCGTCGAGGTGATCTACCAGAAGCGGTTCCTGGCGAAGGGTCCCAGGGTCGTGGCGCTCGGCGGCGGGACCGGACTCTCGACGCTCCTCCGGGGCATGAAGGAGCACACCAGCAACCTGACGGCGATCGTGACGGTTGCCGATGACGGTGGCTCTTCGGGCGCGCTCCGGGAGGAGCTCGGAATCCCGCCCGTCGGCGATATCCGGAACTGCATCGCCGCTCTCGCCGACGCTGAGCCGCTGATGAGCGACCTCCTCGGCTACCGCTTCCCGGGCGGCCAACGGACCGTCGGCCAACCCGTCGAGACACAGGCGGGCGGCCTCGGCGGGCACGCGATCGGCAACCTCCTCATCGCCGCCCTGACGGCCGTCGAGGGCGGTGATTTCGAGGAGGGCGTCCGGCGCATGAACCGCGTCCTCGCGGTCCGGGGCCAGGTCCTGCCGGCCTCTCCGACGCCGCTCACGCTCCACGCGCGAACCCGCGACGGGCGGCTCGTGGCCGGCCAGTCGGCAGTCATGCGGACGACCGACATCGAGCGCGTCTGGATCGTGCCCGGCGACGTCGCCGCGTCGGCCGACGCGATCGCGGCCATCGAGGACGCCGACGTCATCGTCCTGGGTCCCGGGTCGCTCTACACGAGCCTCCTCCCGGTCCTGCTGATTCCGCGGATCGGGGCCGCCGTGGCATCGGCCTCCGCGGTCCGGATCTACGTCTGCAACGTCGCGACCCAGGCCGGCGAGACGGGCGGCTTCGACCTTGCCGACCATGTCGAGGCGCTCCTCGACCATACCTCCGCCGGCCTCGTGGACCTCGTCCTGGCGAACGACCGCTTCGACGCCCATGAGCCGGTCCCCTGGCAGGCCGAGTCGGTGCGGCTCCGCTGGCCGCCCCGCTCCGAGCCCCCACCGAGGCTCGTCACCGACAACGTCGTGGACGCCGGCAACGCCCATCACCATGATCCAGAGCGCCTCGCCGCCGCCGTCCTCCGAGCCGCCGAGCGGGACGCGCCATCTCGGCGTCGCCTCGGCGCCTCGCGGATCGCATGACGGGCCGGGGCGGCCGGTGATCCAGGGCGGGATGCGTGACCCGGTGGCGTGACCACCGCTGACCGGGACCTCGTCTCGGCCCTGCGCGCCGAGCTGGCGGCCATCGATCCGTCGCGGTCCTGCGACCGGGTTGCGGAGCGAGCCGGCCTGGACGCAGAGCCCGGGCGGCGCGATCCTGTCGTCGCCCGGCTGGCGGTCCGCCTCGAGCGGCGAGGGCGGGACACCGTTCCCCGCCCAACGCCCGACCGCATCGCTCGCGTCGTCGATTTCGAGGGGCTCCCGGAACACTGCCGGATGGCCTACCTCCGGGGCCGCTTCCTCGCCCGCGGCTCGCTCAGCCTGGCCGGCGGGCGGACCCACCTCGAGTTCGTCCTGCCACCCGACGAGGCGCCAGTGCTCGCCGCCTGGCTTTCGCTGGCCGGGCTGCCGGCCGCGTGGCGGACCCGACGCGGCCGGGGCGTGGTCACCTGGAAGAGCGGGGAGACGATCGGCCTGTTCCTGCGCAGGATCGGGGCCGGGGCCGCTCTCCTCGAGCTCGAGGCGCGCCAGGTCTCGCGGGCCCTGCGCGGTGAGCTCAACCGGGTCCTGAACGCGGAATCGGCGAATCTCCAGCGGTCGGTGGCGGCCGCGGGCCGCCAGCTGGCGGCGATCGAGCGGCTCCAGGCGGACGGGCGCCTGTCGGGTCAGCCCTACGTCGTCCGAGTCGTCGCCGAAGGCCGTCGCGAGACGCCGGAGGCAACTCTGACGGAGCTGGCCGAGCGCCTGAGCCTCCACCGCAGCGCCGTCCAGCGGGCCCTCGACCGCCTGGAGCGCCTGGCCCTGGAGGACGCGGAGGCACCCGCCGCGCGTCTGGCATGATTCGGGCATGCGCCAGGTCATCGTCGCCGCGAACTGGAAGATGAACACGACCCCGGCCGATGCCGGGGAGCTGGCCAGGACCATCGGATCGAGGACCCGCGAGCCGGGTGTGATCCGGATCTTCTGCCCGCCGTATGTCTGCCTCGCAGCCGTCCGCGACGCGCTGGCCGGGCCCGGTCTCGAGGCCGCCGACGGCTCGGGCGTGGCGGTCGGCGCGCAGAACGTCCATCACGAGCCTGCCGGAGCGTTCACCGGCGAGGTCAGCGCCGCGATGCTGGCGGGGCTCGCCAGCTGGGTCATCGTCGGCCATTCCGAGCGGCGGCGCGACGCCGCCGAGACCGACGAGCTCATCGGCCGCAAGCTGCGGGCTGCCCGAGCCGCCGGGCTGCGGACCATCCTGTGTGTCGGCGAGCAGCTCGACGAGCGCGAGGCCGGTCGGGCCGAGGCCGTCGTCGCCGCCCAGGTCCGGGGCTGCCTGGCCGGGACGGATCTCGCGTCGCTCGGGAGCGAGGCTGGGCTGCCGTGGCTGACGATCGCCTACGAGCCGGTCTGGGCGATCGGGACCGGTCGGACCGCGAGAGGCGGCGACGCGGCGGCGATGGCGGTGGCCATCCGGTCGGCTCTCGCCACCCTCGGGATGCCGGGTGATGGCCAGGCTATTCCGATCCTCTATGGCGGCAGCGTCACCTCGGCCAGCATCGGCGAGTTCCTCGCCGAACCGGACATCGACGGCGCCCTCGTCGGGGGTGCGTCGCTCAAGCCGGACGAGATGGCCGGCATCGTGGCCAGGGCGGGGCTGACGGCGGCGGCCCGGCGGATGGATCGCGGCCCCGGTGGGCCGGCGGCGTCCGGGGCATCCGCGACCTCCGTCGCTTGATGGCGGCGCGACCGCGTCCCATCGTCCTCGTCATCCTCGATGGCTTCGGCATCGGTCGGGACCCGGCTGCGGACGCGATCGCCGCGACGCCGATGCCGGCCTGGCGCGGCCTGCTCGAGCGTTGGCCCCACTGCGTCCTCGGGGCGTCGGCCGAGGCGGTCGGCCTGCCGCCCGGCCAGATGGGCAACTCCGAGGTCGGTCACCTGAATCTCGGCGCCGGCCGGCCCGTGCTCCAGGACCTGCCCCGGATCGATGCTGCGATCGCCGACGGCTCGTTCTTCGAACGCCCCGCCCTCGTCGAAGCCTGCGAACGGGCCCGGGCGACGAGCGGCCGGCTGTCGATCGTCGGGCTCATCGGTCCGGGCGGCGTCCACGCCAACGACCGGCACCTCGTCGCGCTCGTCGAGCTCGCGGCCCGTCGGGCCGTACCCAGCGTCCGCGTCCACGCCCTGCTCGATGGCCGTGACACGCCGCCGCGCTCGGCCATCGAGTTCGTCCCCGATCTGGAGCGACGCCTCGCCAAAGCGCATCCGGACGCCCGAATCGCGAGCATCGGCGGTCGCTACTACGCCATGGACCGCGACCGCCGCTGGGACCGGACCGAGGCCGGCTACGACGTGCTCGTCCATGGGGTGGGGGAGCGCGCAGCGTCGGCCGTTGCTGCCGTGGAGCAGGCCTACGGCCGCGGCGAGAACGACGAGTTCGTGCGGCCGACGGTGATCGAGGGAGTCGACGGCGGGCTGACCGACGGCGAGGTCATCGTCCACCTCAACTTCCGGGCCGACCGCGCCCGGCAGTTGAGCCATGCCCTGGCCGATGCGACCTTCAGCGACTTCGATCGAGCCGCGCTCGACAGCCGGCCGGCGCCGACCGCCCTTCGCGTCGTCACGATGACCGAGTACGAGTCCGGCCTGCCGGTGACGGTCGCGTTCCCGCCCGAGGAGGCCCGGTCCCTGGCCCAGGCGGCCTCGGAGGCCGGCTGGCGTCAGTTCCACGTCGCCGAGACGGAGAAGTACGCCCACGTGACGTACTTCTTCAACGGTGGGCGGGAGGAGCCGTTCCCGGGCGAGGAACGGCTCCTCGTCCCGAGCGCCAAGGTCGCGACCTACGACCTCCAGCCGGAGATGAGCGCCGCCGGCGTCACCGATGCCCTGGTGGACGCCATCGGGTCCGAACGCTTCGACCTCATCGTGGCCAACTACGCCAACGCCGACATGGTCGGCCACACCGGCGTCTGGGAGGCGACGGTCGCGGCGATCGCGACGATCGATGCCTGCCTCGGCCGGATCGTCGCGGCGCTGGGGGTCGCCGGGACGGTCGAACCGGCGGACGCGAACCGCCCGGGGCCGCTCCTTGCCATCACCGCCGACCATGGCAATGCCGATCAGATGCGCGACGCGTCGGGGGCGACCATGACCGCCCATTCGCTGAACCCGGTGCCGTTCCTCCTCGCCGGCCCGGCGGTCGTGGGCCGGCATCTCCGTGATGGGGTCCTGGCCGACGTCGCCCCGACCCTCCTCGAGCTCGCCGGGTTGCCCCCCTGGCCGGGCGTCACCGGGCGGTCGCTCCTCGAGCCGTGACCGCGTTCGCCGTCCTCCGGCGCTGCGAAGACAGGATGCCCGGCCGCCCTGTGCTACGATCCGTCGCCGTCACCCTGGAGGTCGAAACCCCGTGAATCCCGCCCTGGCCGCCGGCCAGCTCATCGTCTCCGCGGCCCTGGTCTTTGCGGTCCTGCTCCAGGCCCGCGGGGCCGGCCTGTCTGGCGCGTTCGGCGGGGATTCCGCGGTCTACCGCAGCCGGCGTGGCATCGAGCGGCGGCTCTGGCAGTTCACGATCATCCTCATCGTCCTGTTCGTCCTCTTCTCGATGGCGTCCTACCTGCTGGACACCACGGCCTGAGGGTGGCGCGTCCGTCGATGACGGGCCGGGCCGCTCGGTGACCCTTCGTGATCGGGCCGTCATCGGCGTCCTGTCGATCATCCTGGTCGTCCTGACCGGCGCCGTCGTCGCCCCGTCGTTCGCTCCTCAGCGTCCGGCGTCGACCCCGGAGCCCAGCCTCGTGACGACGCGGCCGTATGTCGAGGGCGTGCTTGGGACGGCGGCCTCGGTCAGTCCGTTCTCGGCTCGGACACCGGCCGAGCGGATGATCGTCGCCCTCCTCTTCCGAGGCCTCGTCCGGCTGGGCCCCGACGACAGCCTGATCGGCGATCTCGCCGAACGCTGGGAGGTCGATCCGACCGGCGCGACCTGGACCTTCCACCTGCGGCCCGGGCTGGTCTGGCAGGACGGGGCGCCGATCACGGCCGACGACGTCCTGTTCACGATCGCCGCCCTCAGCGATCCCGAGTACCAGGGTCCCGGCGCGGAGTCGTGGCGCGAGGTCGTCGCGTCGGCCCCCGATGCCTCGACCGTGGTCCTCACCCTGGCGACGCCGCTGGGCGGCTTCCTGGAGGCGGCCACCCAGCCGATCGCGCCCCGCCACCTGCTCGACGATGCCCTGCCGGCGGAGCTGCCGGACCACCCGTTCGGCCGGCGTCCCGTCGGGTCAGGCTCGTTCCGCCTCGCGGTTCTCGATGCCCGTCATGCCGAGCTGGTCCCGGCGATCCCCGATTTCCTGGAGCCCGACGACGGAGGCCCGGCGGATCGGACGCCGCCGCCGACCGACTCGCTCCGGACGCCGGCACCGACCGGTCCCGGCGGGCCGCCGCTGCCGTACCTGGACGGGATCGAGCTGCGCTTCTTCAGTGATGTTGCCGCGCTCGAGGCGGCCTGGACGACCGGCCAGCTCGATGCCGCGTCCGGGCTCACGCCGGCTGAGCTCGCTTCGCTCGGGGCGAGCGAGGGCGCGCACCTCCTCCGATACCCGACCACGACGTTGCTGTCGGTCACCCTGAACCTGCGGCCCGCCCACCCCGAGTTCCGGGTCGCCGAGGTCCGCCGAGCGCTCCTCGCCGCGATCGATCGCGATGCCATCGTCAGGTCGGTCTTCGCGGGCGGCGCCACCCGGGCGGACTCGCCGATCCCGCCGACGAGCTGGGCGTTCGATGCGGCGGCGAGCCCGCCGGTCGCCTTCGATCCCGTGGCCGCCAGGGCAGCCCTCGTCGCCGCCGGCTGGACCGAGGCGCAGGGCGGGGGCTGGATCGCGAAGGGCCAGACTGAGCCCCTCTCGATCGAACTCCTTGGGCCTGAGGAGGCGGCCAACGTCACCTCGTATGCCGTCGCCGAGGCCGTCGCCGCGGACTGGCGAGCCATCGGGCTGACAGTCGTCCACACGTCGCTGGCCGGGACGGCCCTCGTGGCCGACCACCTCCGGACCGGCGACTTCTCGGCGGCCGTGGTGGGAATGGGGATCGGCCTCGACCCTGATCTCTACCCACTCCTCGCCTCGAGCCAGGTCACCGCCAGCGGCTCGAACTTCGCAGGGCTCCAGGACCCGGCCCTTGACCGTCTCCTCGAAGCGGCCCGGGCCCCCGCCTCGGAGGAGGATCGGCGGGCTGCCTATGTCGCCCTGCAGGCCCAGCTGACGAGTGGCATCTACCTCCTGCCGATTGCCTTCCGCGACGAGGTCATCGCCGTCCGTGACGTGCTCGAAGGACCCCAGATCAGGCCCATCGGCAGCCCCGGGGACCGATTCTGGGATGTGCTAACATGGCGCCTCGCCGACGACCGGTGAGCGCTCGCGAACCGGCCCGATGGGTCCGCGCCGAGGTGGCGGAACGGCAGACGCGCTAGCTTCAGGAGCTAGTGTCCGCAAGGGCGTAAGGGTTCAAATCCCTTCCTCGGTACCATCCACCTCAGTCCCTCGAAGGATCCGGTCGACCCTCGGCGAGACACCTGATGCCCAGGTGGCGGAATTGGTATACGCGTACGTTTGAGGGGCGTATGAGGCAACTCATCCGGGTTCAAGTCCCGGCCTGGGCACCACACCGCCGCCGTCCAGGGTCAGTCTGAGCACGCCCCGAGTGTGCAAGAGGCGCCACCGGAGCAGCACAAAGTCAAGTCCCCACGGCGTGGTGTCCCAGGGCGTCCTTCACGCGCTTGGCCTATCAGCCCGCCACGAGGAGCGCCAGGTCCACCTCCTTCGACACCGGGACCGTGTCGATCCGGGCCATCGACTCGGGCAGGAAGCAGCGCCGACCGCCACCGCCCTTCCGGTCGTGGACCATAGTTCCGTCGGAGCTGACCAGACCGTGCGGCCGCGTCGGGGTCGAGAGCATCGATGGGGATGGGCCCCCAGGAGGGTCTATGCTCCGGCCGCCCGAGCGGCCTCGAGGGCCCGACCGTTCTGCGCTACCACGAGAAGGAGCTCGCCCGGGCTGATCGGCCAGTTGCGCAGCTCGGCCGCGACATCGACCGCCTTCTGATAGCTCATCTCGGTCACCAGCCACGGGCCACGCTCCCGGACGCGAGGGTGTGGCTGGACCCGTGGTTCGAGGCCGAGCGCGGCGTCGAGCCGGACGACCTCGAGCCCGCAGCCGGTGCATCGGTAGCGCTGCCGGCGCAACCTCGACCTCGCCGACAACGTGAGCAATCGGCGCGGCGGCCGGCCGTTGGCCTTCAGCGATCCACAGCACGCCTCGCAGTCCGCCGGCGTCGGAAGGGCCGCCTCGAGCCGGTCGACGAGCTCGTGCCACAGCCGCGCTCCGACCTCGGCCAGCGTCGCCGCTGACCGACCGCTCGAGCGACCCGACGTCGGCGGGCTCTCTAGGGCGAGGCGAACCTCGACCGGCACCGAACACTCCATCCCGAGCCCTCCGCACGCTGCTTCGACAACACCAGGAGCGTGACGGATGGGGCTCACTTCGTTCCCGGCCCGTCCAGCACAGACGTTGGGATGCTGAGAGGTATCTCACCCGGCTTGACGACGACGACACCCGCCTTGACAGGCTCCGAGGAACCTGAAATCCTCGATGACATGCGACTGGTCGACCGCCTTCTGGTCTTGATGGCGGCGGTCATGCTGATGCTATCGGCACCTGCGGCAACCCTAGGGAATGGCGAGTCTGCGTGTGACCCCAATGGTGCCAACGGCTTCGCCACAATACAAACCCCGGTTGCCGGGTGGGAGCGGGGAACACGAGCGACGATCGAGGGGCAG
>DASWGY010000100.1:0-3643 GCA_036393495.1 Candidatus Limnocylindrales bacterium
GACCGGGTGGGCCAGAAGAAGGTCGAGAGCGCGCGGCAGTCGATTGCGGCGCTCAACCCGGACGTGACCGTGGTCGGTCACGAGGAGATGCTCGTCGGCGACAACGTCGAGCGGATCATCGCCGGCTACGACGTCATCCTCGACGGGACCGACACCTTCGAGACCCGCTATCTCCTCAACGACGCGGCCGTCGCGGCCGGCATTCCCGTCGTCCACGCGAGCGTCTTCCGCTTCGAGGGCCAGCTGACGACGTTCGTCCCCTACGAGGGCCCGTGCTATCGCTGCCTCTACCCGACGCCTCCGCCGCCCGAGCTCGCCCCGGGCTGCTCGGTGGCCGGGGTCCTCGGCGTCGTGCCCGGGATCATGGGCCTGCTCCAGGCCAACGAGGTCCTGAAGGTCCTCCTTGGCATCGGCACGACCCTCGCCGGTCGCCTCCTCATCTTCGATGCCCTCGAGGCCGAGTTCATCGAGCTCAAGCTCCGCCGCGACCCGGCCTGCCCGGTCTGCTCGGACGGTGCCCGGGCGGCCCGCGAGCGGGGCGAGGCTCCGGTCCTCGACGCCTTCCCGGTCGACGCGCCGTTCACCCTCAGCGGCGCCGGCTTCGGTGCGCTCGGCGGGAGCCAGGCGGAGGGTCGGGCGTGAGCACGGTCTTCATCCCGGCCGTCCTGCGGCCATCCGTCGGCGGCGTCAAGTCACTCGAGCTCGGCGGAGGGACGGTCGGTGAGCTCGTCCACGCCCTGCTGGAGCATCATCCCGGCCTCGGTGGCCAGCTCCTGACGCCGGAGGGCGAGCTCAACCGCTTCGTCAACGTTTACGTGAACGGCCAGGACGTCCGCTATCTCGACGGCCTTGCGACGCCGGTTGCCGAGCGCGATGAGGTGCGGCTCCTGCCCGCCATGGCGGGCGGCTGACATGGCCGCCGTGCGCGCCCCACGGATCGTGCCCCACCCAGCGCGACCCGGCACCCAGAACGCCGCAGCCGGCCGCGACCACGCCCATGCCCACGCCGAGCTTGCGCCACACGGCGGCCGCTACGAGAGCATCCTCGAGGCCATCGGGCACACGCCTCTCGTCGCGGTGCCCCGGATGTCGCCGAATCCCGCCGTCCGGATCTACGCCAAGCTCGAGATGGTCAACCCGACCGGCTCGGTGAAGGACCGCGCCGCCCGGGCCCTCGTCGAGGACCTCGAGCGCACCGGCGCCCTCGGGCCCGACTCGATCATCCTCGAGCCGACCTCGGGCAACACCGGGATCGCCCTCGCGATGATCGCCCGCCGCAAGGGCTACCGGATCGCCCTCGTCATGCCCGACAACGTGACCCCCGAGCGGCGCCAGATGGCGGCGCTGTTCGGGGCCGAGATCATCGATTCGCCGGCGGCGCTGGGGTCGAACGGGGCCATCGCCGTGGCCAAGGACCTCGCCGCCCGCGACGCCCGATTCGTCATGCCCTACCAGTACGGCAACCCGGCCAATCCGCGGGCCCACGAGGAGACGACCGGGCCGGAGATCCTTGCCGACTGCCCCGAGGTGGATGCGGTCATCGCCGGCCTCGGAACCGGCGGCACGCTCATGGGCGTGGCCCGGTTCTTCCGGGACGCCAAGCCGGGTGTCCGGATCATCGCCGCCGAGCCCATTCCCGGCGAGGCGGTCCAGGGCCTCCGCTCGCTCGACGAGGGCTTCGTGCCCGAGATCCTGGATCCGGGGCTCCTGGACGCCAAGCTCATCGTGTCGCACCGCGACGCGGTCGCCGCGGTTCGCGACCTGATCGCCCTCGAGGGAATCTTCGCCGGACCGTCGTCCGGCGCCGTCCTCGTGGCCGCCGCCCGGGTGGCGCGCGAGATGGCTGGCGGCACGATCGTGGCGATCCTGCCCGACGGAGGGTGGAAGTACCTGTCGGCCGGCACCTATGCCCGCGACCTCGACGAGATGGAGGCGGATCTCGAGGGCGGGATCAACTGGTGGTGAGCCCGGCAGGCGCCGGCCAGTCCGGCGCCGAGGGCTCTCACCCGGGACCGGCCGCCGTCTCGATCCCGGTCGCGATCCGAGCCGCGATCGCGGCGCACGCCCGGGCGGAGGCACCGAACGAGG
This sequence comes from Candidatus Limnocylindrales bacterium, assembly GCA_036393495.1. Classification (GTDB taxonomy): domain Bacteria; phylum Chloroflexota; class Limnocylindria; order Limnocylindrales; family CSP1-4; genus UBA5189. The sequence continues at coordinate 2,089 of DASWGY010000100.1, forward strand.
CCTGCGGGCTCATCATCGGCGATCGCCCGGCCGCGGCCGGCGGACGACCGCTGCGCTGGGAACCGACACGGAACCGGGCGGGATCGCCATTCCGCTACGAGATCGATTCGGAGGACCTCCTTCGTCTGACGATCGCGACAGACGACGCCGGCGAGGTCTTCTGGGCCATCGTCCACAGCCACGTCGCATCGCCGGCCAGGCCGTCGGCGACCGACATCGGGCTGGCCTTCTACCCGGACGCCCTGTACGTGCTCGTGTCGCTCGACCCGGGGGCGGCCGACCCCGGGTCTGGTGAGCCTGCCCTCCGTGCCTGGCGGATCGTCGACGGCGCCGTCCACGAGGTGGCCGTCATCGACGGCTGAACGCCCGCCCTCCTGCAGCGCGCGGGGCGCGGATCGGTGTGCGGATCGGCGCGCCGCTCAGCTGGGGCCCGGGTGCCGCTCAGGCGTCGCGGCCAGCGGCGCCGACCGGGACCGGCGGCTCGGTGAGGGCTACTTGCCGCGATGCCCGGACGATGAGGACCGAGCCCGCGGCGTGGAGGAGCACGTTCCGGGCGACGGATCCCAGGACCAGGCGGGCCAGCCCACCGTGGCCGCGTGTCCCCAGGACGAGCAGGGCCCCCGGTCGTGACCGGGCGAACTCGACGATCCTGTCGGCGGGGTCGCCCTCGAGGAGCTCGGCCGTTGCGGGCAGGCCCGCGCTCCGGAGCTTCTCTGCAGTCTGCTCGGCAGTGGCGAGTGCGCCCTGGCGGGCGCTCTCGACGTCCCGCGCGTAGCTGGCGACGACCTCGTCGTAGAGGCCCGCGGCCATGCCCGCGCTCCAGGGCATCGACGTCTCGGCGACGGACACGACGTCGACCGGGAGCCCGTGGAGAACGGGCCAGGACCGGAGGGCCTCGGCGGCGCGATGGGCGCCGGCCGAGCCATCATCGGCGAGGATGATCGAGTCGATCCCGTCATGCCGGACCACGAGGACCGGGCACGGCGCGTGGTCGACGACCTCGGCTGAGACCGAACCCAGGACCATCGAGGCGATCGGCCCGTGGCCGCGGTTTCCGAGGACGACGAGATCCGCCTTCCAGGCACGCGCCTCCTCGACGATCGCCGACGCCGGGCGTCCCCGAAGGGTCAGCCGCTCGACGCTGCGGCCGGGTCGCTCGAGCGTCCGCTCGGCGTCGTCGAGGGTCAGCTCGGCGTGCCGAAGGTACTCGGTTTCCACGGCATCCAGCTCCGGCGGCATGGCCGCCATCCAGGGCGCGGAGAACAGCTCGCCGCGTGCCTCGAGGGCGGTGATGACAGCGAACCGCGTACCGTCGGGCCAGGGCAGCCGGGAGATCAGGTCGCGGGCCCGATCAGCGGAGCGCGACCCGTCCGTGGCGAACAGGACTCGCATTGGAGGACCTCCTATGTACGTCCATGATCTTCCGGCCGGCCGGCGCAATCGCTGTCCGGACGGCCCGATCTCCGCGGTTCGCTCGGCCCGTTCGGATGGGCCCACTGCGGTCAGCAGGCGCCGACGGGCAGCCGCCAGCGCCTACACTTCCAACCCGTGACCG
>DASWGY010000101.1:0-5651 GCA_036393495.1 Candidatus Limnocylindrales bacterium
CCGGCCAGGGTCAGGGTCACCGGGATGAGCCGGAAGATCGCGAACAGGACGAGCGCGTAGTACAGGAGCGCCAGGCCGGCGACGACCCCCGGAAGCCGGTAGTGGATGAGCATGAACAGGAGGACCAGACCGACGGCGATCGCCCCGGCCAGGATGCTCCTGTCGAGGAACTCCCGGCCGAGCGTCGGATCGATCGTGTCGCTCGAGAGCTCCTCCACCGGGAACGGCAGGGAGCCGAAGCGCAGGACGTTGACGAGCTGGGTCGCCTCTCGCTGAGGCATCCCCCCGATGGTGCTCTCGTTCGTGATCTGGACGGTGCCACCCGTGATCGTCGACTGGATCACCGGGGCCGAGATGATCACCGAGTCGAGGACGATCGCGAACTGCTCGTTGATGTGCTGCGCGGTGAACTCGGCGAAGAGCTGCTCGCCGCGGTCCTTCAGGTTGAAGTTCACCGCCCGGCCGCCGTTCTGGTCGGTTCCCAGCGTCGCCGCGTTGAGCTGGTCGCCCGAGAAGAGGATGCACAGGGTCGTCACGACCCCGGTGTCGGCGCACTCGGTGGCCGTCGTGAGATCGAGGCTCTGGCCCTGGGTCACCGTGGTGCCGACCGGGATCGGGACGAAGTCGAGGCGCCCGGTCTGGCCCACGAGCTCGCGAACCGTCGCGGTGTCGGTCACCCCCGGGAGCTCGACCACGACACGGTCCGTGCCGCTCGTCACGACCACCGGTTCGGCGACGCCCGTCGAGTTGACCCGGGCCTCGATGATCCCTCGAACGATCTCCACGTCCGCAAGCCCGGGTGACCGGTCACCGACCGAGTTCACGCGGTACTCGACCTTGAGGCCACCTTGGAGATCGAGGCCGAGCTTCGTCTCGACAAGGCGGCTCCCGCCCTCCGCGTCGAGGCCGGGCAGCCGCAACCGGGGCCAGAAGTCGACGAACAGCGCGAGCACGCCGATGACGGCGATGAAGATGAGGGTGGTCCTGCGCATCGACGGCGGATGATACAGGTGCAAAGGTCCGAGCGCCCTGTTCCGACACGCGTGGTGTCACGAGGTCGCCTCTCCAACACGAGACGGGCGGCACCCGCACGTCGCGCCCGTCTCCAACGGTCCTGCCGGCCGGATGACACCACCCGTGTCGCGCAATCGGCACGTAAGCGGCGTGCGGTTCCATTCGGGGATGGCAGTCGCGTTCCGGCAGGTGCAGCGTCGGCCCTCCGAGGTCGTCCTCTCGGCCGCCGCCGCCGAGATCGTGAGGCGCGCGCGCGTGGGCCGTCGCTGGACGCAGGCGCAGCTTGCCGAACGGGCGGGGATCTCCCGAAGCGCGGTGTCGAAGGTCGAGTGTGGGCGACGGCCCATCTCGATCGCGACCATCGCGGCCGTGGCCGACGCGCTCGATCTCCGGATCGAGCTTCGGCTCGCGAGTCAGCTCCTTGGCCTGACGGCCTCGACCCGCGACGTCGTGCACGTCCGCTGCGCGGTGTTCGTGGAGCGGCGGCTCCGGCGAGCGGGCTGGCTTGTCGCGCGTGAGGTCTCCGTCGCGGCCTCGCGCGGCCGCCTCGGCTGGATCGACTTGCTGGCGTTCCACGTCCCGACCGGTCGGCTGCTGATCATCGAGGTCAAGACGCGGCTGCTGGACATTGGAGAGCTCGAGCGAACCCTCGACTGGTATCGCCGGACAGCGATCGAGGCAGCCCGGGGGCTGGGCTGGGATGTGCGGTCCGCATCGGTCGCGGTCCTCGGCATCGATTCGCTCGAGGTCAGCGAGGTGATCCGGGCCTCGCGCCCGGTCCTCGACATCGGATTCCCGGTCAGGTCACGCGTGCTTGCCGCCTGGCTGGCCGACCCCGTGACCGCCCTGCCGCTGCCCGGCCGGGCCCTCGCCCTGATCGACCCGATCTCCCGGTCCACCCGCTGGCTCGTGGCCGCGAGATCCGGCGGCCGACGACGCCCACCGGCGCACCAGGGATACGCCGACGCGGCCGACAGGCTCGCGCGGCGGCGGTGACTGGCGTGACACCACCCGTGTCATCGGGCTGTGGGGCGCGCTCGAAACGGGCGTGACACCACCCGTGTCAGTCCCCAAGGCCGGCCTTGATCTTCGCCGCGAGGTTGGCACCGATGCCGGGGACGGCCGCGATCTGCTCGATGGGCGCCTCACGGATCCGCTTCACCGAGCCGAACGTCCGGAGCAGCGCCGCTCGCCGGCGCGGCCCGATGCCGGACAGGTCATCGAAGACCGAGCGAACGGATGCCCGGGCTCGCAGTTTGCGGTGGTACGTGATCGCGAAGCGATGGGCCTCGTCCCGGATCCGCTGGACGAGGTAGAGCGCCTGGGAGGTCGTCGGCAGCAGGACCGGCTCGGCGCGATCCGGCAGGACGAGCTCCTCGCGCTCCTTGGCCAGGCCGGCCATCGGCAGGTCGTGGAGGCCCAGCTCCGAGAGGACGTCCCGGGCCGCGCTCACCTGTGACCGACCACCATCGATGATCACCAGGTCGGGCATCGCCCAGCGGCGTTCCTCGGCGCTGCCCTCGTCACCGGTCCGGGCGTTCCGGAAGCGGCGCCGCAGGACCTCCTGGTGGCTGGCCACGTCGCTCTGGCCCGCGACGGTCCTGATCTCGAACCGCCGGTACTCGCCGGTCCGCGGCCGGCCGTCCTCGAACACGACCATGCTGCCGACGCTGTTCGTGCCCTGGAAGGTCGAGATGTCGTAGCACTCGATCCGGGCCGGCAGACCCGGCAGCTCGAGGGCCGCGGCCAGCTCCTCGAGGGCGCCGCGGGTCCGGCCCTGATCGGCCAGCCAGCGGGCCTGCTCGCGGGCCAGCATCTCGGCCGCGTTGCGGGTGGCCAGCTCCATCAGCCGGCGGCGCTCGCCGCGCCGGGGCACGACGAGCTCGACGCCGCCGAGCGGCCCGCGCCGACGCTGGGTGGCGGTGTCGATCGCCCTCACCCACATCGCCGTCTCCGACACCGGCCCGTCGCTGCCCGCCGCGCGGGCCGTCGCCGCGAGGCTCGTCCGGCGGTCGGTCAGGAACGCCGTCACGTCGTCGGCGTCGGGCAGGCCGGCCGGGATCGCGATCTCCTTCGGCACGCTCGTGGCCCGGGCATAGTACTGGACGAGGAAGCCGGTGACGATCTCGGCGTCGGTGGTCTCGCGCGGCGCCTCGAGCAGGAACACGTCCCGGCCGATGGCCTTGCCGTTGCGGATCACGAACAGCTGGACGGCCGCCTGGTTGTCGCTCCGGGCCAGGCCGACGAGGTCGAGGTCGGTCCGGGCGAAGGCCGCCATCTTCTGGCTCTCCATCGTCCGCTCGATCGCCCGGACCTTGTCCCGGAGGACCGCGGCGCGCTCGAACTCGAGCCGCTCGGAGGCCGCGGTCATCTCGACCCGGAGGCCCTTCGCGACGTGCTCCTGGCGGCCTTCCAGGAACAGCTCGACCTGGGCGATGTCGGCCCGATAGGCCTCGCGATCGATGGCCTGGATGCAGGGGCCCTGGCAGCGCTTGATGTGATACAGGAGGCAAGGCCGCTGGAGGGCCCGCTCCCCGTCCCGGATGTCGATCGTGCAGGTCCGGAAGGGGAAGAGCCGGCGGACGAGGTTCATTGCCTCGTCGACGCTCGAAGCGCTCGCGTAGGGCCCGAAGTAGCGGCTCCCGTCCTGGGGCAGCTTGCGGGTCCGCTCGATCCGCGGGAAGTCGTCGGCCAGGGTGACCTTGATGAAGGGGTACGACTTGTCGTCCTTGAGCCGCACGTTGTACGGCGGGGCGAAGCGCTTGATGAGGCTGTTCTCGAGGAGGAGCGCCTCCGACACCGAATCGGTCAGCGTGTACTCGACGTCGACGATCTTGTCGACGACCGAGCGGACGATCTGCTGGGCCGGGCCCGGGGTCTCCTTCTGCCAGTAGCTCCGAACCCGGCTCCGGAGGCTGGCCGCCTTGCCGACGTAGATGACGCTGCCACGGGCGTCCTTCATGAGGTACACGCCCGGGCGGTCGGGCAGGTTCTTGAGGATCGCGGCGAGGGGCGCGGCCAGGGGTCGGGCGGCGGACGAGGTCACGCCGCCGATGGTAGGCGAGGTTCAGCCGGCGCGATCTGGCCGGCCCGGAGTGATCAGCGGGCCCGGGCCGGGACCGTGGCCGGGCGAGCGGTGACCTCGAGGCCGAACTGGCCAAGGACCGATCCCTCGAGGACGAGCGCCACCGTATGGCAGCCGGTGCCGAGCTCCGAGGTGTCGAGGACAGCCATCCAGCGGGCGCCGCCGGCGTTCGCCTCGGCCGAGGCGGTCACAACGGGTCCGGCAGCGCGGGCCGTGCAGCTCCAGACCTCGAACGTGGCAGGCCCGGCCAGGGGCAGCCCGTCGAGCCAGGCCCGGGCCTTGAGCGGCAGGGAACGACCCTGGGTGACGGTCACGGCCGGTGAATCGCCGACCGGGTCGCCCCACTCCACCGAACCGAGATGGACGACGACCTCGAACGAGGCCGAGGCGCTGTTGCCGCTCGCGTCGGTGGCGGTGCACGTGACGGTGGTCAACCCGAGGAGGACCTGACTGCCCGGCGCCGGATCGCAGCTGACGGCTGGCGTTGGGTCCTGATCGTCGCTCGCCGTCGGCATGACGTAGTCGAGGGTCGTGCCGGCCGGGTCACTGGTGGCCAGGTCCATGTCGGCGGGCAGGCCGGCCAGGGTCGGCGGCGTGGAATCCAGGTCCTCGACATCGAGGCTGAAGGTCACGATCGTGAAGCCCGAGACGCTCGAGCCGTCGGAGACGCCGGCCGGGGTCAGCGTCCGGCCGTAGACGACCGTCATCACGTAGTCGAGGCCCGGCACGGACGGGGCGACGATCGTCACGTGGCTCGGCTCGGCGGACGTCACCTGCATCGGCGACTCGCACCCGACGATGCCTCCGGTGTCGTTGGCCCAGGCCGGCGGTACCGGCCCGACCGTCGTCCCGGTCGCGCTGATGGAGCCACCAGCGGCCGGCGCGGTGACCTCCGCCTGCCAGACCTCGACGACCTGGCCGGGATCGACATGGCGGAGGCCCGAGCACGTCAGGACCATGTCGACGTCGCGCACGATCGTCGCGCCGGGACTCACCGCCCCGAGGTCGACGAACGTCTGAACACCCGCGCTGACCTCGTCGCCGTCGGCGCCGACCACGTCGGCCATCGCCACGCTCGTGGCGAGGAGCGCGGTTGTTGCCGCGACCGTGGCAGCTCTGCGGACGACGCGACCGAACATGCGACTGGACCTCCCGGCACCAACCCCGGCGGTGTGGTCATCCGACTGTCCCCCATCGGGGTTCGCCGGCCCATAGGAGACAGGTCCCGGTTGGTGCCTCGACGCGCCCCGCTTGGGTACCGGCGATTCGGTGCCGGGCGGCACCAAGCCCGGAATCCGCGAGCCTCACCCGCGCGGCGGGGCGCCGCCCACGGGGCCCGCCATGCGAACGACGATGCCGGGCCCCCAACCTCAACGATCGACGCTGGTCAGCCTGGGATCGCGAGATCCACCCAGACGAGCCGATGGTCCGAGCTCGGGAACGGGAAGACTCCCGTCAGGCCGAAGAGCGGATCGCTCTGGACCGGCCAGAAGACGGCGCCATCCCGGATCCCGATGTTGACGCGGGGAAGGACGTAGTCCGCCCGCAGGTT
>DASWGY010000102.1:0-12424 GCA_036393495.1 Candidatus Limnocylindrales bacterium
CGCCCGGGCTCCGGCTCGGGACGAGCCTGTGCGACACTCTCCGGCGTGACCGACGACCGGCCGTCGCCGCGCCCTCGCGACGTCGACGCGCCCGCCGGTGCGGCGCCGCGGGATCGGCGACCCGGCGATGACACCGCCAAGTCGAGCGGCCCGTCGCTCAGCGTGGGCGACCTGGTGGCGTTCACGGGGGGCCACCTCGAGCGAGCGTCGGAGCGGCCCGTCCGTGGCGCGAGCGTCGACTCGCGGCAGGTTCGGCCGGGCGAGCTGTTCGTCGCCCTGCGCGGCGAACGGACCGATGGCCACCGGTTTCTCGACGCCGCGGTCCGTGCCGGCGCCGCGGCCCTCCTCATCGCCGAACCCCTCCCGCCCGAGGAGCTCGATCGCCTCGGCGACGTGACGGTCGTCCGGGTGCCGGACGCGCTGGCCGGCCTCCACGCGATCGCCGCCGGCTGGCGGGCCCGCTTCGACCCGCTCGTCGTCGGGGTCACGGGGAGCATCGCCAAGACGTCCACGAAGGAGGCCATCGCCACCGTCCTGGCGGCGGGTCGCCGGACCCTCCGGAGCGTGGGCAACCAGAACAACGAGATCGGCCTGCCGCTGACGCTCCTGCGGCTGGGCCCGGATGACGAGGCAGCCGTCCTCGAGATGGGCATGTACACAGGAGGCGAGATCCGTGACCTCGCCCGGATGGCCCGGCCGAAGATCGGCGTGGTGACCGCCGTCCTCGGCGTCCATCTCAGCCGCATCGGCACGATCGAGGCGGTGGAAGATGCCAAGGCCGAGCTCGTCGAGGCCCTCCCGGCCGACGGGGTGGCCGTCCTCAACGCCGACGACGCCCGCGTCCGGCGGATGGCGACCCAAACCCCGGCCCGGGTCCTCGACTACGGCTTCGCCGCCGACGCGGCGGTCACGGCGAGCGATGTCACCTCGGTCGGGCTCGACGGCATGCGCTTCACGCTGCACCTGCCGTCGGGTGACCGGATCGAGGCAGCGACTCCCGCCCTCGGCCGCCTGTCGGTCCACAACGCCCTCGCCGCCGCAGCGGTCGGCTCCGCTGCCGGGATGGCACCCGGGGAGATCGCCGCCGCCCTGGGCCGGGGCTGGTCGTCGCCCCATCGCGGCCAGGTCGTCCGAGCCGGCGGGATCACGTTCGTCGACGACGCCTACAACGCCTCGCCGGCGTCGGTGCTCGCGGCCCTCGACCTGCTGGCCGGCCTGCCGGGCCGGCGGATCGCGGTTCTCGGCGAGATGCTCGAGCTCGGCGAGGCGTCCGAGGCGGGCCATCGGTCCGTGGGCCGGGCCGCTGCTGCCACCTGCGACCTCCTGGCCGTCGTCGGCCAGGGCGCCGGTCCAAAGGCCATCGTCGCCGGCGCCCTCGAATCCGGGCTGCCCGCCGCGCGGATCCTCGTCGCCGGCGATCGCGCCGCCGCGGCCGAGCTCGTGCAGCCCGCCCTGCGCCGGGGAGACGTCGTCCTCGTGAAGGCGTCGCGGGGCGTCGCGCTCGAAGCCCTCATCGACGACCTCGTCGCCGACCTCGGCGGGCCGCAGCCGTCGACGGCACGCTCGAGCGGGATCGACGGTACGACCCGATGACCGTCGGTACGACCCGATGACCGTCGAGCTGATCCAGGCCCTCCTCCTGGCGTTTGCCCTGGTCGTGATCCTCATGCCCTTCTATATCCGAGCCCTCAGGGCCCTCGGGTTCGGGAAGCGGATCAGGCCCGAGGGACCCGAGAGCCATCTCGCCAAGGAGGGCGTGCCGACGATGGGCGGCCTCCTCGTCATCGTCATCGTGGTCGCGCTCTATTACGTGTTCGTGGGCGTCCCGGAGCGGGGCATCATCGCCCCGCTCGCGACGCTCGTCCTCGTCGGGATCCTGGGCGCCTTCGACGACTACCTCAACGTCCGGACGGGGGAGGGGATCCGGGCCCGCCAGAAGCTGCTGTGGCTGGTGGTCGTCGCCGGAGTCGCGGCGTATTCGATCCAGTCGACCTATCAGATCGACGAGATCGCCGTGCCGTTTGTCGGGGCGGTCGGCATCGATCCGTGGGTCTTCATCGCCTTCGCGGCCTTCGCCATCGTCGCGGCCTCGAACGGCGTGAACATCACCGACGGACTGGACGGCCTGGCCGGGGGAACGCTGATCTTCGCCTTCGTGGCCTTCCTGCTGATCGCCCTGCTCAACGAGCCGACCCAGCCCAACCTCGCCCTCCTGTGCGCGCTGATCATCGGCACCCTGCTCGGGTTCCTGTGGTTCAACGTCCATCCCGCCCAGGTGATCATGGGTGACTCCGGGTCGCTGGCTCTCGGTGCCACGCTCGCGGTCACCGCCCTCATCACCGGCCAGATCCTGGTCCTGCCCCTGATCGGCCTCATCTTCGTCATCGAGACCGGGTCCGTGGTCCTCCAGATCTCGTACTACAAGCTGACCCGCGGCCGGCGGATCTTCAAGATGTCGCCGATCCACCATCACTTCGAGCTGTCGGGCTGGGACGAGGAGAAGATCACCCTCCGCTTCTGGATCGTGGGGATCCTGGCGGGCCTGCTCGGGGTGGTCCTCTTCCTGGCTTCGATCGACCGGCTGACGTGAGGGCCGTGATGACGGACCGATCCGGCAGCAGGACGATCGATCCCGATCGCCTCACCCTCGGCGACGTCCTCGGCGGCAGCTTGGGCGACCGCCACATCACCGTCCTCGGGTTCGCCCGAAGCGGCATCGCGGTTGCCCGCTTCCTCGCCGATGTCGGGGCCCGGGTGACGATCTACGACGGCCGTCCGGCGGGGGAGCTCCGGGCCGCGATTGCGGCCCTCGAGGGCCGCCACGTGACCCTGCGGCTCGGTCCGGAGGTGGAACCCGCCGCGACCTGGCAACGGGCCGCGCTCGTCGTCACTTCACCCTCGATCAACCCAGACTATCCGACGACGGAGCCGCGCCTCCGGGCGGCCCTGGCCAGGCTCCGTGCCGCGCGGGCCGGGGAGGCCGGGAGTGCGGTGGGGGTGGACCCGTCGGCCCCGGCGATCGTCAGCGAGCCCGACCTGTTCCTGCGCCTCTGCCCGGCACCGACGATCGGGGTCACCGGGACGAAGGGCAAGACGACGACGGCGGCCCTGACTGCGGCGCTGCTCGCCGGGAACGGCTCGCACCCGGCGATCCTTGGCGGCAACATCGGGATCCCGCTCATCGAGCGGCTGCCCGAGCTGACGCCCCAGCACCGGGTCGTCATCGAGCTGTCCGAGCTCCAGCTGCCGACCCTGTCGCGGGGCACGACCGTGGCCGTCTACACGAATGTCAGCGCGGACCATCTCGATCGCCACGGCTCGATCGAGGCGTACCGGCGGGTCAAGCGGCGACTGGCCGAGCTGGTGGACCCCGACGGGGCCCTCGTCCTCAACGCCGAGGATCCGGTGGTCGCCGCCTATGCCGGCCTGGGGACGGCGCCGGCGATCATGTACCGTCGCGAGCGGCCGATGCTCGGCGGCCTCGGGCTGGTCGACGGCTGGATCGTCGGGGCCGGCGTCCAGCGGTTACCGATCGTCGGCGGCGGACCGGCGGCGGTCGGGCCGGGCGGCCGGATCATGCCCGTCGATGAGCTGGGAATCCCGGGCAGCCACAGCGTCTCGAACGCCCTCGCCGCGGTCGGGGCGGCGCTCCTGTTCGGGGTTGCCCCGGACGCGATCCGTCGGGCGGCCGCCGCCTTCAGCGGCGTCGAGCACCGTCTCGAGACGGTCGCCGTGGCCGGGGGAATTCGATACGTCAACGACTCCCAGGGGACCCAGCCGGACGCCGTCATCGCGGCCCTCCGGGCCTTTCCATCACCGATCGTCCTGATCGCCGGCGGCCGCGACAAGGGCGTCGACCTCGAGGAGCTTGGCGCCGTGGTCGCGGAGCGGGCGACCGCGGCGGTCCTGATCGGCGAATCGGCCGGGGCGATGGCCGACCTGTTCGCTCGAGCCGGACTCGCCCGGATCGAGCGGGCGGGGACGCTCGACGAGGCCGTCGGCACCGCGGCGGCGATCGCCCGCCAGGCGCTCGACGAGGCGGGCGAGTCCGGCAGCGGACCGGCCGGGCTGTCCGCCACCGTGCTCATGTCGCCGGCGGCCGCGAGCTTCGACATGTTCGTCGACTACGCGGCCCGCGGCCGCGCCTTCCGGGCAGCGGTCCAGCGACACCTCGCCGGCGAGGCGAGCTGATGGGCCTGATGCGCCGGTCCCTGCCGGGCCTCCGATTCGGGGTATCGCCGACGGCCGCGACGCGCCCCGTCGCAGTCCCGCGGCGGGGGGCCGGCAGCCACGGCCAGGCGGGCACCGTCAGCGGCCGGCGCAGTGGACGCCCTGGAACCGCCGGTGGAGGGGCGGCCACAGCTCGCGCGGCGGCAGCGAAGCCGGAGGTGATCCTGCGCCGCGAGCATCACCAGCCCGACTGGTCGATCCTCGTCGCCGTCGTCGCCCTGTCGGCGGTCGGGATCCTCATGGTCTACTCGTCATCCGCGATGCGCGCCTACGTCCAGCAGGACGACACCCTCGCGATCGTCGGACCCCAGATCCTGTGGGCCGCTCTCGGCATCCTGGCGATGCTCGTGATCATGCGGATCGACTACCGCTATCTCCGGCTGGTGTCGCTGCCCGGCTACCTGTTCGCCGTCGTCCTCCTCGTCCTCGTCTTCGTGCCGAGCCTGGGCCGAGTCGTCGGTGGCTCGGCCCGCTGGATCGTGCTGGGCCCGTTGCCGGCGATCCACCCGGCCGAGATCGCCAAGCTCGCGCTGGTCGTCTACCTGGCCCACTGGATGGCCTCACGCGGAACCCGGATCGGGGGCTTCCGGTCGGGCACGATCCCGTTCCTCCTGATCACCGTGCCGGTCGTCGGCCTGGTCTTCCGAGAGCCGGACCTGGGCACGACGACGGTCATCGCCGCCACCGCCTTCACGATGTTCTTCGTGGCCGGAGCTCGTCTCTGGCAGTTCGGGGCGATGGCCGTGCTGGGCGTGGTCGCGGCGCTCGTCGTGGGTCTCCGGGAGTATCAGCTCCAGCGGATCCGGACCTTCCTAGACCCGTGGCAGGATCCGCTCGGATCGGGCTTCCACACGATCCAGGGCCTGCTGGCCCTGGGGCTCGGCGGGATCTTCGGCTCCGGGCTCGGCGAGAGCCGGCTCGCCGGCGGGCTGTACCTGCCGAACGCCTGGAATGACTTCATCTTTGCGATCATCGGCGAGGAGTTCGGGTTCCTCGGCGCCGCGGCGGTCGTCGGCCTCTTCCTCATCCTTGCCTACGCCGGGATCCGGACGGCCCTCCGGGCGCCCGACACGTTCGGGGCGCTCCTGGCTCTCGGGATCGTCGCCTGGCTGTGCCTCCAGGCGTTCATCAACATCGGGGTCGTCGTGGCGCTCGTGCCGGTGACCGGGATCACCCTCCCGTTCATCAGTGCCGGCGGCTCGTCGCTCATCATCAGCTTCGCCGCCGCCGGGATCCTCCTCTCGATCTCCCGGGAAACGGTGGAGCGGACCAACCAGGAGACGGATGCGCCTGCTGATCGCGGGCGGGGGAACGGGCGGCCACATCTACCCGGCCCTCGCCGTCGCGGACGCCCTTCGACGCCGACCGAACCCGCCTGAGCTCGGCTGGATCGGCGGGCATCGAGGCCTCGAGGACCGGATCGTCCACGGGGCCCGAATCCCGCTGCGCCGGCTGGCCCTCCGGTCGCTCCGGACGGTCGATCGGGACATCCATCTCGTCCTGGATCCCGTGCGTCTCGGGCTGTCCGTGCCCCAGGCGCTCATCATGCTTGCCCGAGATCGTCCCGCGGCGATCTTCACGACCGGCGGCTACGTCGCGATTCCGATCCTCGTCGCGGCCTCGGTCCTCCGCATCCCGGTGTTGCTGTGGGAAGGCAACGTGGTGCCCGGCCGGAGCGTCCGGGCGACGGCCCGACTGGCAAGCGCGATCGCGGTGGCCTACAGGGCGACGTGCCGGGAGCTCCTCGACAACCGGCCCTGCTTCGAGACCGGGACGCCGATCCGCGAGACCCGCGGGGTGGATCGGCTCGCCGCGCGCGAGCGCCTGGGCATCCAGGCCGGCGAGCGGGTCCTGCTCGTCTTCGGTGGCTCCCAGGCGGTCCGCCGCTTCAATGCCGCCGTGGCCGACGTCCTGCCCGAGCTTCTCGACCGGAGCCACGTGATCCACGTCACCGGCGATGACGGCTACGCCGCCGCGCTGGCGGCCCGCGAGCGGCTGCCCGAGGCCGCCCGGGCCCGCTACCGGCCCGAGCCGTTCCTGCGCGAGGAGATGCTAACCGCGCTGGCCGCGGCCGACCTCGTCCTGGGCCGTGCCGGCTCGTCGACCCTCGCCGAGGTCACGGCGCTGGGCCTGCCGATGATCGTCGTGCCCTATCCCCATGCCGGCGGCCACCAGCGCCAGAATGCGCTCCGCCTGGTCGAGGCCGGAGCGGCACGGCTGATCGAGGACGAATCCTTCGATGGGCCGGCTCTCCTCGCCGCCACCGGCATCCTCGACGACGCGGCAGACCACGCCGCGATGTCGGCGGCGGCCCGCGGCCTGGGCCGACCGGCGGCGGCCGATGCGGTCGCGACGCTCCTGCTTGCCCTTGCCACGGGCGAATCGCTCCCCGATGGCGCGACCGTCGAGCGGATCGCGCGCGGGGAGGCAACGTGACGGCGGCGCGAGGATGACGACCCCGGCCCTCGACACCCTGGCCCTCCAGGCGGAGATCGCCCGCCGGCTGGGTGTCCGCGCGGACCGCGATGCCCCCCTCGCCAACCTCACGACGATGCGCGTCGGGGGCAGGGCGGACCTCCTCGCGACGGCCCGCAACGGCTTCGAGCTGCGGGGCCTCGTGCGTTTCGCCCGGAGCCGCGAGATCCCGTTGTTCCTGCTCGGGCGGGGGAGCAACATCGTCGTCTCGGACCGTGGCGTCCGCGGGCTCGTCATCCACGTGCGGGCCGAGCAGTCTCGGGTCGATGGCGAGCGCTACGTCGCCGCGGCCGGCGTGCCGATGGCCCGGGCGGCCACCGAGACCCAGAAGGCCGGCCTGTCGGGACTCGAGTTCGGGCTGGCCATCCCGGGGACGGTCGGGGGCGCGGTGTGGGCCAACGCGGGCGCCCATGGCAGCGATGTCGCCGCGATCCTCGAGGCGGCCGACGTCCTGCTGCCGGACGGGACCGAGGTGCAGGTCCCGGTCGCCGATCTCGGCCTGGCCTATCGCGACAGCCGGTTCAAGCACCAGGCCGATCCGGCGACTCGGGAGATCGTCGCCGGCGCCACGTTCCGGCTCGTGCCCCAGCCGGCGGACGTCATCCGGGCGCGCCTCGACGAGATCCGCCGCTGGCGCCAGGGCCATCAGCCCCTCGGGCTGCCCTCGGCCGGGAGCGTCTTCCGGAACCCGGACGACGGCGCCGCGGCCGGGCTGCTCATCGATCGCGCCGGGCTCAAGGGCTTCCGCGTCGGCGGCGCGAGTGTCAGCCAGAAGCACGCCAACTTCATCATCAGCGAGAAGGGCGGCAGCGCCGCCGACGTTCGCCGGCTGGCCGACCACGTCCGTGCGACGATTCGCGCGGCCGACGGAATCGATCTCCGTTTCGAGGTCGAATTCGTCGGTGACTGGACCGGCTGGCCGTGGCCGGCCGATGACCCCGCAGGCCAGGAGGACGAGTGACCGAGCCGACCGCCCGCCCGCCGATCGTCGTGCTCCTCGGCGGCCCGTCCGCCGAGCACGACGTCTCGATCGTGTCGGGGACGGCAATCGCCGATGCGCTCCGGGCCGACGGCTTCGAGGTCAGCCAGGTCCTCATCGATCTCGAGGGCCGATGGTGGTGGCTGCCGGCCGACCACGAGCGGGCCGGCCGGGCGGGCGCCGCCTACGACGACCCGGCCGCGCTCGGTGCCGAGGGGCCCGTCCGGGTCGGGGCGGCGATCGATCGCCTCGCCGCAGCCGAACCGGCTCCGGTCGTCTTCATCGCCCTCCACGGCCCATTTGGCGAGGACGGGACCGCCCAGGCGCTCCTCGAGGCGACCGGGGTGGCCCACACCGGGGCCGGGGTGCTCGCCTCGGCCATCGGCATGGACAAGGCGATGCAGAAGCGGATCTGGCGGGGCCTCGGCCTGCCCGTCGCCGACTGGCGCGAGGTCAGGCTGGCCCGCTGGCTGGCGGAGCGAGACGCGGTCCTCGACGAGCTCGAGGCGTTCGCGTCGGGAACCGGGGATCCGCGCCTCATGGTCAAGCCGGCCCGGCTCGGGAGCTCCGTCGGCATGACCCTGGCCCATGGGCCCGACGAGCGCGCTGCCGCCATCGACCTCGCCTTCCACTACGACACCCTGGCCCTCGTGGAGACCTACCTCGCCGGCGCGCGCGACCTGGAGGTCTCGGTCATCGGCAGCGAGCCACCCCTCGGGATCTTCGGCCCGGGTGAGATCGTCGCCGGCCACGAGTTCTACGACTTCGAGGCAAAGTACACGCCCGGCCTGTCTGAGACCTCGACCCGGGCCGAGGTTCCCGAGGCGCTTCGGGCGACGATCCGAAAGCTCGCCCGCGACGCCTACCGATCGATCGGGGCCGAGGGCTTCGCCCGGGTCGACTTCCTGGTCCGGGGCGAGGAGGTCGTCCTGTCCGAGATCAACACGATCCCGGGCTTCACGCCGATCAGCCTCTTCCCGACGCTGCCCGCCGAGCAGGGCCTCGACTTCGGCGCCGTCTGCCGGCGGGTGGTGGAGCTGGCCCTCGAACGCCACGCGGAGCGCCGCGTCGGTACCCTCCGCCCGGTGGACCTGCCACGGTGAGGCCGCCCTGGCGAGGACGCCGCCATGAGCCGGGGGGGACGCCCGGCGACCCACCAGGGGACGCCGGCAACCCGCCCTCGGGGGTTGGGCGTACGCGACGCGGCGGCGGGCATCGGGAGGTCGTCCGGCCGGGGCGCCGCCCGCCGGCAGGCGGGTCGGCCCAGCGAGCGATCCGGCTGCCGCGGCCCAGCCGGCTGCCGCGCTTCACGCCGGCCCGAGCCGGGGCGCTGTTGGGGATCATCGCCTCGCTCGGGGCGATCTACGGCCTTGCTGCCACGACGGCCTTCACCTACGCCCGGGCCGAGATCCCGGAGCTCCGCTGGACGACGCGGGCCGCGGTCGAGGCGGCGATCGGCATCGCTCCCGGGACGAACCTGTTCCGGATCACCGTCGAGCCGCTGGCGGCGCGGATCGCGGCCCTGCCGGGCGTCGCCGACGCCCGGGTCCGCGTGGCCCTGCCCGAGACCCTCGTCGTCGAGGTCGTCGAGCGCGAAGCGATCCTGGCCTGGGCCGTCGGCGAGGGCCGCTTCCTCGTCGATGTCGATGGCGTCCTGTTCGCGGCGACCGAGCCGTCGGCGGTCGCCCTGGCGGGCCTGCCCGTCATCGACGATTCCCGGGCCGAGGCGGCCACCCTCGAAGTCGGGGATCGCCTCGACCCGGTCGTGCTGGATGCGGCGCGCCGCCTGGGTGCCCTCGTCCCGGCCGATGTCGGGAGTGTTGCCCGGCGCCTCCTCGTGACGATCTCGGATGCGACCGGCTTCGTCGTCGGCACCTCGCCGGAATCGTGGATCGCGGTCTTCGGGCTGTACACGCCGAGCGCTCGCCCCACGTCGATCGTCCCGGGCCAGGTCCGCCTCCTTCGGAGCCTGCTCGCGGGTCGCGAGGAGACGGTCGCCCAGGTGATCCTGTCGAGCCCCGAGAACGGCACGTACACTCCGCGGGCGACACCGGTGGTCCCGTCGTGACCATCGCGCCGGACGGCCGGCGCCCGCGATTTGCCCGGCCCATCGGGCGTCGAGTAGCCTTGCCCAAACGCACCGCAACGAGGACGACCCTCTGTGTTCCTTCCCCTGGCAGGCCTGCTGGTGGGCGTCCTGCTCGGGCTCGTCCTCAACGTCAATGTCAGCTTCGATCTCAGCCGCTACTCGGCCGTGGCGATCCTCGCCGCGCTCGATTCGGTGCTCGGGGCGGTGCGTGCGGAGCTCGACGGCGTCTACGACAATCGGATCTTCATCTCGGGCTTCGTCACGAACGCGGTCGTGGCCGTCATCCTCACCTTCGTCGGCGATCGCCTCAGCCTCGACCTGTACCTGGTGGCGCTCATCAACTTCGGGTTCCGGATCTTCAATAACGTCGCCCTGATCCGGCGGCACTTCATCTGACCCGGGAAGCCGGGAGGGAGCAGGCAGCAACGTGGTTGAAGGGGTCCTCGTCGGGATCGACGTCGGCACGAGCAAGGTCTGCGCGCTCATCGGCGAGGTGAGTCGCGACGGCAGGGTCACGGTCATCGGCCATGGCACCGTCCCGTCCCTGGGCCTCAAGAAGGGTTCCGTGGTCAACATCGACCAGACGGTCCGGTCGATCAGCGACGCCGTCGAGAAGGCCGAGCGCCTGTCCGGCTGGAAGATCGACAAGGCCTTTGTGGGCGTCGGCGGGGCCCAGGTCGAAAGCCTCAACTCGACCGGCCAGGTCGCGGTCACCGCCCATGACCGGGAGATCAGCCGCGAGGACATCCTCCGGGCGATCGAGGTCGCCCGGGCGGTCACCATCCCGTCCAACCGCGAGGTCCTCCACGTCGAGCGACGGGGCTTCATCGTTGACGGCCAGGAGGGGGTCAAGGATCCGCTCGGGATGAGCGCCCTCCGGCTCGAGGTAGAGACGCACATCGTGACCGCGCCCGCGACCGCGGTCCAGAACCTGACGAAATGCGTGGCTGCCGCCGGGGTCAAGATCGATGAGCGCGTCGCGAACGCCCTGGCCGCCGCCGACGCCGTCGCGTCCGAGACCGAGAAGGAGCTCGGCGTGGCGATCGCCGACATCGGCGCCGGGACGATCGACCTGGCGATGTTCAACGAGGGCTCGCCCTTCCACACCAGCGTCCTGCCTGTCGGCGGCAACTTCGTCACCAACGACGTGGCGATCGGCATCAAGACCTCCCTGCCGGTGGCCGAGGAGCTGAAGATCCGGCACGGGACGTGCGACCTGCGAGGGATCGCCGACGACGAGGAGATCGGCGTCTCCGTGCTCGGCGAGGAAGCCGGCCGCAACGTCAGTCGGCTCGAGCTGTGCCAGGTCATCGAGGCCCGGATGCGCGAGACCTTCGAGCTCGTCGGCGCCGAGATGCGCTCGGCCGGGGCGGGCATGCTCCCGGCCGGCCTGATCCTGACCGGCGGAGCGGCCCAGCTGTCGGGCATCGCCGAGCTCGGGCGGGATGTTCTCCAGATGCCGGTCCGGGTCGTGGCCCCGGCGGGCGTCGGTGGCCTGACCGACTCGATCCTGACGCCGGCCTACGCGACGGCGATCGGCCTCCTCCACTGGGGCGCCCGGTCGCTCGACGACGGGGAGCCGGCGCGCTACGAATCGGCCCCGGCGTTCGGCATCCTCGGCCGGATCCGGGACGCCCTCCGGAGCATCTTCCCGTAGGTCGCCTGGCGGACCGCGCGGCTGCCGCGTGCTGCCCCTCCGACGCGCCACCGGAGAGTCCGGCCGACGCGGTCAGCCGCCGAGAATCGGGACCACGAACGTCTCGCGGAGCCACTGCCAGGGATGGAGCTCCTCCCAGTGGAGGACCCACTCCTGGACGAGCTTCGGGATCAGCAGGATCAAGAGGACGAGCAGCGTCTGCGCGACGGTCCGGGGCATCAGCCGCGGGAACCAGCGACGGACGACGAGGACATACAGGTAGAGGTTCTCGAAGAGGTTCGGGAAGACGACCAGGAGCGGTCGGTAGGCCGTGATCTCGAAGAGGATGACGCCGATGAGCCGCCACGCGAACAGGCCCTCCGCGGCCCGTCGCGCGAGGAGCTCCGGCCAGCGCCGGACGACCACGAGCTCGAGGCCCAGGCAGTACAGATCGAGCCACTTGTCGATCTGGGCGTAGAACGGCCCGAACTCGGGCGCTTGCCCCAGGGCCCGCGCCACCGCGTCGACCAGGACGACATCGAGGGCATCGACGACCATCGCCAGGACGCCCCCGGCCAGCGGCCAGCGAAGAATCGTGAGCGGCACGACGAGCCGCAGCGCGATGACGATGAGGGCCGGCATCGGCCCGCCTCATGGTCCCTTCGCCGATGCTGCACGGCCCCGCGGCGATGGTCCAAGCCTAGCGACTCGCTGGCGCCGCCGGTGCCCTTGTCCGCCAAGCGCCCGCCCATGCACCAGGCGGTGCGGCGGCGCACCGGGCGTGGATATCTCGGGCCCCGCCGGGGCCTTTGTCCACGGTCGCGGGACAACTTGGAAGGGACGGTCGGAAAGCGCCGATGGTAGACTCCAGCGAACGACCCCGAGCGCGCGGTGAGTGCCCTCCAGGGCGGCTCCGGGTCACCCGATCAGACGTTCAGAATCGGCCCCGGGAAGGCCATTGGAGGAGTACGGTGGCCCTGCGTTCCGATTCGGAGAACTTCGCGCTCATCCGCGT
>DASWGY010000103.1:0-7752 GCA_036393495.1 Candidatus Limnocylindrales bacterium
CCCGTCTCGGTCGCGCCGTAGCCCTGGAGGACGGTGACGCCGAGGTCCTCCCAGGCCTGCTGGAGAGCCGGCGGCAGGAACGCCCCGGCCGAGACGAAGAGACGGAAGCTCCCGCCGAGCTGCGCATGGACGCTCCTGAAGACGAGGCGGCGAAGCCAGGCCGGGAGGTGCCGGACGACCGACCGGAGTCGATCGAACGCGGCGGTCCGTCGTTGCTTCTCGACCTCGCGCTCGATGGCGCTCCAGAACAGGTCGAGGACCTGGGGGACCACGATCAGCGAGGTCACCCGATGCTCGCGGAGCGCTTCGAAGATGACTCGCGGATTGCGGCTCCGCACGTACAGGATGTCGGCTCCGACGGACAGGGCGTAGAACAGGCCGACGGCCTGCTCCAGGAGGTGGCTCAACGGCAGGAGGCTGACGATCCGGTGCTCCATCCGGGGCACGATCCGGTAGAAGGTCTTGATCGAGGCGGTCACGTTGTCGTGGCCCAGCATCACCCCCTTCGGGGTGCCGGTCGTGCCGCTCGTGAACACGAGCTCCCAGATGTCGGCCGGTGCGGGCCGATCCCAGGCGTCGACCTGGGCCTCCCAGTCGGCGGGGAACGTGGAATCCGGATCCGCGCCGAGGGCCTCGACCGTGATGGTCGGGAAGGCATCGAGGTGGGCGTCGCGGGGGTCGGGCGCGTCGCGCCCGGTCCCGAGCAACAGATGGCTCGCCTCGGAGGCCGACACGATGCCCTCGACCGCGTCCATCGACATCCTCAGGTCCAGGGGCACGATGACGAGCCGGGCCCGGATCGAGCCGAAGATCGCGGCCGGGAGCTCGGGCATCGATGGCGACCAGACCAGGACCCGGTCCCCCGGCGCGAGGCCGAGGGCCCGAAGTCGCCAGGCAGCGAGCTTCGAGCGGCGGTCCAGCTCGCGGTACGTCCAGGCCTGCCGCGTGCCATCGTCGCGGCGCATCGCGAGGGCCGGTCTGTCGCCGAACCGGTCGACCGCCTCGTCGAGCAGGTCGAGCAGGGTTTCCATCGGGTCCGCGTCCTCCATGTCGCAGAGTACGACGCTGGCCGGGACCGTCCGTCACGGATTGGCAGACGCTGGTGGCGGCCGCGCCGGGCCGGGTAGCCGCTGGCAACTCGCAGATAAGCGCCGTTCGCGAAGATCGCCGGGTGGACAGTCTCCGGATCGCGCGGTCGCTGCGGACGCTGCGGATCCGGCGCGACTGGACCCAGGCCGATGCCGCTCGGGCTGCCGGGCTGTCGCGGTCGCAGTACTCGCGGATCGAACGCGGCGAGCTCCGCGGCGTTCCGATCGATGACATCGAAGCCGCCTGCCGCGCGCTCGGCGCCGACCTCGATGTCCGCGTCCGGTGGCACGGCGAGGGGCTCGATCGGCTGCTCGATGCCGCCCATGCGGCGCTCGTCGACATCATCGTCGCGAGGCTGCGAGCCCTCGGCTGGGAGACGGCCGTCGAGGTGACGTTCAGCCACTTCGGCGAACGCGGCTCGGTGGACGTCCTCGCCTGGCATCCGGGGACCCGGACGCTGCTCGTCATCGAGGTCAAGTCGGTCGTGCCGGACAGCCAGGCGACGATCTCCGCGCACGACCGGAAGACCCGACTGGCCGCGGTCATCGGGCGCGAACGGGGCTGGGTGCCGGTGGTGATCGGTCGGCTGCTCGTGATCGGAGCGTCGGCGACATCGCGATCGCGCGTTCGGCAGTACGAGGACCTGTTCGCGGCCGCCTATCCGGACCGAGGCGTCGCGGTCCGGCGATGGCTCAAGGCGCCGGCAGGGCCGCTGTCCGGCCTCTGGTTTGTGCGGGATTCCATCCCGGATGGCACTACGAAACGAATCACCGGACGCCAGCGCGTCCGGCGACCTCGAAGGCCGTCTCCCGGCCGCTAATGACCGCCCCGATGGAATTGGGACCAAAGGAGGGATGGGCCAGGGGCGATCCTTCAGCCCGGCGCACCCGGACGCTGGATAACGCCAGGGGGGTGGGAATTACGCACAAGGCCACGACTGAGAGGGGGGTGCCACTCAAGGACGCGGCGGCCCGCTCATGCCACGACGGGGAGGCGCACCCCGGCGCACCTGGACGCTGGATAACGCCAGGGGGGTGGGAATTACGCACAAAGACGCGCCCGCGAGGGGGCGCCAAGCCATGGGCCGCCCGCACCGCCGCCGGCGCTGCCGCCCGCGTTGCCGCCCGTGCTGCCGCCGGCGCTAGTACCCTGCCGACCGCGTTTGACCCCCTGCACCGCCTGTGCCACACTCCGGCGGCTCCGCACCCGGAGGAGCGCGCCGAGTCGTTGGGCCACGCGCCCGGCGCGTCATGCGAGACGACCAGCCCGAGGAGGTGAATCCGGAGTTGGCAGAAGTTCGAGTTGGCGAGAACGAGACGTTCGAGAGCGCCCTGCGTCGCTTCAACAAGAAGATCCAGCAGTCGGGCATCCTCGCCGAGGCTCGCCGTCGCGAGCACTACGAGAAGCCGAGCGTGAAGCGCAAGCGCAAGGAAGCCAAGCGCAAGAAGAACGCCCGAACGCCGCAGGGCTGATCGGGCGGACGGCCGGGAACCGTCCGCACGCGTCGAGGCATCGGTGATGCGCAACGAGCGCATTCAACCCGCCGACGACCCCACCGAACGGACCCCGCGACCAGCGTCCGCCACAGACTGCCCCGACGGCGTTCCCGCCCGAGGTGCCATCCCCGGTGACGCTCCAGGATCGACTCCAGGCCGAGGTGACCGCCGCGATGCGGTCGGGTGACGCGCTGCGCCGCGACACCCTCCGGATGGCCCGGAACGCGATCTACAACGCCGAGAAGCGAGATCGCCGAGCGTACGGCGACGACGAGGTCGCGGCGATCCTGGCGAAAGAGGTCAAGACCCGCCGCGAGAGCATCGAAGCCTTCGAGAAGGGCGGCCGCCCCGAGCTCGCCGCCAAGGAGGCCGCCGAGATCGCCATCCTGGCCGAGTTCCTGCCACGGGCCCTGACCGAGGCCGAGCTGGCTGCGCTCGTCGACGAGGGGATCGAGGCGACCGGCGCAACCGAACCCCGCGACATGGGCAAGGTCATGGGCTGGCTGGCCCCCAGGACGCGTGGCCGAGCCGACGGCCGGGTCGTGAGCGGCCTCGTGACGGCGGCGCTGGCGACGCGCGTAAGGACCACCGCCCCGTCGGGCTCGACGGGACCCTGAGCATGCTCGCCCATCGTGGTACCGACGCGGTCAGGCTGACCAAGCGCGAGGTCGGCCGGCTGGCGCTCGCCGCGGTCCTCCTGATCGTCGCCATGACCGCGATCCTTGGAGCCGACTTCGCGCCCCAGCGGCTGAACCTCCAGGTCGGCGATCTCGTCCCGGCCGACATCGTCGCGCCGCGGGCCCGGACGTTCGAGAACGAGCTCCTCACCGCCCAGGCTCGCCAGGACGCCGCGGACGGGGTCCTGCCCCAGTACGACTTCACCTCGGAGCGGGCGGCGACGATCGCCGCGGCCCAGGTCGATGCGTTCGAGGCCGGCGTCCGACTCCTCGACACGGCGTTCGATGCCGCGACGACCGTCGTCCAGCGCGACCTGATCCTCGACCGCGTGGCCGAGGATCTTTCGGCGAGCGCCGCGACGACCCTGACCGGCCTCAGCGCCTCGAGCTGGCTCGACCTCCGCACGGAATCGGTGCGCGTGCTCGATTCGACGGAGCGGACGGAGCTCCGCGACACGGCTCTCGCCCTGACCCGGTCCCGGCTCTCGGAGCGGATGGCGGGCGGGCTGTCCGAGGCCGAGCGGATGCTCGCCGCCGAGCTCATTGCGCCGTTCGTCGTCGCCAACTCGTCGTTCAGCCAGGAGCTCACGGACCAGGAGAAGGCCCGCCGGTCGGAGGCGGTGGAGCCGGTCGAGGACGTCTTCCTCCAGGGCGAGGTGATCGTCAGAGGGGGCACGAAGCTGACCGAGATCGATGCCGTGCGGATCACCGCCTTTGGACTCGATCAGGCCGTGCCGGACCTCGCGGGACTCGCAGGCTGGCTCGTCCTGAGCGCCCTCCTGGTAACACTCCTGCTCGGCTGGATCTGGCGCTTCAGGAGGGACTTCTGGCACCGCAACAACGTCCTCGTCCTGATCAGCGTGCTGCTCCTCGTTGCGACCCTGGCCCTCCAGGTCACCGCCGGGCGGGCTGCCCTGCCATTCCTGATGCCCGTCGCGGTGATCCCGATCCTGCTGGCCGTCCTCCTCGACGCCGAGGTAGCCGTCATCGTGACCGCGATCCTGGCCACGGTTGCCGGCGCGGTGAACGGGCCGTCGATCGAGATCTCGGCCTACGTCTTCCTGGGCGGTCTCGGTGGGGTGATCGCGATCCGCCGTGGCGACCGCCTCCAGACGTTCCTCCAGGCCGGCGCCGTCGTCTTTGTCGTGCAGGCCCTTGTCGTCTCTGCCTTCTCCCTCCTCGGCGAGCGGGACCTGACCGGGATCCTCCAGCTGTGGGGCGCGTCGGCGCTGTCCGCGGCCGGTGCCTCCGTGGCGGCGGTCGGCACGTTCGCGGTCCTGGGCAACATCTTCGGGATCCTCACCGTCTTCCAGCTCCTCGAGCTGGCGAACCCGTCGCAGCCGCTCCTCCGGCGCCTCCTCATCGAGACGCCGGGCACGTATCACCACTCGCTGATGGTCGGCAACCTCGCCGAGCGGGCGGCCGAGTCGGTCGGGGCGGACCCCCTGCTGACGCGTGTCGCGGCCTACTACCACGACATCGGGAAGCTGACGAACCCGATGGCGTTCATCGAGAACCAGGGCGGTGGCGAGAACATCCACGACCAGCTGGCACCCGAAGAATCGGCCCAGGTCCTGAAGCAGCACGTCGCCGACGGGATCAACATCGCGTACGAGGCGCGGCTCCCGAAGGCCCTCATCGCCTTCATCCCGCAGCACCACGGGACGGCGATGATGAGCTACTTCTTCGCCAAGGCCCGCGATGCGGCGGCGGCGCCGTTCGGTGGCGTCAGCGGCGAGGAGGGCCGCAAGGCGGCCGATTCCGTGGACGCGCGACGCTTCCGCCACAGCGGGCCGAAGCCGCAGTCCCGTGAGGCGGCCCTCATCATGCTCGCGGATGGCGTCGAGGCGTCGGTCCGATCGCTCTCGTCCCGCGACGAGCCGGCGATCCGGGCCATGGTCGACCGGATCATCGCCGAGCGGATGGATGACGGCCAGTTCGACGAATGCGACCTAACGCTTCGCAACCTCGACACGATCAAGGATGCGTTCGTGGAGCAGCTCCTGGGGATGTACCACCAGCGGGTCGCGTACCCGCAGTCGAAGATCGTGGAGCTCGAGACGCGCCGGGCGGCGGCCGCCGGCGGCGGCGCATCGGAACCCGGGCCAAGCGATCGCAGGTCGGGGCGTGCCGATCGGCCCGATCGACCGTCGGGCGGCAGGTGACCCGGCCCCACCTCCTCGGCGGCTGGCGGATCGAGGTCACGGTCCGCCCCGGCGTCCCGCGGGTCCTGCCCGGGACCGCCGTGGCCCGGGTCGTCGCCGCTGCATTGGCCGCCGCCGCCGCACCGAGGCCGGCCGCGATCGCGGTCGTCCTGACCGATGACACCGAGCTCGCCGAACTGAACGTGACCCATCTCGGCCACGAGGGCTCCACCGACGTCCTTTCGTTCCCGCTCCTGCCGCCGCAGGCGTTCCCGCCCCACGAGGGCGGTCCGCTGTCGGGCCAATCGCTTGGCGGACGAGCCGCGACACCACACTCGGCGGCGCCGTTCGTCCTGCCGCCTCGGAGCCGCCTCCATCTCGGCGACATTGCCGTTTCCGTGGAGCGAGCCCGGGCCCAGGCAGCCGAGGGCCGTGGCGGCCAGACGAGCGACGTGCGCTGGTCGCCGGCCGACGAGCTGCGGCTCCTCCTGACCCACGGCACGCTCCACGTCTGCGGCTGGGACCACGCCGACAAGGTGGAGGAGGCCGCGATGCGCGCCTTGGAGCGGCGGCTGCTGGGCGCGGCAGGAGACCCAGGCAGGGTGGGCGACCTGGGCGCGGCCGAACACCAAGGCGCCGCCGGAGACTCGGGCGGGGCATAGCACCAGGCGCGGCGATCTCGGCGTGGCAGGGCACCGCGGGTCGCTACACCTCGGGCGCGAGCGGTACCATGCCCAGACCCCGCGGGACCCGTCCCCGGGGTGGTTGCCGTGTTCGGAGGTCGTGCTCGCGTCGTGCTCTCGAAGATCGTGTTCGGGCTGGGGAATCCCGGATCGCAGTACGCCGGAACCCGCCACAACATCGGCTGGCTGGTCCTGGACCGCCTGGCCGATCGGGCCGGGTGGGCCGGCCGTGCCCGCAACAAGGATGCCGCGGCCAGCGTGGGCGGCCGATACAAGGGCCTCGACCTCGTTCTCGTCAAGCCGATGACCTACATGAACGAGTCCGGGATCGCCGTGCGGAAGATCCTTGCCCGCGAGCGCGCGCCGCTGACCGAGATCCTCGTCGTCGTCGATGACTTCGCCCTGCCGTTCGGCAAGCTCCGGTTCCGCGAGGGTGGGGGACCGGGCGGCCACAACGGCCTGCGCTCGATCATCGACGAGCTCGGGAACGAGCAGTTCGCCCGGTTGCGGATCGGCATCGGCGAGCCCAATCGGGGCTTTGTGGACCACGTCCTCTCGACCTTCGCCCCGGACGAGAAGCTCCGCCTCGACGAGCTCCTCGACGAGGCGGCCGACGCCGTCGAGGCCTGGGCCCGGGAAGGCGTGAACAAGGCCGCCAACCGGCACAACCGGTTCGAGCTGCGCCCGGCCGACGCCGATCTTCCCGCCCCGCCCGGCGAGGTCGACGGGCCGCCCGGCCCCGACGGGATCCGGCGGACCCGGACCGGTTGGCGGAAGGTCCGCGACGAGGCCGCCGAGTGACGACGTCGCCGCTTCGTGGCCGGCGCGGCTGGGAGCGACGGATCGACGAGCAGGTCGAGCGCGAGGCGGCTGATCGCGAAGCACGGCGGCTCGTCGAGAGCTCCCGCCCGCCGAAGGGCGTCGGCAGGGCCACCACGCCCGGAGGCCCCGGCGCGGGCCTCACGACCGGCGCCGACCTGCGTGGGCCCGGCCGCCGCCTGCCCGATCTCTCCGGGCTGCCGCCGCTCCTGGCCGGAGCCGGCGCGTTCGAGGATCTCAAGTCCCGGCTCGGGGCTGCCGGGGAGGCGCCGATCGTCCCGGGTCGCGGCCGGCACGCTGGTCTGACGGCGGTGCCCCACGGCGCGAAGAGCTTCCTCGCCGCGGCCCTCGCCCTCGCCGCGGGCGAGCGGATCGTGTGGGTGGCGCGGGACGCCGAGATCGGCGATCGGGTCGCCGAGGAGCTCGCGGCCTGGGTCGGCGATGTCGGCGCCGTGGCGGTCCTGGAGCCACGGACGGCCCTTGCCTACGAACGCAGCGAGCTCGTCGCCGACGAGACCGCCGCCCGCGTGGCCGCTCTGTCCGCTTGGCGGAGCGGCCGGGCGCGGATCCTCGTGGCCAGCGTCCAGGCCCTCATCCAGCACACGATCGCGCCTGGCGACCTGCCCGACGAGCCGCGCCGGCTGGCACCCGGGGCACGGATCAGCCAGTCGGACCTGCTCCGCGACCTCCTCGCCCTGGGCTACACGCCGGTCATCGAGGTCGCCGGCAAGGGCGAATTCGCCCGCCGCGGCGGGATCGTCGATGTCTTCCCGCCGTCGGGCAGCCTGCCGGTCCGGATCGAGCTCTTCGGCGACGAGGTCGACTCGCTCCGGACCTTCGATCC
>DASWGY010000104.1:0-35713 GCA_036393495.1 Candidatus Limnocylindrales bacterium
CCGCACTCGACGCAGCGGTCGATCTCGGGGCGGATGCCGAGCTCGTCGGCCAGGTGCATCTCGAACCACCGGGCCACGCGTCCCGGGGCCATCCCGGCATCGAGGATCTCGTAGCCGCGCTTCAGGAGCACGTAGACCGCCTCGGCGGCGTGACGCTCCTCCTGGGTCCGGTCGGCCAACTCGGCGAGGTACTCGGCGGTGCCGAAGGAGACGAGGTCGTCCCGGAGACGGAGCCACGGGTGAATCACCTCGACCTGGGTGACGACATCGAAGGTCCGGCCGTGGGCGAGGAGCAGTCGCAGCTCGGCGAACGGCTCCAGGCTGCCGCCGATCCGCGATGTCGGTCGCCGGATTCCCTTGGCGATCGCCTTGAGCTTGCCGGCGCCAGGCGTCAGGAGGGTCAGGATCCGATCGGCCTCGCCGTAGTCGAAGCGCGACAGGACGATCGCATCGGTGGTGTAGCGCCGCGGGGCTGGCACGTTCGTGACGGTACCACCACCGGTCTCGACCGCCTCGGCCGTCGCGGTCCCGGTCGTCGCGGCCGCAACAGGCTACCGGCACCTCGCACGTTTGGGCCGGCCGGGATACACTCCCGGGACGATGTCGACCGCGGCCCACGAGCTCGATCTCGGCCAGCTGATCGCGGACACGGAAGGCGAGATCCTCCGCCTCGTCCAGGATCGCGATCCCTCGACCGCCGGCGTCTACGAGCAGTGCCGCTACCACCTCGGCCTCGACGGCCAGGCGGGGGTCTCGGGCAAGCGGATGCGGCCGCTCCTTGGCCTCCTCGCCTACGCCTCGATCACCGGCGAGCACAAGGCCGCGCTGCCGGGCGCCGCCGCCGTGGAGCTCGGCCACAACTTCAGCCTGGTCCACGATGACATCGAGGACGGCGACCGCGAGCGCCGCCACCGGCCCACGCTGTGGAGCCTCCACGGCGTGCCGCAGGCGATCAACACCGGCGACATGCTCTTCAGTCTCAGCCGGGTCGCCCTCCACCGGCTCACCGACCTCGGCTTCAGCGACCGCAAGGTCCTCCGCCTGATGCGCCTCTACGACGAGACCTGCGTCGCGCTGTGCGAGGGCCAGTACATCGACATCGCCACGGGCGAGGCGGACGAGCTCATGTCCGTCGAGCTCTACTTCGACATGATCGGGCGCAAGACGGCGGCCCTCATCGCGGCTTCGATCGAAGCCGGGGCGCTCCTGGCCACGGACGACGAGCACGTCATCGAGCGCTACCGGGCGTTCGGCTGGGCACTCGGCCTCGCCTTCCAGCTCAACGACGACCTTCTCGGCATCTGGGGCGAGGAGCAGGCCACCGGCAAGGAGCCGACCGACGTCGCCCGGCGCAAGAAGACGCTCCCCGTGATCTACGCCTTCGAGCACGCCGGCCCTGAGGATCGCGACCGCCTCGCCGCCCTCTACGCCGACCACGCCCCGACGGCCGCCACCGTGACCGAGATCGTGGAAATCCTCGAGCGGACCGGCGCCGAGGACTACACCAGGACCCAGGCCCGCCTCCATCGGGATCGGGCGCTGGCCGAGCTCGACGCAGCCGGGGTCGTCCTGCCCGAGGCCCGGGCTCGCCTCGAGGAGATCATCGTCCGGGTGATCGCGGCCTGACGGCCGCCAGGGACATTTCAGCTAGCGGTCGTCGTCCGCTCGCTCGATCCGGGGCTGCCGAACGACGAGGACCTTGCCCACCCGGCGCCCGTCGGTCGTCTCCACGGTCAGCGTCAGGCCGTCGATCTTCACGGTGTCGCCGGGCGAGGGCACGCCCCCGACGCGGTGGTAGATCAGCCCGCCGACCGTGTCGTACTCCTCCTCGTCCTCGAGGTCGAGCTCGATGTCGAACAGCTCGCGCAGGTCGTCGACGTCGGCCCGTCCGTCGATCCGCGCCTCGTCCTCTGACATCCGGACCACCAGCGGCTCCTCGACGTCGTACTCGTCCTGGATCTCGCCGACGATCTCCTCGAGGAGGTCCTCGATCGTGACGAGGCCGGCCGTCCCGCCGTACTCGTCCAGGACGATCGCGATGTGGACCTTCCGGCGCTGGAGCTCGTGGAGGAGATCGTCGATCGTCATTGACTCGGGGACCAGGACCGGCGGCCGGAGGAGCGCCCGGAGGCCGGGCCGGGGCGCGGCGTCCGACTTCAGGTACGGCAGGAGGTCCTTGGCGTAGAGGATCCCGACGACCTCGTCGATCGACGTCTCGTAGGCCGGGATCCGCGAGTGGCCTTCATCGATGATGACGTCGATCGCCTCCTCGAAGGTCGCGCTGACGCGGATGCCGACGATCGAGACGCGGGGGACCATGACCTCATGGACGCGCCGCTCGCCGAGCTCGATGACCGCGTTGATCATCTGCTCCTCTTCGGCCTCCAGGACGCCCTGCTCGCCACCGCGCTCCACGATCAGCTTCAGCTCCTCGGCCGTGATCTGGGCCTCGCGCGAGACATCGGCCCCGAGCGGGCGGGCGATCCAGCCGGTGAACGAGGCAAGCCCCGTCACGAGCGGCCCAAGGAGCCGGCCGAGGAGCTCGACCGGGGCCGACAGCGCCACCGCGAACCGCTCGGTGTGGGCGAGGGCGAGCGATTTCGGGACCAGCTCGCCGAAGACGATCGTGAACAGCGACAGGAGGACCGTCACGACGACGAGGGCGATCGGCGTCGCATACGACTCGGCGACGTTCAGGCCCTTCATGAACAGGACGAGGGCCCCGACGAGGTTGATGGCGGCGAAGGCCGAGGCGAGGAAGCCGATGAAGGTGATCGCCAGCTGAACGACGGCGAGGAACCGGCCCGGGTCGTCGATGAGCCGCCGAACGCGGCGGGCGCCGCGGACGTCGTCGTCGACCATCTGCTCGACCCGGCTGTGGCGGATGGAGATGAGCGCGATCTCGGCGGCTACGAAGACGCCGTTCAGGAGCACGAGCACCGCGATGACGAGGAGCTCGAGGACCGTCTCGTTCATCGAGCTCCCGAGCCGCCGGTGCCCGGCTCTTGGGTCGGCTCAGCAGGCGGACGAACGCGGGGCTCGCGGATCCGTGCCGGGACGCCCACCGCCAGCTTGCCGGCGGGCACGGACTTCGTGACGACCGCTCCGGCGCCGGTCTTCGCTCTGTCACCGACCTCGACCGGAGCCACGAGCATCGTGTCCACCCCGAGGAAGGCGGCCTTGCCGATCGTCGTCCGGTGCTTCGTCCGGCCGTCCCAGTTGGCGGTGATCGTGCCGGCCCCGACGTTCGTGCCCTCGCCGAGCTCGGCATCCCCCAGGTAGCTCATGTGGTGCTGCTTGACCCGGGCCCCCAGGCTGGTGTTCTTGAGCTCAGCGTAGTTGCCGATCTCGGCGCCCGGCCCGACGTGCGTCCCTGGGCGGAGGTGGCTGAACGGCCCGATCGTGACCCCAGCCTCGACGACCGAGCGCTCGACGACGCTCGCCCACACCCGGCAGTCCTCGCCGATCGTCGAGTCGAGGATCGTGGTCCCCGGACCGATCGTGCTGCCGACGGCGACCGAGGTCGCCCCGCGGATGATGACGTTGGGCTCGATGGTGACGTCGGCCGCCAGCTCGACGTCCCAGTCGAGGTAGACAGTCGACGGATCGCGCATCGTGACGCCGGATCGCATGTGGGCCTCGTTGCGGCGGACCCGAAGGGCCCACTCGGCCTCGGCGAGCTGGGCCCGATCGTTGATCCCATCGAAGGTGCCGTCGTCATCGAAGCCGACGGCGCTCACGATCCGGCCGTCCTCGCGGGCCAGGCGGACGAGCTCGGTGAGGTACAGCTCGCCGGTCGTCCCGGACGGCCGGACCGACCCGATCCGGCGCCGGAGCCAGGCGGCATCGAAGGCATAGCAGCCGGCGTTGACCTCGTTCGATTCGAGCTCGTCCGGCGTGGCGTCCTTGGCCTCGACGATTCGCTCGACGCTCCCGAAGTCGCTCCGAACGACCCGGCCGAGGACACCCGGCTCCGCGGCGTACACGCTGGCGAGGGCGATTGCCGCGTCGTCGAGCCGGCGCTGCTCGAGGACCGCGAGCAGCTGTGGCCCGAGGACGAGGGGCACGTCACCCGACAGGACGAGAACCTCGGCGACGTCATCCGGAACTTCGGCCAGGCCCGCCCGGACGGCGTCGGCCGTTCCCCGCGGCTCGTCCTGGAGGGCGAAGCGGACGGCTTCTCCGAGGCCGGCGTCGCGGACCGCGGCCACGGGCGGCGAGTAGACGACGACCGGTGGCGCGGCCGGGACCTCGGGCGTCACGTCGGCCCACGCATCGACGACGTAGGCGAGCATCGGCCGCCCGCAGAGCGGGTGGAGGATCTTTGGGGTTCGGGACTTCATCCGCGTCCCGAGGCCCGCAGCCAGGATGATGGCTGCGGTTGGGCCGGCCGCGGTACTTGAGGGCGTCATTCAGGTCCCCGAAGCGTATGGGTCGGGCCGCGAGCGTGTCAATCAACCCTGGGCCGGCGCCAGACGACCATGGGTGCGTTGCTGTCGGGGGGCTCAGCTCCGGCGGCGGGCGATGGCGTCGATCTCGACCAGGCCACCCTTCGGGAGCGAGCCCACCGCGAAGGTGGAGCGGGCCGGCGGCGGATCTGGGACGAACCCGGCGTAGATGGCGTTGACAGCTCCAAAGTCATCGATGTCGGCGAGGTAGATCGTGGTCCTGACGACATCGCCCCAGGAGCAGCCGGCCGCGTCCAGGACCGCGCCGAGGTTGCGCAGCGCGCGGTCGGCCTGGGCTTCGATCCCAACGGCCAGCTCGCCCGTCCCGGGGTCCAGCCCGAGCTGCCCCGAGCAGAAGACCAGATCGGCGCTGGCGATCCCCTGGCTGTACGGCCCGATGGCGGCCGGAGCGCCCGATGTCGTGACCGCCTGGCGGGTCATGGTCGATCCTCCGTTTCGTGGCCGCCTGTGGCGCTGGCAGCCGGGCCTCGTTGCGGGGCGGCGAACGACGTGGCGATGATCGAGGGCGGCGCCCCGCCCGGGGCGACGATCGAACCGTCGGCGACGCCCTGCCGAACGTCGTCGGCGGCAGCAACGGCGTCCACTTCCGAAGGATAGAGGACCCACAGCGACGGTCCGGATCCGGAGAGGCCCACGGGCCGGCCGAGGCGTCGTGCGAGCGCCCGCCGCAGGACCGTGAGGCCGTCGACGACGATCGTCGCCGCAGGCAGCAGGTCGTTGGCCGCGGCGAGGACCCCGGCTCTCGCCACGAGGCTCGCGGCGGTCAGGCCGGCGCGGAGCTCGGCGGCGAGATGATCCGACGTCAGGCGGGTCGATCGTGGATCGGCGGCCGAGGCCAGTCCGCCGGCATCGAAGGTGGCAAAGACCGCCGGCGTGGGCGCCGGGACCAACGGTGTCACCAGGACGACCCCCGGAGGGGTGCCACGGATCGGGGTCAGCGGCGTCACCCGCTCGCCGCGTCCCTCGACGAGAGCCGGTCCGCCGGCCAGGAAGAACGGCACGTCGGAGCCGGTCCGGGCAGCGATGCCATGCCGCAGGGCCTCGAGCTCGACGTCCGGCGCGGCGCCGGGCACCAGGAGTCCCCAGGCCTCGAGAGCCGCGTCGATCGCCGCCGCCGCATCGCTGCTCCCGCCGGCCAGCCCGGCCGCCACCGGCATCCGCTTGTCGAGGCGCGCGGCGAGCGGAAACGGGTCGGCGGCCCGCCCCACCGCGGCACGGGCGAGGGCAAGGGCCAAGAGCACCAGGTTGTCCTCGACGGGGCCCGCGTCGAGTCCCTCCACGCGGAGCGCATCCGGGCCGGCGGCGGTGCCGGCACCGGCCGCGGTCGCCGCGCGGGCGACCGAGAGCCGATCGGCGAGGGCCAGGGGCACCATCACCGAGTGGAGCTCGTGGAAGCGGTCCGACCGGCGGCCGAGGACGGCAAGGGTCAGGTTGAGCTTCGCGGGCGCGAGGCGGACGGCCGGGGCGAGCCGCCCGGCGGCCTCAGCCATCGACGAGTCCGCCGAGCTGCGGTCCGGCGTCGATCGCCGCCCGGAGCGCGATCCACTCGGCGACCGACAGCGTCTGGGGCCGCCGATCCCGCTCGATGCCGACGGCGGCGAGGGCAGCGTCCACCCGGACGCTCGGCAGTCCGAGCTGGCGGACGAGGACGTTGTGGATCATCTTCCGGCGCTCCCGGAACCCTGCCTGGACGAGCGCCCACAGCGCATCCTCGGCGACGGCCGCCCCGGGCGGGTCGAGCGGTGCGACCGAGCCCGGCCGTCGGGGCTCCGCGACGATGACGGCCGATTCGACGGCCGGCGCCGGCTCGAAGGCCGACGCGGGCACGCGCTGCGCGACCCGGACGTCGGCGTGGTACTGGACGAAGACCGACAGGTAGCTCATCCGGCCGGGCGGTGCGGCCACCCGCTCGGCCACCTCCCACTGGACCATCAGGACCAGCCGCTCGGGCCGCGGCGCGCGCTCGAGGAGCCGGTGCAGGATCGGGCTCGTGATGTGGTATGGCAGGTTGGCCACCACCGCGTACGGCGGCGGCACCAGACCGGGCAGATCCTGGTCGAGCGCATCGCCCTCGATGAGCCTGAGGCCGCCGGGGCCGAGGTCCGCCGTCGGGCCGACGACCGCGCCCCCGAGTCGGTCCCGAAGGAGCGCGGCCAGGCGCGTGTCGAGCTCCACGGCCGTCACCGCCGCGCCGGCTTCGAGGAGGGCCCCGGTCAGGATCCCGAGCCCGGGCCCGATCTCGAGGATTCGATCGCCGGCCTGCGCCCCGGCCGCCTCGAGGATCGCGTCGAGCACGTCGGGATCGGCGAGGAAGTTCTGGGACAGGGAGTGGCGGGCCCGAAGGCCCTCGTCGCGCAGGAGCCGCCGGATCGCCAGCGGGTCGAGCCGGGTTGGGGTGGGTCGAGGGCTCGTCACCCGATCAGCTCCGAGCCGGCGAGGCGAGGGGCAGCGACGGCCGGGCGTCGAGGTCCAGGCCCGCCCGCTCGCCGGCGGCGAGCCGCCGCGCTGCCGCCGCGCCGATCATGGCGCCATTGTCCGTGCACAGGCCCGGCCGAGGAATGACCACCGGGACGTCCAGCCCCGCGGCCCTGTCGAGAAGCCGGTCCCGGAGGGCCGTGTTGGCAGCGACGCCGCCGCCGAGGACGATCGATCGGGCGCCGGTCTCGCGGGCCGCGCGGATCGTCTTGGCCACGAGGACGTCGGTGACCGAGTCCTGGAACCCCCAGGCCAGCTCGGCGACCCGGTCCTCGGGCAGGTCTGCGTCGGGTGCGCCGGCGATCCCGGCCTCGGCCCGCTCGGCCTCGACCACCCGCCGAGCCGCCGTCTTGAGCCCCGAGAAGCTGAAGTCGAAGGTGTCCCCGAGCCACGCCCGCGGAAACGCCGCGTCATGGTCCCTGGCCCCGCCCGCGGCCCGCTGGATCGCCGGGCCCCCCGGATAGCCAAGACCGAGGAGCCGGCCGACCTTGTCGAAGGCCTCGCCCGCGGCATCGTCGACGGTCTGGCCGAGGAGGCGGTACTCGAGGTGGTCGCGCATCTCGACGAGGAACGTGTGGCCGCCCGACACGACGAGGGCGACGAGCGGAAAGACCGGCTCCGCGGTCTCGGCCTGGTCCGGATCCAGGAGCCATGCCGCGTACACGTGGCCCTCGAGGTGGTTGACCCCGACGAGCGGCTTGGCATGGACCCAGGCGAGGGTCTTGGCCGTGTTGATCCCCACGAGGAGCGACCCGGCAAGCCCGGGTCCGTGGGTCACCGCGACCGCATCGATGTCGGCGACGGCTGCCCCGGCATCGGCGAGAGCGGCGTCGAGGACCGGCAGGATCCACCGGAGATGGGCCCGGGCCGCGACCTCGGGCACGATCCCGCCGGTCGAGGCATGGAGCGCGACCTGGCTGGCCACGACGTTGGCGTGGATCCGACGACCACCCTCGACGAGTGCGATCCCGGTCTCGTCACAGGACGATTCGATGGCCAGAACGAGAGGTCCGCTCACCGGCCGCGGCCCGACCGACGCGGGGGCTGCTCCTGACGCCCGACCGTTCCCCTGGCATCCGACCCGGTGGGTCCACCCGGGAGCCCGCCACCGGGCCTGGGAGCGGCCATCTCAGCCGGTGGGAGCGGTGGGGGCGCTGCATCGAGGGCCGCCCGGAGGCCCGCCAGGCGTTGCCGCATCGAGGCGCCGGCAAGGGGCTCGGTGGTCATGATGAGGGCGTCCTCGCCATTGTCGGAGTAGTAGCGCGGGCGCAGGCCGACGGGCCGGAAGCCGTACTTCTCGTACAGGCGACGCGCCGGGACGTTGGACAACCTGACCTCGAGCGTCGCCTCGCGGGCGCGCCTCGCGACGGCCAGGTCGAGGAGGGCGATGAGGAGCGTCTCCCCCACCCCCTGGCGACGCCAGGCCGGATCCACGGCGAAGGTGGTGATGTGGGCCTCGTCGACCATGAGCCAGATGCCGCCGTAGGCGATGAGGCCGTCGGTCCCTTCGGCCCGCACCACCAGGTACGAGGCGAGCCGGTTGGCCGAGAGCTCGCTTCGGTAGGCCTCGTCCGGCCAGGGCATGCTGAAGCTGGCCCGCTCGATTCGGTGGACCTCGAGCAGGTCATCGAGCGTCATCGGGCCGACGCCGAGCCTCACCGGGGGCCGTGCGACCACTCGATCTCCCCGCCCGTCGCGCGGACGCCGCGCGGCAGGCTGACGTACTCGGGGATGAGGCCCGCCGGATCCTCGGCCGCGCCGGCGGCCAGTCGAGCGGCGCCGAGCCTGACGATGGCCGCCGGTAGCCCGGCCAGGGCCAGCTCGCCGCGGGCGACGGCGGCCTCGGGCGCCCGGCCGGCGAGGTCGACGGCGACGACGGCGTCACCTGGCCCGAGGGCAGGCTCCATCCCGCCGGGAAGCAGCCGAGGCTCGTGCCCGACGCGGAGCTCCACCCGATCGCGGGGGCCGGCCGGCAGGAGCAGGACGAGGGTGGCGGGCGGCGCCTCGCCAGTCCCCGCCGCGGCATGGGCCAGCGCCTCGCCGGTCCCAACGCCGACGATCGGGATGCCGCTCGCGTGGGCCAGGGTCTTGGCCGTCGCCAGGCCGACCCTGAGACCGGTGAAGGCCCCCGGGCCGGTCCCGACCACGATGCCCGCGAGCCCCGCGCGGTCGAGGCCGGTCACCGCCAGGAGCTCCTCGAGGCCCGGCAGGAGCCGCTCGCCGTGGCGATGCCCGGCCGGCCAGTCGAGAGCCTCGATCAGGCGGCCGTCGACCTCGCCCGCGGCGACGACGATCCGCGACGTCCCCGTGTCGATCGCCAGGAGCCACCTGCGGCCGGCGGTGCCGGCCGCGGTCGAGTCGGTGCTCATCGGGCTGACGCGACGCCGGCGCTCATCGGGCCGGCACGGGCTCGCCGAGCTCGGCCGTCGTCGCCGCGGCGACGTAGCCGGCCAGGGACACGCCACGAGCCTCGATCCGGATCCGGCGAGGGGCGTCGCCGAGGCCGTCGATCCGGACGTCGACCCGCTCGGCCGGGAGCGCCGGGCCGAACCGATCGGGCCATTCGACGAGGGTGACCCCGGCGGATTGCCGGTCGTCGATGAGGCCACCGGCCCAGGCGTCAGCCGCATCCGCGAGCCGGTACAGATCGAGGTGGAAGAGCGGCAGCCGGCCCTCGTGCTCGGCCATCAGGACGAAGGTCGGAGAGCTGATCGTCGTCGTCACCCCGAGGCCGCGCCCGAAGCCCTTCGCGAAGGCCGTCTTGCCCGCCCCAAGCTCGCCCCACAGGCACACCAGGTCGCCAGGCGCGGCGACCCGGGCGAGCGCCGCGGCCAGCCGCTGCGTCGCCTCGGCGCTCGTCGTCGTCCGCTCGATGTCGAGGGCTCCGGGGGTCATCGTCGGCCGAGCGTAGCCGATGGTCCGGCGGCCTGCCGGTCGGCGCTCCTCAGTGGCCCAAACGGACCTTGACGCGGGGTGGCCACGGCGCATCATCGAGCGGCCCGCGAAAGGAGCGAAGGCTCATGAAGATCCGGCTCCACCTGGGTCGACCGAACGACGCACCTCGAGCGATCGATCCGGGTCGCCCGCACTGGTTCTCGCAGACGTTCGATCCCGGGATCTCGGCGATCGCGTCGGGCGGCGGCTCGGGCCTCGGCTACGGGACGATCGGCTCGGTCTCGGTCACCGACAACTACATCCGGAAGCGGCGCTGCAGCATCCCGGGCTGCGGCCGGGACGAGCACGACCCGGTCCACCGGGACCGCGAGGACTGAGGGGCGGCTCGAGGCGTGCCGCTGTTCGGGGCGCTGGCCTGATCAGGTGAAGCGCTCGAGGTCGCCCAGCGGGACGGCCACGGCGCGCCGGCCGGCGAACCGCACGTAGCCCGCCTCCAGGACGACGCCGCCCGGGAACCGCTGCGGCCCGGCCAGACCCGCCCAGCGACCCTCTGCCCCGGCCAGGGGGCCGGCGAGGACCCGGACGAGGTCCTTCTCCGGGAACGGCAGGTCGTCCCAGGCATGGTCGATGACGAGGCACGGCGGGTCGCCGACGATCGCCACGTGGCTCCCGGCAACCCGCTCCAGGACGGCCATGATCGGCGATGCGATCGGGCGTCGGACGGAGCCGTCGAGGACGAGGATGGCGAACGGCGGCAGGCCGTGGACGGCGGCCTGGCCGCGCCGCTCCGAGGCCAGGACGTCGCGCCGCTCCTTGACCCCCAGGGATGCCACGACGATGCCCCGGACGCCGACAGCGCGCGCCCGGGTGATCGCCTCGGCGTCGATGTGGGCCCCGACCACGAGGATGGCCCCGGCCCCCCCGACATCGATCTCGGACGCCCGGACATCGCCGTCACGGGGGGCGAGGATCTCCAGGCGGCCCGAGGATGGGCCGGCAAGGACCTCGCGACCGAGGACGGCCCTTGCCGGCGTCCCGAGCCGGATCCCGGTGCCCGGCCGGACGGCGCGGACGATCCCGGCGAACGGGGCCTCGATCGCCTCACGATGGTCACCGGTCCCGAGTCGCCAGCGGCCGCCGCTCACGAACAGGAGCTCGCCCCGCTCCGGCAGGCCCTCGCCCCGGCGATGGTTCGCCGGTGGTGGCGCCCATTCGGTGCCGGGGATGGCGGCCTCCGACTCGATCCTGTCGCTCAGCACCTCGGTCCGGGGATCGCGCAGCCGCTCCGCGAGCGGCGCACCGCGGACGACGGCCTGGCCGTGGGTCACCAGCGGCCGGTCCCCGGGCCGGAGGGCGAACGACACCTCGACTGGGCCGACGACGACGGGCCGTGGCCGCACGAGGGCCAGGCCGGCGGGCACGGCCGGCGGCTCGACGCTGCCCCCGGCGCGGTCGGCGGCGGCCGGCTGACCCTCGCCCCGCACCAAGCTCATGGCTCGTCCACCGGCCAGGCGAGGGCGGACCACGCGGCGAGGACGCTCCGACGGCGGTCGCGGCGGTCCGGCAGGCGGAGCGGGACGTCGCGGAGGTCGACGACGAGCCCGCCGAGGCCACCGCTTACGGCGACGCTCACCCGCCGCGTCCGGCGCCCGATCCGAGCCGCCTCGCGGAACTCGAGCGACGCCGTCGCCGAGGTGCCCGGCCCAAGGTCGAGGAGCGCCACGTCACCGGTGACGAGGTCGTGCCGGACTGACGAGCCGTCGTGCTCGAGGTCGAGGCTGCCGATGCGCCCGCCGTCGCGACGCGGGCCGAGTCCGGCCGCGAGGACGAGGCTGCCGAGCGGGACCAGGAGGTCACCCGCGACATCGGCCAGGAGCGACCGTCGCTCGACCGGATCCGCGATCGTTCCGATGGGTCCAAGCAGGCGGGCCGGATCGGCGGCGAGCTGGGTCGCCCCGACACGCCGCATCGTGTCGGCCACGGCGAGCATCGCCGCGGCTGGGGGGACCGCGGCGAAGCACCCGCCGGCAACGACGGTCAGGTCGGGTGCCGGTAGGGCGCCGAGCTCCGGGGTCAGGGCCGCGATCCGGAGGAGGGCCGCTCGCGCCGCCGCGAGGCGAAGGCGCGCTCCCTCCCCGGCCGCATCGGACCACGGCGCCGCCCGAAGGTCGCGGAGGCGGTCGCCCATCCGGTGACGATCCAGGCTGCCGGTCGTCCAGGCCAGCACCTGGTCGACGAGGAGGTCGTCGGGTTCGGGCGGAACGAGGGCCCCCCGCGCGGTCACGACGCTCGAGCCTACCGGCTCATCCCCGGGCGCCCCCGGGCCGGCCACTGCCCGGGCGCCGCCATCGTGGCCGACCTCGACGATCTCGACCCGCCGCTCGAGCAGGTCGGCGAGGGACGACGCCACGGCACCGAGCGCCTGTCGGCCGCTGCGCGGGTCCGCGAGGAGCCCCTCGAGGGTCGCTCGGAGCGCCTCGTCCGCGTGGCGCCGCGGACCGATGGCCGGGGCATCCACGATCCGCTCCGGGTCCCCCGGCGGGTCGTCGCCGAGGCCCTCGAGCCAGGCCGTCCGGCGCCGGATCGCAGCACCGATGACGACCTGCAGCTCCGGGCGACGTCGGGCGGCGGCCCCGACCAGGCCGGCCAGGTCGTCGAGCGACGCTCGCTCGTCGGGTCCCGGCGGATCACCCGCCGCGAGGAGGACCGCCGACACATCGTCGCGAAGGACGAGCTCCGTCGTCTCGCGCGGGTCATGGGTCTCGGTCGAGGCGCCGACGACCTGCCAGGCGGTCCGGGCGGCGATCGATTCGAGGGTCGTCCTGGCTCGGCGCGAGGCGCCGATGACGACGAGCGTCCGCGGCGGGGCGCTGCGGCTCTCGAGCCGGGGCAGCGCATCGAGGTCGCCGGGCCGAAGCCCGCCGGCGTCGGGCCGAAGCCCGATGGCGTCGGCCAGGGCCGGGTCGGCCGCCCCGACGCGGGCGGCCAGGACCTCGAGGACGTCGGCCGCGTCAACCCCGCCGGGCGCCGCCAGTGAGCCGATGAGCCGCCACGTGCCGGCGGGTCGGCCGAGCACGGCAACAGCGGTCGTCGCCGCGCCGATGTCGACGGCAACGAGGGCCTTGGGAGGACTGGTCACGAGCCCATGCTAGCGGCCGCGCGCGGGCGACGGCTCGGAGGCCTCAGGCGTCCCAGGCAGTTTCCTCGTCGAGCTCCTCCAGCCGATCGATGAGCTGTTCGATCCCATCGTCGTCGGCCAGGATCGCCGTGGCCTCGGCCAGGTCGCCCCCGAACAGGCTCCGGAGCACCGGATCGAAGAACAGCATCGCGTTTGCGCCGAGCGGGCGGTATGGCCGGCTGGCATGGAGGAAGTGGACGGCCGGGGCGGTCAGGCCTCGCAGCTGGATCTCGCGGGCGACCTGCTCGACGAGCTCCTCGCGTTGCTCCTCGGTGGGCTCGTAGCCGGGTGCCCCGAACTCGCTCATGGGCCGCCCTCGATGCCCGCGTCGGCCGGCAGGGTCGCGCTCGGCACCGCGGTCCCGGCGAGCGCCCGTTCGAAGGCCTGGTAGGCGGCAAGTCCGCGGAGGGCGAAGACGACATGCTCGATGTCGGGGCTGCGGTCGAGCTCATCCTTGACCGTCGCGGTCGTGATCCGGGCTGCCTCGTCGAGGGGAAAGCCGCCGACGCCCGTGCCGAGGGCCGGAAACGCGATGCTCGTCGCCCCGATCTCGCGGGCCCGGGCGAACGCGCTCCGGACGGCGGTCTCGAGGATGGGGCCGCTTGTTCGCCGGTCGCGGTCGAGCGAGGCGGCGTGGATCACCGCCCTGGCGGCGAGGTTGCCCGGACCGGTGACGATCGCCTCACCGAGCTCGATCGGGCCCTGGCGGACCGCGGCGAACTCGATGGCGTCGCCCCCGGCTCGTTTCAGCGCGCCGCCCACCCCGGTTGACATCCAGAGCGTCGGGTTGGCAGGGTTCACGATCGCGTCGACCTCGAGGACGCAGATGTCCCCGTTCCATAGCTCAAGGCGCGTCACCCGATTCCTCCGGAGACGAGCGTCCGGATGCCCTCCGGTCCGGAGCGCGCATGGTACACCCGGGGCAGGCGCCCGGCCATGCTCGTAACCGTTTCCCACGAGTTCGTGGTGCGACGGCGCGCCAGCTCGGCAGCGGTGATCTCCGCCGCCCCCTGCCGGCCCAGGAGGACGAACTCGTCGGCGGTCGTGACGGGCGCGCCCGGGACGTCGGTGACGTCGGCCATGACGGCATCCATCGCCACCGTCCCGACGAGCGGCACGCGCCGTCCACGGACGAGGGCCTCGGCCGCGTTGGAGAGCGACCGCGGCCAGCCGTCGCCGTAGCCGAGGGGCAGGGTCGCGATCCGGCTGGGGCGGGCCGTTCGGAAGGATGGGCCGTAGCTGACCCCCCAGCCGATCGGGAGCTCGGCCACCCTGACCGGCCGAGCGTGGAGCGCCATCACCGGCCGGAGGGATTCGGCGACGCCGCTCCCGGTCAGCCCATGGAGCTCGTCGGGGATGAGGCCATAGACCGAGAGGCCCGGCCGGACCCCGTCGTAGGTCGCCACACCGTCCTGGACGAGCCCGCCGCTGGCGGCGACGTGGCGCCGGGGCAGCCGGATGTGCGCCTCGCGCAGGGCGTCGGTGGCGGCCTCGAAGCGGGCCAGCTGGGCCTGCGAGCCAGTCGGGTCCTCGGGCGCCTGGAGATGTGTCCACAGGCCGTCGAGGCGGGCGCGCGGCGCGGCCTCGACCCGACCTGCCGCCACGAGCAGCTCGGGGGCCTGGAAGCCGCCCCGCCCAAGGCCCGTCTCGACCTCGAGCTGGACCCTGAGTGGCGAGCGAGGCGGAGCCGGATCGGCGGAGGCCGTGGCGAGCATCGCCTCGAGGAGGCCGAGGTCGGCCGCCGTGACCGCGATCCGGCGCCGGACAGCTTCGGCCGTCCAGGCGGCGGGAACCGGGTAGAGGACGAGGATCGGCCGGCGGACGCCCGCGGTCCGGAGGGCGACGGCCTCGTCGAAGGTGGCGACGCAGAAGCCGTCGGCCCCGGCGGCCTCGAGGGCCCGCGCCACCGGGATGGCCCCGTGACCGTAGGCATCGGCCTTGACGACGGGGTGGACGGGAACGCCCGGCCCGGCCCGCCGCCGGATCGTGGCGAGGTTGGCGACGAGCGCCTCGAGATCGATCTCCAGCCAGGCGGTCCGCGGCAGCGGTGGCAGGCCGGCGGCGGCGAGCCGCGCCTCGATCGACACCCCGTCGCCGGCGAGCCGCGCCTCGATCGACGGCCCGCCGCTCTCCGCGCTCAGTCCGTTGCTCCCTCGGCAGAGCCGCCCGGCCCTCGCACGGTGAAGCCGAGGCGCCGGCCGGGTCGCAGCCGATCGGCGACACCGGCGAGGCGCTTCCGGGCGGCCGGGATCGCATCCGGCAGGTCACCGGCCAGAAGGCCCGCGTCGCCGATCCGGTCGCGGACGGCCTCGCCGGCCATGCCGTGAAGGTAGACCCCGAGCCGGGCCGCGTCGGCCGGCGTGAGGCCTTGGGCGAGGAGCGCCCCGATGGTCCCGGCCAGGACGTCGCCCGTGCCGCCGGACGCGAGCGCCGGGTTCTCGAACGGCGCCACGGCGATCGTCCCGTCGGGCTCCGCGATGACGGTCCGGGCGCCCTTCAGGACGACCACCTGACCCCAGCCCACGGCGGCATCGCGGGCCGCGGCAGCCCGGGCCGCGTCGTCGGCCGCGAGATCACCATCCGATGCGGCGTCCACGCCGGTGCCGGCCCGGAGGCGGGCGAACTCCCCGGGATGGGGGGTCAGGACGGCCGGCCGGGTGGCGGCCCGGTGCCACTCGCCGAGCGTCGCCATCGAGCGCAGGGCCTCGGCGTCGAGGACGATCGGCGACGGGCGCTCCTCGTCCCCCGCGCCGAGCAGCTCGCGCACGAGCTCGGTCGTCGCCAGGCCGGGCCGAAGGCCCGGTCCGAGGACGATC
The DNA here is from genome assembly GCA_036393495.1 of Candidatus Limnocylindrales bacterium. Taxonomy (GTDB): domain Bacteria; phylum Chloroflexota; class Limnocylindria; order Limnocylindrales; family CSP1-4; genus UBA5189. Next base: position 15,834 of record DASWGY010000104.1, read on the forward strand.
GCGTCATGCTCGTGGTCGAGGATCCTGGCGAGGGCGGGCTCCGGATCGACCTCCTCGACGTCATCTTCCGGGAGGGCCATCGTGGTCGCCTCGACGACCTTCGCCGCGAAGAGCGGCTGGAGCGACTCGGGAACGGCGAGCGTCACCAGGCCGGCCCCGGTCCGCCCGGCGGCCCGGCAGACCAGGAGCGCGGCGCCGGCGTAGTCGAGCGAGCCGGCGATCACGAGGAGCTTGCCGAACGTGCCCTTGTGACCACGAGCCGGGCGTTCCGGGAGGAGGAGCGCCACCGAGCGATCGGACATGACCGCTGGGCCGTCGACGCCGGCCGGCGGCGTCGACGCGGCATCGGCTGCCCGTCGCCCGAAGCCGAGCGGCCGATCAGCCATCGTCGCCGGCCTCAGTCACGGTCGCCACCCTCGGCGACGGCCGCTTCAATCACGGTCGCCACCCTCGGCGACGGCCGCCTCACGGAGCGTGCGGAGGCGCTCCATCCGGGCCAGGATGCGGCGCTCTCGCTCGTCGAGCCGCGCCTCGATGTCGAGCGGGAAGACGTACCGCCCGCCCGCCGTCCGGACCCCGAAGGCGATCGCCACGGCGTAGTCTGATTCGTGCGTGATCGAGAGCGCGATCCGGTCCATCCCGAGCTGCCCGGCCCGCTCCGCGGCCCGGCCATGGAGCCGAACGGCCGGCTGGCCCGTCGGGAGGCGCTCGACCTCGATGTCCCGCCAGCCGATGCCCCGCACGCCGAGACCCAGGACCTTGCTGACGGCCTCCTTGGCCGCCCATCGCCCGGCGAACGTCTCGGGCCGGTCCCGCACATACCGCTGCTCGGCGGGGGTGAGGACCCGTCGTGAGAAGCGAGCCCCGAACCGGGCAAGGGTGTCCCGGATCCGGGCGACCTTGATGATGTCGATGCCCAGCTCCGTGGTCCCAGCCGGCACGGCCCCCGCGCCGAGGCCGGCCTCGCCGGCCGGGCGACCGTCCGCGCCGCCTGGGCGGCGGTCCGCGGCCGTCATCGCCGGCTACTCCACCGTCACGGACTTGGCCAGGTTCCGGGGCTGGTCGACGTCCGTGCCGCGGGCAATCGCCATGTGGTAGGCGAAGAGCTGGAGCGGGATGATGGCCAGCACGGCCCCGATCGCCTCATGGGTGTCCGGGACCCAGCAGACGTCGTCCGCGAAGCGCTCGATCTGGGGATCGCCCTTCGTCGCCACGGCGATGACCCGGGCGTCGCGGGCCCGGCCCTCCATGACGTTGCTGATGAGCTTGTCGTACGTCGACGAGCGGGTCGCCACGGCCACCAAGGGACACTCGGCGTCGAGGAGCGAGATCGGGCCGTGCTTGAGCTCACCGGCGGGGTAGCCCTCGGCGTGGACGTAGCTGATCTCCTTCAGCTTGAGCGCCCCCTCCAGGGCTGCGGGATAGGTCGATCCGCGGCCGACGAACATGAAGCCCCGCGAGTTCACATAGCGGCGCGCCAGGTCGTGGGCTGCGGGCGCGTTCCAGGCAAGGGTCGTCGCGGCCGCCTCGGGCAGGGCCCGGAGGGCAGCTCCGAGCTCGCGTTCGGCGCCGGCGTCGATGGTGCCGCGAGCCTGCCCGATCCCTGCCGCCAGGGCGATCAGCGTCGTGACCTGGGTCACGAACGTCTTCGAGGCCGCGACGGCAACCTCCGGGCCGGCCTGGAGGTAGAGGACCGCGTCGGCCTCGCGAGTGATCGCCGAGCCGACGGTGTTGGTCACGGCGATGATCGGGCAGCCCTGCCTCCGGGCCAGCCGGGTCGGCGCGATCGTGTCTGCCGTCTCGCCCGACTGGGTCACGGCGATGACGAGCGTCCGGCGGTCGAGCGGCGGTGGGCTGTAGCGGAATTCCGATCCGACCGTGACCCGCGCCGGCAGGCCGGTCCAGCGCTCGATCGCCGATGCCCCGACGAGCGCCGCGTACGATGCCGTCCCGCAGGCGACGAGCTCGACCCTGGTGACCTCGCGGAGGACGTCGGCGAGCGGCTCGATCTCGGCGACGTGGATCCGATCGTCGCGACCGACGCGGCCCGCCAGCGACTGGCGCAGGGCGTCGGGCTGCTCGTGGATCTCCTTGAGCATGAAGTGCTCGTAGCCGCCCTTCTCGGCGGTCTCGGGCGACCAGTCGATCAGGGTCTCGGGTCGCTCCCTCGCGACACCCTCGACATCGGTGACCACGACGCCGGTCGGCCGGATGTCGGCGACGTCGCCCTCCTCTAGGAAGACGACGCGGTTGGTGTGGGCCAGGATCGCGGCAACGTCGCTGGCGATGAACGTCTCCTCGCCGTTGAGGCCGACCACGAGCGGCACGTCCTGGCGAGCCCCCACGAGCCGGCCGGCCTCCGCGCGGTGCATCACGACGATCGCATAGGCGCCCTCGACGCGACGGAGGGCGGCCCTGACGGCGTCCGCGAGGTCGCCCGCATAGGCCTCCTCGACGAGGTGGGCGATCGCCTCCGTGTCGGTCTCCGACTCGAGCCTGTGGCCACGTGCCTCCAGCCCGTCCCGGAGCTCCCGGAAGTTCTCGATGATCCCGTTGTGGATGACGGTGATCTTGCCGCTGCAATCGACGTGGGGATGGGCGTTGAGGTCATTCGGTCGGCCGTGGGTCGCCCAGCGGGTGTGGGCCAGGCCCATCGCGGCATGGGGCGTCCGGTCGGCGATCGCCGTGGTCAGGTTGGCGAGCTTGCCGGCCTTCTTCTCGACGAAGAGATCGCCCTGCTCGTCAACGAGGGCGATGCCCGCCGAGTCGTAGCCCCGGTACTCGAGGCGCCGGAGCCCCTCGATGAGGATGGGTCCCGCCTCGCGGGGCCCGGTGTAGCCGACGATGCCGCACATCGGTTCAGGTCCTTCGTCTGGTCCTCCGGCCGCCGCCGGACGGTTCCTGGCTCGATGGGGAGGGCACCTGACTCAGTGTAGCCGCTCGTTCGCGACGGTCGCGAGGGCGTCGGCCAGCTCGTTGACCATTTCGGCGTCCGGTCCCTCGACCATGACCCGCAGGGCCGGCTCCGTGCCCGATGGCCGAACGAGGATCCGGCCGCTGCCGGCGAGGCGCGCCTCGGCCGTCGCGATTGCCCGCTGCAGGACCGGATCCCCCTCCCACTGGTCCTTGTGACGCACCCGGACCGCCCGCTGTTGCTGGGGCAGGAGCGGGATCGTCGCCGCCAGGTCGGCCAGGGACCGGCCCTGGACGGTCATGACCCGCAGGACCTCGAGGGCGGTCACGATGCCGTCGCCCGAGGTCGTGTGCTCGCGGATGATGACGTGCCCGCTCTTCTCGCCGCCCAGGCCGGCGCCCGCAACCTGCATCCCCTCGAGGATGTACTTGTCGCCGACGGGCGTCCGGACGACGGTCCCGCCGGCCGCCTCGACGGCCCCCTGGAGGCCGCCGTTCGAGAGCACGGACACGACGAGCGTCCGGCCCGCCAGGGCGTCGCGGCCGAGGCGCTCAAGGGCCAGGACGCCAAGGATCTGGTCGCCGTCCACGACCCGGCCGGCGGCATCCACGGCGATGAGCCGGTCGGCGTCGCCGTCGAGGGCGAAACCGACGTCGGCGCCGCGATCGACGACCGCCCGGGCCAGCCCGGTCGGATCGGTTGCACCGCAATGGAGGTTGATGTTCGTCCCGTCGGGGCGGTTGTTGATGACCTCGACGGCGGCGCCGGTGGCGGCGAGGATCCCGGGTCCCAGGTCACCCCCGGAGCCATTCGCCGCATCGAGGACGATCCGGAGCCCGGCCGCGCTGACCGCCGACGCGAGGCGCATCCGGTCGGCCGCATAGCGCGCCACGCGGTCGCGGGCATCGACATCGATGCCGAGGTCGTCGTTGCCGGCCCCGCCAAGCTCCTCGGAGCGCCAGATGAGCTGCTCGAGCTCGTCCTCGACTGTATCGTCGAGCTTCAGCCCGTCCTGGTCGAGGACCTTGAGGCCGTTGTCGGTCGCCGGGTTGTGGGATGCCGAGACCATGATCCCCGCGGCGTACTCGCCGGTGCCGGCCAGGAAGGCGAGGGCCGGCGTCGGCACCACGCCGACACGGTGGACGTCCGTGCCGAGGCTCGTTGCGCCGGCCGTGATCGCGGCCACGAACAGGTCGCACGAGCGCCGGGTGTCCTGGCCCACGACGATCGCGCCGCGGGCGCCGACGAGTCGGTGTGCAGTCGCCCGACCCAGGGCATACGCGGTCATCGGCTTGAGGTCCACGTTGGCGACACCGCGGATGCCGTCGGTTCCGAAGAGGCGGGGCACGGGCGGTCGATCCTCCGTGATGCTGGCTGGTGGCTCGAGACGAGTGGTGGCGAGTCAGGCGACGGACGAGCGCGGGTCAGGGTGACGGGCTGGGCGAGGCCGCGGGCGGGCTGGGCGACGGGGGCGGGGCGACGATCGTGACGGCGATCGGGTTGGGGCTCGCGGCGATCAGGGTAAGGCCCGTCTGGAGGTTCGCGCTCACGTTGACGTCGAAGGTCCCGCCGTCGAGGCCGGTCACATCGAGGGTCAGGACGAGCTCCGAGCCGGAGAGCCGATCCAGGTCGGCGACGGAGCCGCCGATCGTCACCAGGACCCGGTCCGTCGACAGCGAGTATTCGTGGTCGGCGCGGGCCCCGACGAGGATGAGCCCGGCCTGGAACGTTCGTGACGACGTGACCGGCCGGAGCGTCACCGTGACGGTGATCGTCGCGTCGCCGAGAGCCTGGACCCCGTCCGGGAGCTCCAGGGTCGCGACGGCCGTCACGTTCGACGTTGCGCCGGTGATCGTGATCGGCGAGGTATCGGCGACCTCCAGGACGACAAGGTCGTCAACGTCTCCCTCCACCGCGATGACGAGAGGGTCCACGCTCACTGAGGCCACCTCGAAGCCGACGGCCGGCGATCCGGCGACGACGGGCCGGATCGGCAGGGACTTCGTCTGGCGGTCGCTGAAGATCGGGATGCGGACCCGCGTGGACGCCGGGACGAACTCGAAGTCGACCTGGGGGACGGGCTCGCCGGCCAGGTCGACCGGGACCAGGTCCACCAACCGGTTGACGTCGATCCCGGTGGCGTCGATCGAGATCCGCGCCTGGGCCTCGGCGACCCGTTCGACGACCGATGCCGCGCCGGTGACCGTGACCTCGGTGTCCTCGACGATGGGGTCGCCGACGTCGAGGCCGCTCGGAACCGGCCCGATCACCGCTCGCACGGGGACCACCCGGCTGATGACCGCATCGAGCTCGACGACGATCTGGTCGGGGTTGACCTCCAGGACCTGGACGCGGGGGTCAACGGACTCGACGCGGACGCGCACCAGCACGCGGCCGTCGGCCGGCTCGACATCGCTCAGATCGACGGTGGCTCGGAAGTTCGAGCTGTCGAGGCGAAGACCGAGGTCGTCGGGTGCCAGGTAGCGGATTTCGCGGACGGCCCCGAGGTCGGAGATGATCCGCTCCTGGGGTGTCACGCCGATGGCTTCGATCGGGATGCTGACCGCGAAGACCTTCGAATCCGCGCCGATGATGAGGCCGACGTAGAGCAGCGTGGCCAGGGCGCCGGCGCCGAGCTTCAGGGGCCAGTTGTGAATGACGAGGCCCAGGGCTCGCCTCATCGGCTTGGGGTGCCGGTTCCGGCGGGCTCGGCCGGCGAGCCGCCCTGGGCGGCAGGGCCCGCCGTACCCGTCGGGCCCGCGGCGGTATCGGCGGTGGGTCCCCCGTCGCGCGGCGGGACCGGCCCGGTGGGGCGGGCGGCGGATCGTCCGACGAGCCGGCCGAGGCCCCCGAGCGTAGGCGTCCGCTGTCCGGTCGACGTCGTCGGACGGAAACGGAACCGGCCGTTTTCGGCCTGCGGGTCGAGGAGCGCCCGAAGGGCGCGCGCCAGCTGCGGCTCCCCCAGGTTGCGGACGATGCGCGCCCGCTCCACGAGGCTGACCTGGCGGTTCTCCTCGGACACCACGACGGCGACGGCATCGGTCTGCTCGGTGATCCCGAGGGCGGCCCGGTGCCGGGTTCCAAGGCGCTCCGTGCTGATCGTCGTCTCGGCCAGGGGCAGGAGTGCGCCGGCGGCGACGACCGTCGCGCCGCGCAGGATCACCGCTCCGTCGTGGAGGGCGGTCCGGGGCATGAAGATCGTCCGAAGCAGGTCCACCGACAGGTTGCCGTGGATCATCACCCCCGATTCGGCAATCTCCTGGAGGCCGGTGTCGCGCTCGAGCACGATGAGCGCGCCGTGGCCGTCGGCGGACAGCAGCGAGGCCGCGCGGGCGACCTTGCCGGCGACCTCCTCAGCCTCGCGGTTCTCGGCGGGCAGGAGCCAGGCGAAGGACCCGACGCGGCCGATGCGCTCGAGGGCTCGCCGGAGCTCGGGCTGGAAGATGACGACGACGGCGACGAGGCCCACGACGGCCCCGGCCTGGAGGATCTGGGTGAGCAGCCGGAGGGCCAGCGCCTGGGCCGCGAAGTAGACGACGAACAGGACGCTGACGCCGATCACCAGGCGGACCGCCCTGGTCCCGCGGATGAGGCTGAACAGCCAGTAGATGAGGACGGCGGTGAGCCCGATGTCGAGGAGCGTCGTGGGCCGGACCTGGTCCAGGATCGACGCAAGGAGCTGCGGCATCGTGCGGCGAGTGTAGCATCGCGACCCCCCTCGACCGGACGCCGTCGAGGCTCACGGGGTGCTCGGGCGGGTGGGTCGGACGGCAGTCCGGCCAGGTGCGAGCGATGCCGGGTCAGGCGCGGGCGATGCCGGGTCAGGCGCGGGCGCCGGCGTCCCGTGGCGGCTCGAGACCGCGCTCGGCGGCGAAGGCGGAGAGCGCGGCTTGGGCCTCGACGTCAGCGTCAAGGTCGGCCAGGCGACCCAGCAGGCGGACCTTCTCCGCGGCCGCCCCGGTCCAGCCGCGATCCATCTGGATCGCGGCGATCTCGCGCTGGAGCCGATGGTCGGCCGGGGAGATCTCGAGGATGGCGAGGCAGGCATCCATGGCCGCATCGAGGCGTCCGGCCGAGCGGTGCAGGGCGGCCAGCGACAGGAGGCGTTCCATGCCTCCGGCGACGTCACCGCTGTCGAGCAGCGCGTCGGCCACGGCCCGGAGGACGGCCGGATCCGGCCCGAGTGGCGCCGGCTCGGGCGAGGATTCGGGCGAGGATTCAGGCGCGCCGGGCGCGGGCTCGGCGACCGAGGCAGGTCCAGGACCCGTCGATTGCGCGGCCGCGTCCGGCGCGGGGCCGGGGTCCTCGCCCTCGGCCGGCGGGCCGGCCGACGGCGCCTCGACCGCCTCCAGGATGCGAAGGGCACGATCGAGGGCATCGACCGCATCGCGGTCCTCGCCACTGTCCCGAAGGAGGATGGTGAGCCGTTCCATCTGATGCCGGCGCGCCCGCGACTCGGCGAGCTCCAGCGCTCGTCGGGCCGCATCGGCGGCGTCGGTCAGGCGCCCTGCCCGCTCCAGGACATCGGCCAGTGTCTCGTAGTCTGCCGCGGCCTCGGCGCGCCGGCCCTGGTCGGCATGGAGCTCGGCTCGACCCCGGAGACCGCTCTCGTCCTCGGGTGCGAGGCTCAGGGCGACACCAAACGCCGCGAGCGCCTCATCCGGTCGGTTGGTCCGGCCGAGGACGCCACCGAGGCTCGCGTACGGCAGGGCCCGGTCGGGCGCGAGCGCGGCCGCGCTCCGGTAGGCCGCCTCGGCGACATCGAGCCGTCCCCGGAGGTTGGCGAGGTGGCCCCGCCGGAGAGCGTCCTTGTACTGCTCGTAGAGGGCCTGGCTCATGGGACCCGCATCCTACCCCCGGGTCGCGGGCGCCGGGTCACCGAGCAGCTCGACGAGGAGCCCCTTCTGGACGTGGAGCCGGTTCTCCGACTGTTGGAAGATCAGGCTCCGAGGCCCGTCCATGACCTCGGACGTGATCTCCTCGCCCCGATGCGCCGGAAGGCAGTGCATGACCCGCGCCTGCCCGCCCGCGACGGCGCACAGCCGCTCGTCCACCTGGTAGGGCCCGAACGCCAGCCGCCGGGCGTCGGCTTCGGCCTCCTGGCCCATCGAGGTCCATGCATCGGTGTAGATGACGTCGGCACCTTCGACCGCGCCACGAGGGTCATGGCCCAGCTCGACCCGGCCGCCGGCTGCGGCCGCCAGGGCCGCCGCCCGCTCCACGACGGCAGGATCGGGGGCGTAGGCCGGGGGATGAGCGATCCGGACGACCGCGCCCTGACCGGCTGCCACGAGCGCCAGGGAGTGGAAGACGTTGTTGCCATCACCGACGAAGGCGACGACGAGCCCGGCCACGTGGCCGAACGCCTCGCCCAGGGTGAAGACGTCGGCGAGCGCCTGGCAGGGGTGCTCGTGGAGGGTCAGCGCATTGATCACCGGGATGTCGGCCGTCGCGGCCAGCTCCGTTGCGATCGCGTGACTGCCGGTCCGGATCACGATCCCGTCGACGAAGCCCTGGAGGTTGCGGGCCACGTCCGCGACCGACTCGCGAACGCCCCAGCCGACGCTGCCCGAGGTCAGCTGGATGGCACCGCCCCCGAGCTGGATCATCCCGGCCTCGAACGTCACCCGGGTCCGCAGGCTCGGCCGCTCGAACAGCATCGCCAGCGTCCGCCGGACGAGCGGCGGGCTGGCATGCCGGCGCGCGACGGAGAACTCGGCCTTCAGCTCCGCCGCGGTGGCGAACACGCGCCGAACCTCGTCGGGCGCCAGGTCACCCCCGCTCAGGAGATCCCGCCCGCGCAGGCTCCCGGGCGCGGCGATCGAGCTCGGATCAGCGGTCGATGTCACCTCGCAACTCTACGCCCGGAACCCCAGGCGACGGCGTTCGCGTCGACCCGTGACTGGGAGACAGCATCGGTGCGTTGAGGGTGGGCACGGCCGCGTCTTCGGGCTGGGTTGATGCCTCGAAGTCACGCGACGGGGCGCTGGCGCCGATTTCCGGCCCGCTCGTCCGGGAGCTGCTGACTCGGGGTCACGCTGGTGGCCGCGCCAAGCCGCCGGATGGCGGTGGAGACGCTTGGCCGCCGCATGGCGGTCCGCCGCTAGCCGTCGGATGGCGGGCCGACGATTAGCCGCCGGATGGCGGTCGAGGCGAAGGCGCGGGCGAGCAGGTGAGCGTGGTCCCTCCGAGGACCGAGGCGACGCCCCGCGAGCCATCGGTCCGAGGATGCGAGCCCGCGCAGCCCGCAACGCACGTATCGACCGTCAGCCGGCGGCGACTACCGCTTGGTGTACTGGGGGGCCTTGCGGGCGCGCTTGAGCCCGTACTTCTTGCGCTCCTTCATCCGCGGATCGCGGGTCAGGAGGCCGGCCTGACGAAGCGGCAGGCGGTGGCCGTCCGGGTCGAGCTCGAGGAGCGCGCGGGCGATGCCATGACGGATGGCGCCGGCCTGGCCGGTGACCCCACCGCCCTCGACCTTGATCATCGCGTTGAAGCGGCCCTCCGTTCCGGTCACCCGGAACGGCATCCGGACGTCCGTCTCGTCGATCGCATTCCCGAAGTGCTCGACCAGGGAGCGCCCGTTGACGACGATCTCGCCCTCGCCGGGCAGGAGGCGGACCCGGGCGACGGCGGTCTTGCGCCGGCCGGTTCCCGAGTTGAAGGCAGGGCTGGACATGGCTGGCTCCTCCGTCAGGCGAGCGGCTCAGGCTGCTGGGCCTGATGGGGATGATCGTTGCCGGCGTAGATCTTCAGCTTGCGGAGCTGCTGGGCACCGAGACGCGTCTTTGGCAGCATGCCCTTCACCGCTCGTCGGACGACCTCCTCGGGTCGACGCTCCAGGAGCCGGCCGAGCGTCTCCTCCTTGTAGCCGCCGGGATGGCCGCTGTGGCGGATGTAGAGCTTGCTCTCGGTCTTGCCGGCGCTGATCGAGACCTTCGATGCGTTCAGGACGATCACGTGGTCGCCCGTGTCGAGATGCTGGGTCCAGGTGGGCTTGTGCTTGCCGGAGAGGACGCGCGCAACCTGCGTCGCGAGGCGGCCGAGCGTCTGTCCCGTCGCGTCCACGACGAACCAGCGTCGCTCGATCTCGCTCTCCCGGACCGTGTAGGTCTTGGCGTTCATCGTTCCTCGTCTTCTCCGTTTCTCCACTCGCGCCGTCCCATGACGACCCGGCGGAGACACAATCCCTTCGCCGGGGCTGCTGCCCCGTCGAACGCCGGTCGTCGCTCGGCAAGCGCCTCGCCGACCGCTGTCTCGTCGATCTTGCCCGCCCCCACGGCGAGGAGCGCGGCGACAATGCGCCGGACCATCCCTCGCAGGAAGGCGTCGGCCCGGACATCGATCTCGATGAGACCTCCCCGTCGCCGGATCCGGACGTGATGGACGTTCCGGACCGGCTCCGGATCGGCCCCGCCGAAGGCGCTGAAGTCGTGGCGGCCCACGAGGGCCGTCGCGGCTCTGGCCATCGCGTCCACGTCCAGGTGGGTCCGAACCCGGAGCACCGTGCGCTCCCGGAGCGGGCTCCGCGGCCCGTCCCAGACGGAGTAGCGGTAGTCCCGGTACCGCGCCGCGTAGCGAGGGTGGAAGCCCCGGGCCGCCCGGCGGAGGCCGCGAACCGCGACATCCGGCGGGAGCAGGCCGTTGAGGGCCTCGGTCAGGCGAGCCGCCGAGAACGGCCCCGCGTAGGAGAAGGCGATCACCTGCCCCGTTGCGTGAACCCCGGCGTCCGTCCGACCTGCGCCGTCGACCGGCTGCCTGGCTCCTCCCGAGAGAGTGGCCAGGGCCGCCTCCAGCGCCCCCTGGACGGTCCGAGCCCCAGGTTGGAACTGGAACCCGGCGAAATCCGTGCCGTCGTATTCAACCGTTGCGCGAAAGCGCACCGGGGCACCCTCTCGGGCGCCTTCGTCGTCGCTCTGCCGGGCCATGCCTGCGTTGGCGCGTCCGCGCGTTCGCTCACGCACGTTTGAGTGCGCTCGCTCGCGTGCTCCGCGCCGCCTTGGCCTGACCGCGGCCCAGCGACGACGTGTTCAGATTGTCTACACCAGTTCGATTTGAACGATCTCGGCGGCATCGCCCGCGCGTTGGCCGATCTTCACGATCCGGGTGTAGCCGGACGTTCGATCGGCGTACTTCGGGGCGATCTCGTCGAACAGCTTGGTCACGACGAGCGGCTCGTTCGGGAACTCCGAGACGATCCGCCGCCGGGCGGCGAGGTCGCCGCGCTTGGCGAGCGTGATCGCCCGCTCCACGTAGCCCTGGATCTCCTTGGCCTTCGCCTCGGTCGTCTTGACCCGCTCGTAGCGGAGGACCGAGACGGTCAGGTTCTTGTAGAGGGCGAGCCGCGGGCCCATCTTGCGACTGAGCTTGCGCCCGTCGATGCGGTGAGCCACCTCAGGCGTCCTCGTCCTCGGCGTCCGCGTCGGCCTCGAGGCCCTCGCCCTCGACATCGAAGTCCGACGGCTCCGACTCCGGCAGGATGAAGCCGCGCATCCTGAGGCGCTCCTTCATCTCGTCGAGGGACTTCTTGCCGAAGTTCCGCATCCGGAGGAGGTCGTCGTCCTTGAGCTGCAGGAGTTGGCCGACCTTCACGATGTTGTTGCGCTTGAGCGAGTTGTAGGCCCGCATCGGCAGGTCGAGCTCCTCGATCGGCATGTCGAGCATGTTCGGCGGGAGCTGGGGGACGCCGGCCGTGGCACGGTCGGCGGGCATCGCCGCCTGGCCGATGGTGATGAACGGGCGGAGCTGCTCGACGAGGATCCCGGCGGCCCGGCTGAGGGCCTCCTCGGGCCCGATCGTGCCGTCGGTCTCGATCTCGATCGTGAGCTTGTCGAAGTTCGTGACCTGGCCGACGCGCATGCTCTCGACCCAGTAGTTGACCTTGCGGACCGGGGTGAAGATCGCGTCGACGGCGATGACGCCGATTGGCAGCGCCTCCGAGCGCTCGGCCCCGAGGTAGCCCACGCCGCGCTCGATGGTCAGGTCCATCTCGATGGTCACGTCGTCCGAATCGAGGGTCATGAGGACGAGGTCCGGGTTGACGATCTCGACATCGGCCGATTCGAGGAGGTCGGCGGCCAGGACCGGTCCGGCGCCGCTCTTGGTCAGACGCAGCTGGACGGGATGGGTGGCGAAGCTCTTGAGGCGGAGCTTCTTGACGTTGAGGACGATCTGGGTGACGTCCTCCTTGACGCCGGGGATCGTCGAGAACTCCTGGTACACGTCCCGGATCTGGATGGACGTGACCGCGGCACCCTCGAGCGACGAGAGGAGGACGCGCCGCAGCGCATTGCCGAGGGTGACGCCGTACCCGGCCTGGAGGGGGCCGGCCTCGTACTTGGCGTACGTGCCGACTTCCTCGATGGGCTCGATCTGCGGGCTCTCGAGTTCGATCATGGGTGGCGGTTACCTCGAGTAGTACTCGACCACGAGCTGCTCGTTGAGGTCGAGCGGCATCTGGTCGCGGCGGGGCAGGCTGAGGACGGAGCCCGCCAGGCGGGCCGGCTCCAGGCTGAGCCACTCCGGGGCCTGGTGGGACCGGAGCGTCTCCTTGGCGAGCTTGAACGGCTCACGGTCGCGGCGCGATTCGCGGACCTCGATCCGATCGCCGGGCTTGACCTCGAACGACGGGATGTCCGTTGGCGTGCCGTTGACCGAGAAGTGGCCGTGGGCGACGAGCTGCCGCGCCTGGGCCCGCGAGGAGGCGAACCCGAGCCGGAAGACCACGTTGTCGAGGCGCGTCTCGAGGAAGCGAAGGAGGTTCTCTCCGGTCACGCCGTCGCGGTTGCCGGCCTCCACGAAGTAGTTGTGGAACTGGCGCTCGAGGACGGAGTAGACCCGGCGGACCTTCTGCTTCTCCCGGAGCTGGATCCCGAAGTCGCCCATCTTGCGGCGGCGGACGCCGTGCTGACCGGGAGGGCTGGGTCGGCGCTCGAAGGCGCACTTCTTAGTGTAGCAGCGAGTGCCCTTGAGAAAGAGCTTCGTGCCCTCCCGGCGACACAGGCGACAGACGGATCCGGTGTAGCGTGCCATGCGATCCCCTCCCTCAGACCCGACGCCGCTTGGGCGGGCGGCAGCCGTTGTGCGGGATGGGCGTGACGTCGGTGATCGCGGTGACCTCCAGGCCCGCGGTCTGGAGCGAGCGGATGGCCTGCTCCCGGCCGGCGCCCGGGCCCTTCACGTAGACCTCGACCTGGCGCATGCCGTGCTCCATGGCCTTGCGCGCGGCGATGTCGGCGGACATCGCGGCCGCATAGGGCGTGCTCTTCCGGGAGCCCTTGAAGCCGGCCACGCCGGCTGAGCCCCAGCTGACCACGGCCCCGGCCTGGTCGGTGATCGTGATGATCGTGTTGTTGAACGACGCCTGGACGTGGACGTGCCCCTGGGGCACGTTCTTCTTCTCCCGGCGACGCTGCTTGACGGCCCGCTTCCGCTCAGCCATGCGTCCTGCTATCCCTCGTCACTGCTACTTCGTCGCCTTGCGCCGCGCGCCGACGGTCCGCTTCGGTCCGCGCCGCTGCCGGGCATTGGTCTTGGTCCGCTGGCCGCGAACCGGCAGGTTCCGCCGGTGGCGAAGGCCGCGGTACGAGCCGATCTCGATGAGTCGCTTGACGTTCAGCGCCACCTCGCGCCGAAGATCGCCCTCCACCTTGTAGCGGCGATCGATGAGCTCGCGCAGGCGGTTGACCTGCTCCTCGGTGAGATCCCGCACCCGGGTGTCGGCGTTGACGTTCGTCTGGGTCAGGATCTTCTGGGCGGTCGGCAGCCCGATCCCGTAGACATACGTGAGGGCGACCTCGACCCGCTTCTCGCGGGGGATGTCGATGCCGGCGATTCGTGCCATCGCGCTGCTACCCCTGCCGCTGCTTGTGCTTCGGGTTGGTGCAGATGACCATCACGGTCCCGTGGCGGCGAATCACCTTGCAGTTGTCGCAGCGCGCCTTGATGGAGGCTCTGACTTTCAACGGATCCTCGATGCGTGTTGGGTTCGGCCCAGAGCGGGCGAACGAGGCTCTATTTCAGGCGGTAGGTGATCCGACCGCGGGTCAGGTCGTACGGTGAGAGCTCGACCCGGACTCGGTCCCCCGGCAGGATCCGGATGAAGTTCATCCGGAGCTTGCCGGAGATGTGGGCCAGCACGCGGTGGCCATTCTCCAGCTCGACCGCGAACATGGTGTTCGGGAGCGGCTCGAGGACCGTCCCTTCGACTTCAATCGCGTCTCGCTTGGCCACGGGCGGTGGTGTGTCCCTTTCTCACGGCGAGTGCCGGCCCACCCGGACCGACACACGAACGCGTAGCGTATCAGAATTCGACGTCGTCCGGCAACCGGCGAGCATCAGCGGCGAGCCTCGGCGATCACGATCTCAGACACTCGTCAGGATCTCCGGTCCGTTATCCGTCACGGCGATGGTGTGCTCGAAGTGGGCGGCCAGGGAGCCATCGGCGGTGACCACCGTCCAGTGATCCGCCTGGACGGCCACCTCGTCCCCGCCGAGGGTGAACATCGGCTCGATCGCGAGACAGATCCCGGGCTGCAGCTGGAGCCCCCTTGAGCCGGTCCGGTAGTTGGGCACCTGGGGATCCTGGTGCATCTCGGTCCCGATGCCGTGACCGACGAACTGACGGACGATCCCGTAGCCGTGGGCCCGCCCGATGTCCTCGACCGCCGCCGAGATGTCCCCGACCCGGTTGCCGGGCACGGCGGCCTGGATCCCGGCCATGAGGGCCAGCCGGGTGGCCGTCACGAGCTCGCCCGCCTCCGGCGAGGCGTCGCCGACGACGAAGGTTCGGGCCGCGTCGCCGTGCCAGCCGTCCACGATCGCCCCGACATCGACCGTCACGATCTGGCCATCGCGGACGATCCGCTCGCCCGGAATGCCGTGGACGACTTCGCTGTCGATCGAAATACAGGTGCTCGCGGGGAATGCGGTCGGGCCCCGCCCATAGCGTCCGCCGCCGAGGTAGCCCTTGAAGGACGGGGTGCCACCCGAGGTCCGGATGTGCTCCTCGGCGAGGTGGTCCAGGTGGCCGGTCGTCACGCCCGGCCGGAGTGCCTCCTCGACGAGGGCGAGGACCTCGGCCACGACGCGCCCGGCCCGACGCATCTGCTCGATCTCACGACGAGACTTGCGCGTCACCATCGGTCAGCGCCCGCCGCGTCCAGGATCGAGGGGTCCGAGAGCGGCAATGAGGCCGACCGAGACCTCGGCGATGGGACGGGTCCCGTCGACGGTCCGGAGGGCTTCCGTCGATCGGTAGTGGTCGACGACGGCGTCGAGGTCGGCCAGCTGGCTCTTCAGGCGAGCGCGAATCGTGTCCGGCTTGTCGTCGGCGCGCTGGACCAGCGGCGAGCCGTCGATATCGCAGGTGCCGGGCACCCGCGGCGGATTCATCGTGACGTGATATGGATGACCCGTCGCCTGGCAGATCCAGCGGCCCGAGAGCCGCTCGACCAGCTCGTCCCCGGGGACGTCGATGAGGAGCGCCGCATCGACCCGGCTTCCGCGCTGGGCGAGGAAGGCGTCGAGCGCGGCTGCCTGGACCGCCGTCCTCGGGAAGCCGTCGAGGATGGCGCCCCCAGCGGCGTCCGGCCGGTCGAGTCGCTCCTCGAGGAGCCGGATCGTGACGTCGTCGGGCACCAGCTGCCCCGCATCCATGTAGCCCTTGGCCTCGAGGCCCACCGGTGTGCCCTCGCGGACCGCCGCCCGGAACAGGTCGCCGGTCGCGACGTGCGGGATCCCGAGGCGGTCTCGCAGCACCGCCGCCTGGGTGCCCTTCCCGGCCCCCGGAGCCCCCAGGAGAACAACCAACGTCATCGGGCGCCAGCCACGACGGGCCATGCCGGCGTTGTCGGCTGCGCGCCCTCGCTCACGCACGTTCGAGTGCGCTCGCTCACGTGCTCGCCTCCGCCTTGGCCTGGCCGCGCCGTGGTTGGCGCGACCGGCTCAGGAGTGGCGCTCATCAGCGGATGAATCCCTCGTAGTTGCGCATCATCAGCTGGGCTTCGATCTGCTTCATCGTCTCGACCACGACCGAGACGACGATGAGGAGGCCCGTCCCGCCGAGGGCGAACCCCGACAGGTTCGGGTCGAGGACCCCGGCGACGACCGGCCCGACGGCCACCGTCCCCAGGAACAGGGCGCCGGCGATCGTGATCCGCGAAACGACCCGGGCGAGGTAGTCCTGGGTCGGCCGGCCGGGCCGGATGCCCGGGATGAAGCCGCCGTTCTTGCGGAGCTGCTCGGCCGTCTCGTCGGGCTTGAAGGTGAAGGCCGTGTAGAAGTAGGTGAAGCCGACCGTGAGCAGGAAGTACATGATCGCGTACTGGGGCGTCGACGAGGACAGGAAGCCGGCGATCGCGGTCGCCACGTTACGGACGCCCTCGACCGTGGAGAACGAGAAGTAGACGGCGAGCTGGGCCGGGAACTGGAGGATCGAGATCGCGAAGATGATCGGGATCACCCCCGCCAGGTTCACCCGGAGGGGCAGGAAGGTCTGCCCGCCCTGGTACATCCGGCGACCGCGGACCCGGCTGGCGTATTGGATCGGGATCCGCCGCTGGCCCTCCTGGATATAGACGATTACGGTGACGGCGACGATCGCCAGGACGGCAAAGAGCACGATGTCGCGGAGGGGCAGATTGCCGCCCAGCAGGCTGGCGACGGCCCCCGGCGCCTGGCTGACGATCCCGGCGAAGATGATGAAGCTGATGCCGTTGCCGATGCCCTTCTCGGTGATCAGCTCACCCAGCCACATCAGGATCACGGCCCCGGCGACCATCGTGACCATCTGGACCCACGACATCGCGTTGCCGAGGCTGAAGCCGCCGACGATGATGCCGCTGGCGTTCAGCGCCGACAGGATCCCGAACGCCTGGAGGAAGGCCATCGGGACGGTCAGGTAGCGGGTGTACTGGTTGAGGCGCTGACGGCCGTACTCGCCCTCGCGACTCAGGGCCTGCAGCGACGGGATCACGCCCTGCATCAGCTGCATGATGATCGAGGCATTGATGTAGGGGTTCATCGTCAGGCCGACGATCGACAGTTGGGACAGGCCGCCGCCGGCGAAGAGATCGAGGATCCCGAACGCCGTGTTGTCCTCGAAGAACCTCGAGAGCTGCTCCCGGTCAACGCCCGGCAGGGGCACCTGGGCCAGGAGCCGGTAGACGATCAGGATCCCGAGGACGAACAGGATCCGGCGCCGGATGTCGGGCGCCCGGAAGGCGTTGAGGATCGAATCGAACACCGGTCAGGCGTCCGCGTCGTGATCGGCGGCGTCGGAGGCGGGATCGCCGGCGGCGTCAGCCGCAGTACCGCGGGCGGCGTCGGCCTTGGGGTCGGGGGAGGGTGCCGCTTCCGCGGCCGCCGCTTCCGCGGCCGCCGCTTCCGCGGGTGCCGCTTCCGCGGGTGCCGCTTCCGCGGGTGCCGGCTCCGCCGCATCGGCCGCGGCGGCCTTCGCCCTGGCCCTGGAGCGGCTGGCCTTCTTCGGGGCGTCGGGGAGCTCCTCGGGCGCCGCCGCCGACGTGGCGACCTCCTCGGGCGCCGCGGACGCCTCGGCGACCTCTGGCGGGGCGGCGTCGTCGGGTGCCGCAGCGACCGGTGCGGCATCACCATCCTCGGACTCGGTCGAGAGGCCGATCGCGGCCGTCGGTTTGGCCGGGACCTCGAGCAGCGAGACGCTCCCGCCGGCGGCCTCGATCTTGGCACGGGCCGAGGCACTGACGCGGTCGGCGACGACGAACAGGGCGGTCGAGATCTCGCCGTTGCCGAGGATCTTCATCGGCTTGTCGAGGGATCGGACGAGCCCGGCGGCACGGAGGATCTCCTGGTTGACCGTGATCGGCGCCGCGGCGGCGCTCCTGGACTTCTTCTGGCCGGGCATCTCGCCGGATTCGAGGACGCCGAGCTCGACGAGCCCGGCGATCGCGCCGACATTGACGACCTCGTACTCGATCTTGAACGGGTTCTTGAAGCCGCGAAGCTTCGGGATCCGCCGGTGGAGCGGCGTCTGGCCGCCTTCGAACCAGGCCGGCACGGTCCCGCCCGCCCGAGCCTTCTGGCCCTTCGTGCCGCGACCGGCGGTCTTGCCCTTGCCGGCGGCGATGCCGCGGCCCACCCGGGTCTTCCGGGTGCGGGAGCCGGGCGCCGGCTTGAGATCGTGGAGCTTCACTTCGATGCTTCCTTGCTGTCCCCGGGAATCTCCTCGACCGAGACGAGGAAGCGCACCTGGCGGACCATGCCTCGGGTGGCGTCGTTGTCGGCGACCTCGACGCTGCTGCCGATGCCGCGAAGCCCGAGGGCCTTGATCGTGGCCCGATTCCGGGCGATGTGGCTGATCGTGCTCTTGACTTGGGTGACGCGCAGCTTACCGGGCACCGCTCGCCTCCCCCGCCGGCTGGCCGGCGATCCGGCTGCGGAGCGGCACGCCCCGCCGCGCCGACAGCTCCTCGGCCGAGTGCAGCATGCGGAGCGCCTCGAGGGTCGCCCGGGTGACGTTGACCGGGTTCGTGGAGCCGTAGACCTTCGAGAGGATGTCGCGGATGCCGGCCGACTCGACAACGGCGCGCACGGAGCCACCGGCGATGACGCCGGTGCCCTGCGAGGCGGGCCGGAGCATGACGCTGCTGGCCGCGTACTCCCGGCGGACCTCATGGGGGATCGTCGTCCCGACCGTCGGGATCTTGATCAGGTGCTTCTTGGCGTCCTCCACGCCCTTCCGGATCGCCTCTGGGACCTCGCCGGCCTTGCCCAGGCCGACTCCGACGTGACCGGCACCGTCGCCGACCACGATGACCGCGCTGAAGCTGAAGCGTCGGCCGCCCTTGACGACCTTGGCAACGCGATTGATCTGTACGACGCGCTCCTCGAGCGCGAGCTTGTTGGGATCGATTCGTGCCACGTCTGCTCCTTAGAACTCGAGTCCGGCCTGGCGGGCCGCGTCGGCGAGCGACTTGACGCGCCCGTGGTACCGGAACCCGGCTCGATCGAAGACGACGCGCTCGACGCCGGCGGTCCTGGCCCGCGAAGCGATGAGCTTCCCGACCTCGGCCGCCTCCGCGGTCTTCGTGCCGGAGCCGGAGCGAAGCGCCTTCTCGAGCGACGACGCGGCGGCCAGCGTCACGCCGGTCGAATCGTCGATGACCTGGGCGTAGATGTGGTTGAGGCTGCGGAAGACCGCGAGTCGCGGGCGCCCGGGAACCCCCTCCGTGTGGAGGCGGATCCGTTCGTGGCGCTTGCGTCGCGCGGCACCGCGACTTGCGAGCTGC
The DNA here is from genome assembly GCA_036393495.1 of Candidatus Limnocylindrales bacterium. Classification (GTDB taxonomy): domain Bacteria; phylum Chloroflexota; class Limnocylindria; order Limnocylindrales; family CSP1-4; genus UBA5189. Next base: position 35,013 of record DASWGY010000104.1, read on the forward strand.
GTCATTTCGCTACGTCCGATGTTCTTGGGTCGCGATGGCTCGACACTACTTCTTGCCACCGATCTTTCCGGCCTTGCCGGCCTTGCGGCGGACGACTTCGCCGGCGTAGCGGACGCCCTTGCCCTTGTAGGGCTCCGGCTTCCGGCTGGCGCGGACCCTGGCCGCAACCTGCCCAACGAGCTCCTTGTCGATGCCGACAACCGCGAGCCGGGTGGGGTTCTCCAGCTCGAAGCTGATCCCATCCGGCGGCTCGATCTCGACCGGATGGCTGTAGCCCAGGTTGAGCTGCAGCTTCGACCCGACGAGCGCCGCACGGTAGCCGACGCCGGTGATCTCGAGCCCCTTGCGGTAGCCCGTCGTGACCCCGACGACCATGTTGTTGACGAGGGTCCGGGTCAGGCCATGGAGCTGGCGGTGGACCTTCTGCTCGGTCGGGCGGGCGACGACGAACGTCCCCTCTTCCCGGCTGAGGAGCATGTCCGGGTGGAGCTCCCGGCTGAGGGAGCCCTTGGGGCCGGTGACCGTGACCCGGCGACCGTCGATCGCGACGTCGACGCCGGCGGGAACGGGAATGGGCAGGCGACCGATTCTGGACATCGCGGCTACCAGACGTAGGCCAGGACTTCGCCGCCGAGCTGGGCCTTGCGGGCCTGCGCGCCGGTCATGATCCCCTGGCTCGTGCTGACGATGACGATCCCGAG
>DASWGY010000105.1:0-3625 GCA_036393495.1 Candidatus Limnocylindrales bacterium
GAGGGCCCCGGTCCCGGCCGCGTTCCCGGCCGGACCGACCTTCTCGAGCGGGGCGTCCGGCACCAGGCCCAGGATCAACGCGTGGAGCGGATCGATCTGGCTGCCGAAGGCCCCCGCGAGCCTGACCCGGTCCACCGAGTCGACCTCGAGATGGTCCATGAGGAGGCGCGCGCCGGCGTAGAGGGCCGCCTTGGCGAGCTGGATCGCCCGGACGTCGTTCTGGGTGATCGTCAGGCGAGGGGAGACGGGTCCGTCGTCAAGACCCTGGCCACCCTCGTGGAGGACGTAGGCGAACGTCCGGCCGTCGGCGATGACGCGCGGCGTGCGCGCGGCAGCCGCGCCATCGATCGTCCCGTCGGCGGTGATCACGCCAGCGAGGAAGAGCTCGGCGATCACCTCGACGATGCCCGACCCGCAGACGCCTGTGATGCCCGTCCGGCGGGTCGAAGCGGCGAAGCCGGTCTCGTCCGACCAGCGATTCGAGCCGATGACCTTGAAGCGCGGCTCGAGGGTCTCGCGGTCGATCCGGACCCGCTCCACGGCGCCCGGCGCGGCGCGCTGGCCGCAGCTGATCTGGGCGCCTTCGAAGGCCGGGCCGGTCGGGGACGAGGCGGCCAGCAGCCGGTCCCGCGACCCGAGGACGATCTCGGCGTTCGTGCCGACGTCGACGAGCAGGGTCACCTGGTCATCGAGATACGGGGTCTCGGCGAGGATCGCACCGGCCGCATCCGCCCCTACATGGCCGGCGACGCACGGCAGGAGGTACACCCGGGCGCCGGCCCGGAGCGGCAGCTCCAGCTCGCGGGCCGTCGTCCGGACGGCGCCGTCGGTGGCCAGGGCGAACGGCGCCGAGCCGAGGGGCACGGGATCGATGCCCAGGGCGAGGTGGTGCATGATCGGATTGCCGACGATCGTGACCTCGAGGATGTCGGCGACGTCGACCTCCGCCCGGGCCGCGAGGCCGGTGACGAGCGAACCGAGGGCGTCGCGGACGACCCGTGTCATCTCGACCGCGCCGTCGTCGTGGAGCATCGCGTACGAGACCCGGCTCATGAGGTCCTCGCCGAACCGGATCTGGGGGTTCATGACGCCGTCCGAGGCGAGGACGGCGCCATCGGCGAGGTCGGCCAGGTGGCCGGCGATCGTCGTCGAGCCGATGTCGATGGCGACCCCGAGGGCGCGGTCGTGGAGGCCCGGCCAGACCGCGGTCAGGGCGTGGCCGTCGTGGATCGCGACGGTGACCCGGTAGCCGCCCGCCTCGAGGGCCGGCTGGAGGTTGCGGACGACCTGGATGTCGACCTCGAGGCCATCGGCCTCGATCCCCCACTCCGTCGCCAGCGCCGCACGAAGCCTGGCGAGATCGCCGCCCGGCGACTCGAGCGTCGGCCGCTCGACCTCGACCTCGAAGAGCCGGACGACGGGATCGATGACGAAGTCGCGCACCGGGACGCCCTTCCGGACGACCTGGCGGTGGACCTGGCTCTCGGGCGGGACATCGACGAGGACGTCGCCGTGGATCGCCGCTCGGCAGCCGAGCCGGCGGTCGGTGGCGAGGCCGCGCAGCCGGTCGTACTCCGCCTCATCGGCGCCCGGCGGTGAGAGGTGCCCGGCGGTCGAGGTGATCCCGTGCTTCGGGAACGTGCCCTCGCCGGGCCGGACCTGGCATCGGCCGCACAGGCCGCGCCCGCCGCAGACCGAATCGAGGTCGACGCCGAGGGACCGGGCGGCGTCGAGGACCGTCGTCCCGTCGGCAAACCGGCCGCGCCGCCCGGACGGCGTGAAGATGACCACGCGATCGTCGCCCGCGGCGCCGAGCCGTTCGCCGTTCCGTACGTCCGGCCCGTCGCCGTTCCGTGCTTCCAATCGGTCGGCGTCTGCGGTCACGAGTCGCCGCCCGTCCCGGGTGGGCCGCCGGCCGCGGCCAGGGCCCGCCGGTTGATCCGTCGCCCCCGCTCGCCGGCCGGTCCTGCGCCGTCCGAGCGGGCGCCCCCTCCCGGCCCTGCGAGCGCGGGCCGGTTCGCCCGGATCCAGCGGGCGGCGTCCTCGTCATTGCCCATCAGGACGTCGGCGGCCATGATCGCGGCCTTCACCTCCGACGAGAGCGGGTTGGTGATCGCTGAGGTCAGGCCGGCCGCGATCGCCATCGGCAGGAACGCGGCGTTGATCCCGTCGCGGTTCGGGAGCCCGAAGCTGACGTTGCTCGCCCCGCAGGTCGAGTTGACCCCGAGCTCCTCGCGCAGTCGCCTGACGAGGCGGAAGACCTGCTGGCCCGCGGTCCGCATCGCCCCGATCGGCATGACCAGCGGGTCCACGACGATGTCCTCGCGGGGGATCCCATGGTCTGCGGCCCGCTCCACGATCCGCTTCGCGACCGCGAACCGGACGTCGGGGTCCTCGCTGATCCCGGTGTCGTCGTTGGAGATCGCCACGACCGCCGCGCCGTGCCTTCGGACGAGCGGAAGGACCCGCTCCAGTCGCTCTTCCTCGCCGGTGACGCTGTTGACGAGCGGCTTGCCGACGTAGGCGGTCAGCCCGGCCTCGAGGGCTTCGACGATCGAGGAATCGATCGAAAGCGGCACATCGACGAGCGATTGCACGAGGCGAACGGCCTGGGCCAGGATCCCCGGCTCGTCGGCGAGCGGAATGCCGGCGTTCACGTCGAGCATGTGGGCGCCCGCCTCGACCTGGGCCAGCGCGTCGCGCTCGACCCGGCTGAAGTCGCCGCTCCGCATCTCCTCGGCGAGCAGCTTCCGCCCGGTCGGGTTGATCCGCTCGCCGATGATCACGAAGGGCCGGTCGAAGCCGATGACGACCTCGCGCGTCGCGGAGCTGATCACGGTGTGGGCGATGCGGCTGCCGCGGCTCATGCCGGGCGGTCCTCGGGGGCACGGTCCGGATCGAGGCCGCCCGCGGCCACGAGGCGGGCCAGCACCTCCCGCGTGTAGTGGGCCTCGAGGCGGGCGGCCTCGCCGGTGGCTTCGGCCTCGAGGTCGTCACCGCACGAGCGGCCCTCGCGGCGCCAGTCCTCGATGTAGTCGCCGAACGCCTTGCGGCCGGCCTTCATCGCTGCCTTGTCGATCGCCACCTGGAAGCGAGGGTGCAGGACGACCTTGTGCGATTGGCGGCGATCCTTCGCCACGACCTGGGCCGGGATGTCGCGCCACCAGATCACGGTCAGCTGGCCGGCCATGCGGCGCCGACCTCCTCTCCTTGTCTGGCAGTCACGGAAACCTGCGCAGCCTCCCCTCCACGACCCCGGATGCGGCCGTAGCCACCGGTCCTGTGTCCAACAGTCAAGGAACGGCTGCCGTCACCTCCCGTCGGTACGGTCCGCGCAGGATCTTGTGACTGTGGGTCAGGCGCAGCTGACTGCGGGTCAGGCGCTGCGGCAGCCGTTGGCGCGGCCCCTGCGGCGGCGCTCGCCATCGCCGCGCCGAGCTCGCCGTAGCCGCTGAACCGGCGCTCGAAGCGGAGGCGGAGGCGGCGGGCGCCTCGACGGGCCGCCGCGGTCAGGGCACCGTCCTCGGTCTGGGCGAGGAACAGAAGCCGGGTGTAGTTCCCGAAGTACGCCGGCAGGAGCTCGGGGTGCCGGTCGAGGCCCAGGCCGCGCCATACGAGGCGGTCG
>DASWGY010000106.1:0-14407 GCA_036393495.1 Candidatus Limnocylindrales bacterium
GGCGAGAGGGCTGACATGACGCGGCTCGGAGAGCTGCTGGGTCGCGCGGTCGGCCCGGCGCTGGCCCTGGTCAGCGCCTTCGCGCTGGGCGCGATCCTCATCGTCCTGACCGACGTGGAGCACCTTCAACACCTCGGGAGCGATCCCGTCAACGCGCTCGCCGGTGCAATCGGTGGCGTGGTCGAAGGCTACGGTGCGATGCTCTCTGGCGCGATCGGCGACCCAGGTCGGATCGTCGGCGCGATCCGGACCGGCGACCCGTCCGACATCGCGAACGCCATCCGTCCGATCGCTGAATCGCTGGTCAGCGCGACGCCGTTCATCTTCGTCGGCCTGGGGCTCGCGGTGTCGTTCCAGGCGGGGCTGTTCAATCTCGGCGCCCAGGGCCAGTTCCTCATCGGCGGCCTCGGGGCAGCGTTCACCGCGTTCCTTCTCCAGGGGCTGCTGCCGTCGTTCGTCATCCTGGTCATGGCCCTGGCGGGCGGGACGATCGCCGGCGCGGCGTATGGCTTCGTGCCTGGCTTCCTCAAGGCCCGCACCGGCGCCCACGAGGTCATCACCACCCTGATGCTCAATTCGATCGCGCCGGAGATCATGATCCTCGCCATCAGCGCGGGCGACTTCTCCGGGAGCCTCACGGCCATCGCCCAGGTGCCGCGGCTCGTCGAGCTGCGGGCGATCCGTCTCGATTGGGGCTTCCTCGTCGCACTGCTGACCGCGGCTACGGTGTCATTCGTGCTGTTCCGGACTCGGCTCGGCTTCGAGCTCCGAGCCACCGGTTTCAGTCGGTCCGCAGCCCGCGGCGCGGGCATGAGCCCAGGCAGGTCCATGGTCCTGGCAATGTCACTGTCCGGAGGGCTCGCCGGCCTGGGCAGCGCCTTCCTCGCCCTGGGGCCCGCCGGGGGCCTCGGTCCGGTCGGGGACATCGGTCTCGTTGCCCTCGCCCTCGCCCTGCTCGGGGGCCTGAGACCCAGCGGCGTCGTGCTTGCGGCGTTGCTCTACGGTGCGCTCAACAACGGTGCGAAGAACATGGTCATCGCGACCGGCATCCCGCTCGCCCTACTCGTTGTCATCATTGCCCTGGCCATGATGCTCGTGGCCGCGCCGGGCCTGATCCGGTCGATCTGGCGACTCGGGCCGGCCGGGGACGACCGAGAGGTCGGGCCGAGCGATCCGGTCGGCCGCGGGACGCCGCGGGCGGGCAGGAGCACGTTCGACGGTCCGGAGGACGTCAGCGAGGGGGGCTCAGGCGGGTAGCGGGTAGCCCGACTGTCGACGCCGAGTCGGCACGCGCCTTCTTCGAGCGCCACGCAGAAAGTCGACTCCTGGCGTCGAGCCGCGGCGAGGACGACAACGCCTGAAGTCGGTCCAGACATTCCGTCGCCGGCCAATCCCCACGATGGCGTAGCGTTGCGCCGTGAGTCAGGAGGTCGAGGATTTCAACAGGCGCCTGTTGCGCGCCCGCGACGCCATGGACCGGAGCTACGCCGAGCCGCTCGACGTCCGGACGGTGGCCGCGGTCGCCCATGTCTCGGCGGCCCATTTCAGCCGCAGCTTCCGAGCCGTGTTCGGCGAGACACCGCATCGCTACCTGCAACGGCGGCGGGTCGAACGCTCGATGTTCCTGCTGCGGGAGACCGACCGTAGCGTCACCGACATCTGCTTCGACGTCGGCTTCACCAGCCTCGGGACCTTCAGCCGGACATTCCGATCGATCGTCGGGGAGACTCCGACCGGCTACCGCGCCGGGCACGGACCGATCGTGGCACCGCACTGCGTCCAGCTGGCGGCGATGCGACCGCGGGAGGCGGCCGGGACGACCGAGGAATCGAGCAGTTTTGGAGAAGCCGCCGCGACCATCGCGGTCTAGGGTGAGCAACGATCCCAGCGACCCCCAGGCAGGAGAACCCGCGACATGATCAACCGGCTCAACGTCGCCTCGATCTACGTCCTCGACAAGGACGAGGCGCTCGACTTCTACGTCAACAAGCTCGGGCTCGAGAAGGGCAGCGACGTCCGCCAGGGCGACTATCGGTGGCTCACCGTTCGCGTTCCGGGCCAGCCCGGCACGGAGGTCTCCTTGGAGCAGCCCGGCTCGCCGCTCCACGACGACGCCACCGCGGCCCAGCTCCGCGAGCTCATCACGAAGGGGGCGCTGGGCGGCCTCGTGTTCATCACCGAGGACGCCCGCGGCCTCTACGAGACGCTCAAGGCCCGCGGCGTGACCGACTTCACCCAGGAGCCCACCGACCACTTCTACGGCACCGACATGGGCCTCCGCGATCCGTTCGGCAACCCGATCCGGATCCTCCAGCAGGGCAAGGCCGCCCAGGCCGCGACCGCCTGAACCCCACGAGACACCACGAAAAGGAGATCCCGAGATGCCTACCAAGTCCGCCACCAAGGTCTGGTCCGACGTCGAGCAGGCCGCGGCCAAGGAGACGGCCCGGGAGCGCAAGCGGCAGGCGAAGCGCAGCCCTGCCGAGGAGCGCGCCGAGGGCGAGAAGGAGGTCCTGGCCAAGATCGCCGAGATGCCCGCGGATGACCGGAAGATCGCGACGCGAATCCACGAGATCGTGGCCGCGCAAGCTCCGGCCTTCGTGCCGCGGACGTTCTACGGGATGCCCGCCTACGCCAAGGACGGCAGGGTCGTCTGCTTCTTCCAGTCGAAGGCGAAGTTCAAGGTTCGATACTCGACCTTTGGCTTCCAGCCGGATGCGACGATCGACGTCGGCGAGATGTGGCCAGTCGCCTTCGCGGTGACCCAGCTGAGTCCCAGCGTCGAGGCGCGCATCACCGAGCTCGTGAAGAAAGCCGCCGGGTGACCGACCGGGCGACGACCTGGGGCGCGATCGAGGTCCGGGGCGCCCGCGAGAACAACCTTCGGGATGTCAGCCTCGACATCCCGAAACGCCGCCTGACGGTGTTCACCGGGGTCTCGGGCTCGGGCAAGAGCTCGCTCGTGTTCGACACGATCGCGGCCGAGTCGCAGCGAATGATCAACGAGACGTACAGCGCCTTCGTCCAGGGCTTCATGCCGACCCTGGCCCGGCCCGACGTCGACGTCCTGGCGGGCCTGACGACGGCGATCATCGTCGACCAGGAGCCGATGGGGGCGAACGTCCGCTCGACCGTCGGGACCGCGACCGACGCGAACGCCTTTCTCCGGATCCTGTTCAGCCGGCTCGGACAGCCCCACATCGGTGGCCCCCAGGCGTTCTCCTTCAACATCCCGTCGGTCCGGGCCTCCGGCACGATCACCATCGAGCGGGGCGGCCGGACCGTCCGCCCGGCCGACGACGGCGAGCGCCAGCACTACGGCGGGTCCGTGGCGATCGAACGTGGCACCGGCCGGACCGAGACTCGAAGCTTCACCCTGGCCGGGGGCATGTGCCCGCGCTGCGAGGGCATCGGCACGGTCAGCGACGTCGACCTCCGTCAGCTGTACGACGAGACGAAGTCGCTGGCCGAGGGCGCGATCACGGTCCCCGGCTACACCGCTGACGGCTGGTCCACCCGGATGTTCAGCGAGTCGGGCTTCCTGGACCCGGACAAGCCGATCCGCGACTACAGCCCGGCCGAGCTCCACGACTTCCTCCACAAGGAGCCGGTCAAGATCAAGCTCAACGGCATCAACATGACCTACGAGGGCCTCGTCTCGAAGGTCCAGAAGTCCTTCCTGTCGAAGGACGTCGAGTCGCTCCAGCCCCACATCCGGGCGTTCGTGGAGCGCGTCGCGACGTTCAGCCCCTGCCCCGATTGCGGCGGTACGCGGCTCAGCGAAGGGGCCCGAACCTCGAAGGTCCGGGGGATCAGCATTGCCGACGCCTGCGCGATGCAGATCAGCGACCTCGCCCCCTGGGTCCGCGACCTCGACGAGCCCTCCATCGGGCCCCTTGTCGCGAACCTCCAGCACACCCTCGACGCGTTCGTCGAGATCGGGCTGGGCTACCTCTCGCTCGACCGGCCGTCGGGGACGCTCTCCGGGGGCGAGGCCCAGCGGACCCGGATGATTCGCCACGTCGGGTCGGCCCTGACCGACGTCACCTACGTCTTCGACGAGCCGACGATCGGGCTCCACGCCCATGACGTCGATCGGATGAATGCCCTCCTGCGGCGCCTCCGCGACAAGGGCAACACCGTCCTCGTCGTGGAGCACGACCCGGAGGTCATCCGGATCGCCGATCACGTCGTCGACATGGGACCGGGCGCCGGGCCCCACGGCGGGAGCGTCGTCTTCGAGGGCACGGTCGAGGAGCTCCGGGCGTCCGGGACGGCGACCGGTCGACACCTCGACGCCCGGGGCGAGCTGAAGCGTGAGCTGCGGACGCCGAACGGTTCGATCCCGATCCGGAACGCCCGGCTCCACAACCTCCAGGATGTCTCGGTCGACGTGCCCCTCGGAATCCTCGTCGCCGTCACCGGCGTGGCCGGCTCCGGCAAGAGCTCGCTCATCCACGGCTGCCTGCCGCGGACCGACCCGTCGGTAACCGTCATCGACCAGGCGGCAATCCGGGGCTCCCGGCGCTCGAACCCGGCGACCTACACCGGCATCCTCGACCCCATCCGGAAGGCGTTCGCGAAGGCCACCGGCGTGAAGGAGTCGCTGTTCAGCGCGAACTCGGAGGGCGCCTGCCCGGCCTGCAACGGCCTCGGCATGATCTACACCAGCCTCGGGTTCATGGCCGAGGTCGCGAGCGTCTGCGAGGTCTGCGAAGGCCGCCGCTTCAGCGACGAGGTCCTCGATCACCACCTCCGCGGCCGCAACATCGTCGAGGTCCTCGCGATGGCGGTCGAGGAGGCCCGCGAGTTCTTCACCGAACGGCCGGTCCGGACCATGCTCGAGCGCCTCGACGGCGTCGGGCTCGGCTACATCTCGCTGGGCCAGGAGCTCAACACCCTCTCGGGCGGCGAGCGCCAGCGGCTCAAGCTCGCGATCGAGATGTCGAGCGACACCGAGGTCTACGTCCTGGACGAGCCGACGACCGGCCTCCACACGCAGGACGTCGAGAACCTCATCGGCCTTCTCGACCGGCTCGTCGACGCCGGGCGGACCGTGCTCGTCATCGAGCACAACCTTGACGTCGTCGCCCGGGCCGACTGGGTCATCGACATGGGCCCCGGTGCCGGCCACGACGGCGGCCGGGTGATCTTCGAGGGGCCGCCGTTGGAGCTCGCCCAGGCCGACGGTTCGTTGACGGGGCTCCACCTCCGGCGGCGCCTCGAGCCCACCGCCGCCTGAGCCCCACGGTCGCCCGAACGCCATCCCACCAGGCCCATCCCGCTGGTCGCCGTTGACATCCGCAACCTGCAGGTTGCATAATGTGGCCGATGGACGCCATCTTCGAAGCGGTTGCCGACCCGACACGCCGGGCCCTGCTCGATCGCCTGCGTGACCGACCGGGGCTCTCGGTCACCGAGCTCGCCGACGGCCTGCCGATCTCGAGGCAGGGCGTGACGAAGCACCTCGATGCGTTGCGGGCGGCCGGCCTCGTCCGGGCCCGACGGGTGGGCCGCGAGCGCCTGCACGAGCTCGATGCCCGACCGCTGTCGACCGTCGACGACTGGCTCCGACCCTACGCCGAGGCCTGGGATCGGCGGATCGAAGCCCTGCGAGCCCACCTGGAGGAGGAACCATGAGCTCCGCCCCGGCAACACCGGCGATCGACCGGTCCCTGGTCCTGCGCGCCTCGCCTGAGCGCGTCTGGAATGCCCTGACTCGAGCCGAGGAGCTCTCGCTGTGGCTCGGGCAGGGGGCGGACCTCCGGCTCGAGGTCGGCTACGACGGCTGGGTCGAGTGGGACGGGCACGGCCGCTACCCGCTGCGTGTCGTCGAGGTCGTCGCGCCGAGCCGGTTCGCGTTCCGCTGGATGAACGAGCCTGCCGAGGTCATCGACCTCCGTCGAGCGACGCTCGTCGAGTGGACCCTCGAGCCGACCGCGTCAGGCGGGACCCTGCTGCGGCTTCGCGAGAGCGGCTTCGACTCGATGGCGGGCCGGACCGGCAACGCCGTGGGCTGGCTTGGCGAGCTCGGGGATCTCCTCGAGTTCGTCGCCGACGACCCGGGCGACGTCGGCGTCCGGCGGTATTGGCGAGTGGAGGCGCCGGCCGAGGCGGTCTGGCGGGCCTTCTCCGAGCCCGACCGTCGCGGAGCCTGGTGGGACGCCGACCAGCTTGCCGGCCGTGATGGCCAGCGGGTCGAGCACGTGGAGCCGGGGACGTACCTGGCCTGGGCCTGGGCGCCGCCCGGGGCGCCGGCCGATCCAGCCCACGAGATCAGCGCGGAGTGGGGCCTCGAGCCCATGACCGACGGCCAGACGGCGATCCGGCTGCTGATGACCGGCTTCGTCGGCTCCCAGGCCCTGCACGAGGCGGCGGCGTACGTCGACGACACGGCCATGCCGGCGTTGCTGGGGCTCTTGGCCGCGACGCCGCGCCGCGCCGGGTAGGGCGAGCCCAGATTGGTCCGTTCGGCTCGTCGACAGCCGACCATCGTCACTTCATGACCGGACGCCTGGGGCGGAGAGTGCAGTTGCCCCCTCTCGAACCCACCAGCCGAGGTCGAAGTCGATGGATCTCCTCCAGGTCGGCGCCACGTGGCTGCACCTGCTCGCCACGGTCGCCCTCCTCGGCTTCTACGCCATCCTGGGAGCCATCGTCCTGCCCGCCATCCGGGGCGTGGTCCCGGACCGCGAGCTTGGCGAGGCGATCGTCGCCATCGAGCGCCGGGCGACCCCGCTCATCGTCGCCTCGCTGGCGGCGTTCCTGGCCACGGGCGTCTTCCTGATGGTGACGAGCCCGCGGTACGGCGGGGTCGGCGAGGTGGCCGGCTCGGCGTGGGCCACCCTGCTCCTCGCCAAGCACGGCGTCATCGCCATCATGGTCGGCATCGGCGTGTACATCGATGCCCTCGTCGTCCGGGGCTTCGCAACGCCCGGGTCAGTCGGGCAGGCCGCGGCCGTCCGACGCCTCGCCATCGCCAGCTGGGCGATGACCATCCTGGGAACGGTCGTCCTGCTGCTCACGGCCGCCGCCCAGGAGGGTTGACCGGGTAACGGTTCGCGCCGGCGTCGGGCCGGCGGTGAGGGCGTCCGTCGACCCCGCGAGCGACCTCACGGCGAACTCGATCTGGCGCATGCAGACCGTCCGCCACCGGCCGCTCTCGATGAACGCGGCGTGGTCGTCCGGGCGCTGGATGTCACGCCCCAGGAGGAGCCGACAGTCGATGGCCCCGAACGTCGACTCGAAGTCCGCGATGAGCCGAGAAATCGTGTCTCGGGCCAGCCGCTTGGCGATCGCGTGGTCCTGGATTCGAGACCCGGCCAGCTCGCCGACGGCGAGCGCGGCACCGGTGATCGCCCCACACGGCCCGCCGCTGTAGGCCACCCCGCCGTTGAGGGCCATCGCCGCCGCCGCGTCGTCGGGGTTCGGCAGGCCGAACGCCTCCTTCAGCACGACGAACGTCGTCTCGGCACAGCCGAATGGATGGGCGTCGTCCAGGAACAGGGCGCGGGCGCGGGCGATCGCCTCCTCGACATCGCTCGGGCCGGTCGCCGTGATCGCCATGCCGGCATCCTCGCGATCGTCGTCGGCACGACGCCAGTGCGAGACGGCCCGAAACGCGAGGCCATCCCGCGGGTCCGCCTACGCCGCGCTCACGGCTCCCGCCGGCCAGCCATCCGCGTCCCGGCCACGGCCGCCTGGATCGACCGCAGCAGCTGCGTGCCCGTCATCGGCTTCGCAAGGAAGATTGCGCCGCGGGCGGTCACCCGCTCGAGGTCGAGCGTCTCCGAGGTGTACCCGGAAGCGAGGACGAGGCCGACCGAAGGGAATCGCTCCAGCACCTGCTCGGCCAGCTGGATGCCGGATATGCCGGGCAAGATCACGTCGGCCACGATGACGTCGATCGGGCCGGCGGCGGCATCGAGAGCCGCGAGCGCGGCAGCACCGTCGGTTACGGTCGTGACGCGATAGCCGGCCCGCTCCAGGAGCCGAGACGTCATGTCCCGGACGAACGGCTCGTCCTCCACGACGAGGACGGATCCCGACGCCGCGCCGAGGGCCGGAGCGACAGCGTCGGGTTCGTCCGCCGGGAGGGCGTCCACCCTCGGGAAGTAGAGCTTGAACGTCGAGCCGTGGCCGGGCTCGGAGTACAGCCAGATGTGGCCACCGGCCTGGCGGACGATGCCATAGATCGTTGCCAGCCCCAGGCCGGTCCCCTTGCCGTGCTCCTTGGTGGTGTAGAACGGCTCGAAGATGTGCTCCCGGACGTCGCGTTCCATGCCGACCCCGGTGTCGCTCACGGCAAGCATGACGTAGCGGCCCGGCACGACGTCGAAGTGCTCCGTCGCGTAGGGCTCGTCGAACTCGGTGTTGGCGGTCTCGATGGTCACCGCGCCGCCGTCCGGCATGGCGTCGCGGGCGTTGACGACGAGGTTCATGACGATCTGGTCGAGCTGGCCGGCATCGGCCCGGATCCGGCCTGCGTCGGTGTCGAACCGAAGGCGAAGCTCGACGTTCTCGCCGATCAGGCGACGGGCCATCGGCTCGAGGCTGTGGACGGCTTCATTGAGGTCCACGACCCTGGGGCTGACGACCTGCTGCCGGCTGAAGGCCAGCAGCTGCGATGTCAGCTCCGCGGCCCGATCGGCGGCATTGCCGATCGCCCGGACGTTGCGAACGGCCTCGTCGCGATCGAGAGGCTCGGTGCCGAGGTCCTCCTCGAGCAGCTCGGCGTAGCCGCGGATGGCGAAGAGCATGTTGTTGAAGTCGTGGGCGATGCCGCCCGCCAGCCGTCCGATCGACTCGAGCTTGAGCGCCTGGAGGAGCTGGTTCTCCATCGCCTTGCGGGCGGTGATGTCGACGATCGTGGCGAAGATGTGGCGACCGGCGACGGTCTCGACCGGCGACAGGCTGATCTCGACCGGGAACTCGGTCCCATCCTTGCGCCGGCCGGCAAGATCCAGGCCGATGCCCATCGGCCGGGCGACCGGATGGGCCAGGAACCCGTCACGATGGGCCTCGTGCTGGGCGGCGACCCGCTCGGGCAGGAGCACCTCGACGGCCCGACCGATGAGCTCGGCAGGGGCATAGCCGAACGTCGCCTCGACCTGCGGGTTGGCGTACGTGATCCGGGCATGCTGATCGACGGCGACGACCGCGTTCGGCGACGCCTCGAGAACCGGGTAGTAGACCTCGCGAGTCGACGGGTCCGTCGACCGCGGGGACGCGGTCCACTGCGGGTCCATCTTCAGTTACTCCCCTCGGCAACCTGGGCCGAGGGTACCGCACGGGCTCGCCGCCGATGCGCCGCCGACGCAGTCAGTCGCCCTCGCCCGCCGCGATCATCCGAGGCCGAGGCCTTCGAGCCAGCTGTCGATCTCTGGCAGGGCTCCCTCGAGCCGGAACAGGAAGAGCAGGCCGATGAGGAGGCTGAACGTGCCGGCGACGACGCCGATCGCGATGTACAGCCGCTCGCGGGCCCGGCTGGCGATGAAGCCGGTCGCGGTGATGACGACGACCATCGAGTTGGCGACGAGCAGGCCGGCGATGAAGGCCAGCATCATCGGCAGGCCCAGGCCCTGGCTCGACGCACCCCCGATCGCGGCGATCAGGAGGACCTGGGTCCCCGTCTCGGCCCCGATGCCGTGGATCATGCCGACCGCGAGCGCTGTTCTCGGCCCGTAGGAGCTCATCTCGATCGGATCCGCGTGCTCATGCCCGTGGAGACGGGCCTGGAGGCGGCGCCAGCCGTAGCGGATGCCGTCGAAGACGAGCATCCAGCGGCTCCGGAGGCGGAAGGCGCGGCCGTGGCGAGCGTACTGGTAGAGCGAGACGAAGACCCACGCCCCGAGGAGGACGAGGGTCAGTCCGACGATCCGACCCATGATCGGGTCGACCCAGTCGGGCAGGACCGCGCCGAACACGAGGGCCAACGTCCCGAGACCGGCCACGACCAGGGCGTGGCCGACGGCGTAGAGGGTGCCCAGGGCCAGGGCTCGGCGCTCCTCGGCCCCCAGCCGCGGCCGGGCCGCACCGACCGCCACGTGGTCGCCGGACGTGCCGTTCGAATCGGCGCCCGCGGACGCCATGTGGACATGAGGGTGACTGGACTCCGCGTGGGACCGGATCTCCTCGAGACCGCCGTGGCCATGGCGCTGAACGGACGTCGCGGTTTCGTGCGAGCTGACGTGGACGACCTCGGCCGCGTCGGCGGTGGCGGTCGTCGACGTGACGTCGCTGATCGCCGCGATGTGGTCCCAATCGAACCCGTGGCGAATGCCGAGCAGGAGGGCCGTCCAGAGGAGGGGGACGCCACCAGTCGCGGCGATGTCGAACAGGACGTCAGAGAGCACCGGCCAGCACCTACCTTCGGGCTGCGGGTTTCGGGACTCTGCCCGGTATTGCGGCCCGCTGCAACAGCGGCCCGGTGCTGCGCCGCCGAAAGGGCGGCGGCCGGTTCAGTCCCCGAGCCGACCGTGCTTCGCCATGACCTCGCGGAGCCGATCGTGGGGCAGCCGATGGGCGGTGATCCCGTCCCGGCCGGTCATCGTGTCCGCCGCCACGAGTGCGTTCGTGATGGCCTCCTCGGTGGCCTCGACCGTGGCCTCGAAGAGCGGGTCGAGGGCCGGATCGACGAGCGCCAACAGCCGAACCACGCCCGGCCCGACGGGCTCGGCCTCGCCGGCGGGGTGGTTCCGGTTGCCGGTGGCAAAAGCCATGAACAGGTCGCCCGACGATGTCGCCCCGAGCCCGCCCATCCGGGCCAGGCCGAGTCCGGCTCGCTGGGCCAGCCGGGCACACTGGTGGGGCAGGAGCGGCGCATCGGTCGCGACGATGATGATCGTGGAGCCCGAACCCGCCGTCGTCTCGCCGGGCCCCGACCCACCGGCTCGTCCCCCGATGCCCGGGCGCGGCGACGCCCACGGTGAGGGCACGTCCGAGGTCGGGATCTCCAGGCCGACCGGGACGCCGTCGATTCGGAGCAGCTCCCGCCGACCGTAGTTGGCCTGCGCAAGGACGCCGACCGTCCAGCCGCCGGCCGCCGCCGGGAGGACCCGTGACGCTGTCCCGATGCCGCCCTTGAACTCGTGACAGATCATCCCCGTTCCGCCGCCCACGGTGCCCTCGGTCACCGGTCCCGCCGCTGCGGCGTCGAGCGCGGCTCGGACGTGCTCGGGCCGGACATGCATGCCGCCGATGTCGTTGAGCTGGCCGTCGTGGGTCTCGCCGACGACCGGCAGGCTCCAGGCCGGATGATCGGGGTGTTCCTCGCTGATCCCGATCTCGATCAGGGCATCGCGAACGACCCCGAGCGAGTTCGTGTTCGTGATCGCCAGCGGACCGTGGAACAGGCCCGTCTCGCGGATCCACTCGAGGCCGCTCATGTCGCCGTTGCCGTTGAGGACATGGGCGCCGGCGAAGACCGGCTCTGACCACGGGTCGCCGTCATGCGGAACGATGACCGTCACGCCGGTCCGGATCGGGCCCTGGCCGCGGACGAGCGGGCCGTCGCCTCGAATGATGGTGGCGTGGCCGACGCGGACGCCGGCGACGTCGGTGATCGCGTTGAACCGGCCGGGCCGACCTTCGCCGATGACGATCCCGAGATCCCGAGCGCGAACTGGGCCTCGATCATGCATCCCGCCCCTCACCTCCTCCCCCACCATGGACCAAGCCGGTCCGGGCGACGATCAGGCGGTCGGGGGCCGAGGCCCGCGACCGCTGCCGCCCGCCGACGCGCGACGAGGGACGGGGAGTTCGATCGACCTGGCGAGAGGCTACCAGAGGCCCGACCGTCGCGGAGGGTCTGGTCGCGGGTGATCTGACCGCGACCCAGGGCCCGGCCGAGGGCCCGGCCGATGGCCCGGCTCCTTCGGTCAGTCGGCCTGGCTCGTCGAGACGATGTCCACCCCGGGAATGGATTCGATGGCTTCGAGCGCCGCTGCGATCACGGTCGTGCTCCGGCCCCGGATGGCGAGCTCGGCCCGATACGAGTTCTTGCCGGCGCGCTGGGTCTGGATGGTCAGGATCTCGATCTTGCTCGCCGCGAGGGCGGCCGACACGAGGCCCAGCTCATCGACCCGGGCCATCGTGAGGCGGAGCTCCACCTCGAGCCGGTTGGCACCGTGGAGCCGCTCTGCCAGGGCATTGATGGGCCACAGGCTGACCACGATGATCACGGCCGCGACCAGGGCGAGGGTGTACTCGCCGGCCCCTGCTGCCATGCCCACGGCCGCGGTCGCCCAGAGACTCGCCGCGGTCGTCAGGCCGCGGATGATGACGCCGTCCTTGAGGATGGCGCCGGCGCCGAGGAACCCGATCCCGGACACGATCTGGGCGGCGATCCGGGCGGGATCGACGGGTGTAGATCCGGAACCGCCCTGGTCGCCGAATCCGAAGATCGAGAGGACCGTGAACAGTCCCGCCCCGAGGGCGACGAGCATGTGGGTCCGGATGCCGGCCGGGTGGTTGTGGATCTCCCGCTCCGCGCCGATGACGCCACCGAGCCCGGCCGCGATGAGGAGCCGGGCGACGAGATCGAGCTCGAGGGGAATGTCGATCATCGGGCGAGCACGTCGGCCATCCTCGAGATCATAGCCATCGCGCCGCATTGCTAACGACGGTGGGGCGGGCTCTACCATCGACGCCATGCGAATCGATGCCATGCGAATCGATGCCGACGTCGAGCTCGGGGACGGTCCCGTTGCGACGGCGGTCCTGCGGCTCGAGGGCGTCACCGTCCGGCGCGCCGGTCGGACGATCCTCGGGCCGATCAGCTGGACCGTCCGGCCCGGCGAGCGCTGGGTCGTGTTCGGGCCGAACGGTTCGGGCAAGACGACGCTCCTCCAGGTCGCATCGACCTACCTCTGGCCATCGACCGGCGAGGTCAGCGTCCTCGGCCAGCCGATCGGCGGTGTCGATGCCCGCGGCCTGCGGGAGTCGATCGGCTACGCCGGCGCCGGCCTCGAGCGGTCGATCGCCGATGACATCGATGCCCTCGACGTCGTCATGACCGCCCGGCACGCGGCGCTCGGGCCGTGGTGGCATCGCTACACGGCCGCGGATCGGGACCGGGCAGCCGGGCTCCTCGATCGGATCGGGATCGGCGACCTCGGGTCGCGGACCTTCGGGACGCTTTCGACCGGCGAACGGCGGCGGGTCCAGATCGCACGCGCCCTGATGCCCGCGCCGCGACTGCTCCTCCTCGATGAGCCGGCGGCGGGGCTCGACGTCGGGGCCCGGGAGACGCTGATCGAGGATCTCGACACCCTGGCGCGGGATCCGGCGCTGGCCGCCATCGTCCTCGTCAGTCACCACGTCGAGGAGATTCCGACGGGCTTCGGGCACGCCCTCGTCCTCGGCCAGGGTCGGGCCGTCGCCGCGGGCCCGATCCGGTCGGCGCTCGCCTCCGGCCCGCTCTCGGAGGCCTTCGAGCGTCCGCTCGTCGTGGATCACCGCGAGGGACGGATCTCGGCCCGGGGCGCTCGAGAGCTGTGACGGCCCGAGCGTCGGGGCGGCCCCGGCAGATCGTCACGATCGTCGTCACGATCGCGTCATCGCCGGTTCGTACGGTGGGCTTATGACCGAAGCCGCCAGCCCGCCCCCGCCCGCCGGACGTGTCCGGCGAGCCGTCCGTGGCCCGCGCGCCGGCGCCGCCCTGGCCGGCGTCGCCGCGACCGCCAGCGCCATCGCGACCGGCGAGCTCCTGGCCGGGCTCGTTCCCGGCATTCCGTCGCCGATCCTGGCCGTCGGTCGCGTCGTCATCGACCTCCAGCCGCCCGGGGCGAAGGAGCTCGTCGTCTCGATCTTCGGGACGGCCGACAAGCTGGCCCTCGAGGTCCTCGTCCTCGTGGTCGCCCTGGGCATCGGCGCCGGGATCGGGATCCTCGGCCGGTCGCGACCGGCCATCGCCACGGCGGCAATCGGCGGGTTCGTGATCCTGGGCGCCGCGGCGTCACTCCGTGATCCGGCGACGCAGGCCGCGTTGGCGGTCGTCGGGGGATTCGCCGAGTACGTCGTGGGATCGACCGCCCTGGATCGCCTCCTGGGCCTGGTGCGGCGGCCCGAAGGAGCGGGGACCGCCGCGGCCGGGCCCGGCCTCCGCGACGGCACGCCGGACTGGTCGCGACGGATGCTCCTGATCCGCGGAGGCGGCCTGGCCATCGCCTCGATCGCGGTGGGGGCCTTGGGTCGGGTCCTTCTCGATCGTCAGCGGCTGCCGGTGTCCGGCGAAGTGCCCGGCCCGCAGATCGGTGCCGAGCTCCCGGATGGCGCGGACCTCGAGCTCGAGAGGCTGACCCCGATCGTCGTCCCGAACGACGACTTCTACCGGATCGACACGGCGCTCCTGATCCCGAACGTCGATCGCGACACGTGGCAGCTCAGGATCCACGGCCTCGTCGAT
>DASWGY010000107.1:0-4363 GCA_036393495.1 Candidatus Limnocylindrales bacterium
TAGGTAGAACCCTCGTCAGGGGAAGCGGACCAGTCGGCAGGACCGCAGCAGATCGCGCCCTCCCTTGGCACAGCCCGCGGTCCGGGCCTCCTCGAAATCGTTCTGAAATTCCCCGTTGACGTCCGCGCGCGGGGCGCTATGATGCCGCAAGTGGCGCAAAGTGGGGAGAAGTGGGGAACCACTCCGACCCGGCGCCATCAGCGGACGAACCGGACGGGCACACCGGAACCTCCGCGACTCCAGTGACGGGCCCGCCGCCGCCGCGGCGGGCCCGTCGAAACCTCGGACCCAGGGGTTACCCGAACGGTGTTCACCGGCGAGTACCGGCACACGGTGGACGACAAGGGGCGGCTGGCCGTCCCGTCTCGCTTCCGCGCTCAGCTCGACGGCGGGGCCGTGGTGTCCCGCTGGATCGACGGCTGCCTGGCGATCCACACCCGGGCCGGCTGGGATGCGCTGGCCGAACGGGTCGCCGCAATCCCCATCACCGATCCCGCCGGGCGCCTCTTCCAGCGTGAGATCTTCGGCGGCGCCCAGGAGGCCGAGCTCGACCGGCAGGGCCGCGTACTCGTTCCCTCGTTCCTGCGGGAGGAGGCGGGCCTCGTCTCCGAGGCCGTCGTGGTCGGGGTCCGGGACCACGGGGAGATCTGGGCTCCGGATCGCTGGCTGGCCTATCGCCGCCCGCTGCAGGACGCCGCCGCCTTCGCGGACGCGATCCGCGAGCTGGGGATCTGATGGCGATGTCCGATCCGGCCGCCTTCGCGAACCACGTCCCCGTCCTGGCGACCGAGGTCTTGGCGATGCTGGCCCCCGCGCCCGGCAGCCTCCAGATCGATGCCACCCTGGGCGGTGGCGGCCACGCCGAACGAATCCTCGAAGCGTCCGACCCTGATGGCCGCCTCCTCGGTCTCGATGCCGATGGGGCGGCCATCGCCAGAGTCCGGGACCGATTGGGCCCGCGCTTCGGCGATCGGCTCCGACTTCGCCGGGCCAACTTCCGTGAGCTCGCCGAGGTCGGTCCTGCCGAGGGCTTCGGGCGCGTCGACGGCTGCCTCTTCGATCTCGGCCTGTCCAGCTTCCAGCTGGCGGACACCGAGCGCGGCTTCGGGATCCGCGCGGGCGGCCCGCTCGACATGCGCTTCGATGCCGGCCGCGGCGTGCCGGCCGCGGAGCTCATCGCCTCGCTCGACACCGCCGAGCTGACGGCACTCTTCCGGCGCTACGGCGAGGAGCCATTCGCCGGTCGGATCGCCCGGGCCATCACCGAGGCCCGCCGAACCGCGCCGCTGAGGACCGCCGAGGAGCTGGCCGCCCTCGTCGAGCGGGTCGCGCCGGCCCGGGCGCCGGGTCGCCGACGTGTCCATCCCGCGACGCGCGTCTTCCAGGCCCTCCGGATCGCGGTCAACGAGGAGCTCGACGCCCTGGAAGCCGGGCTGGCCGCCGCCGTCGACCTGCTCCGGCCGGGCGGCCGCCTCGTCGTCCTCAGCTACCACTCGCTCGAGGACCGGATCGTCAAGCGCTTTTTCCAGGCGGAGCGCAGGGGCTGCACCTGCCCGCCGGAGGTCCCCGTCTGCGTCTGCGGCCGCGCGCCGCGCCTTCGACTCGTCATCGGCAAGGGCCTCGTCCCAGGCGAGGCCGAGATCCATGCCAATCCCCGGGCACGGAGCGCGCGGCTCCGGGCTGCGGAACGACTCGCCGCGTAGCCATCGGTTGACGGACCGGCGGGGAGGAGCCGCCGGACGAGAGCGCAGGGAGGAGAGGTCCCGCATGAGCAAGCGCCACCAGGCCAGCCGTCGTCGCACCTACGGGCGGCGTCAGCACGAGCTCCATGAGCGTCACGAGCGCCGCGCCGAGCGCGGGCGCCCGGAGATGAACTGGGCCGAGTCGGTCGACGCGCAAGCCGATCCGCTCTCGTTCCATGATCCGCGGTCGCCCCGCCTGCGGTACGGCTTCGTCGACTGATGGCCGCCTACCAGGGCGCCCGACGGCGCGGATTCGAGCTGCCCCGACCGGCGCTCGGCTTTGAGGGCCCACCGCTCTTCGGTCGGCGCGAGGCCCGGGCGACGGGGGTGCTCGTGCGGGCCGGTCGGCCGACCCGGGTCGGGGCCATGCTGGCCACCATCCTCGTCGCCTTCACGCTGGCGTTCCTGTCGCTGTCGCAGAGCGTCCGCGTCGCCGCGACGAGCTACGACATCGTCCGCCTCTCGTCCGAGTACGAGCGCCTTGACGCTCGCCGCCAGGACCTCCGCTCGGACCTGAACCGGCTCGGTGCCGAGCCGGCCATCCGGAAGCTGGGCCTCGACAGCGGGCTCGGCCAGCTCGACGCGCCCCTGATCGTCCCGGCGCGCTGACGGCGAGGCGCGATCGTCATGCTGGGCCGGACGGATTCGCGTGGTCGGCTGTTGTTCCTGCTCCTCGGCTTCGTGCTGGCCGCGGCGGCCCTCGTCGGCCGCCTCGGCTGGTGGCAGATCGCCCGGCAGGCCGATCTCGCGGACGCCGCCCATCGCCAGATCTACCTTCGAACCGAGGTACCGGCCCAGCGCGGCACGATCTACGACCGAAGCGGCACCATCATCCTCGCCGAGACCGTCACCCGGGACCGGCTCGTCGCCGACGCGAAGCGCCTGGATCCCGACGAGCGGGAGGCCCTCGTCACCATCCTCGCCGAGGTCCTGGGCCTCGACGAGGCGGCCCTGGCGGCGGTCCGGGAACGCCTCGCCTCCGAGCGCGCCTATGTCATCGTCCTGCGCGACCTGCCCGGGGATACCTCGGATGCGATCCGGGCGCGGATCTCCAGGGCGGGCCTGACCGGCGTCTCGTTCGAGAGCGAATCGGTCCGCGCCTATCCCCAGGCCGGCGGGGGGCCCCAGACGTCGCTCGCGGCCCATCTCCTGGGCTTCGTCAACCGCGAGGGCGACGGCCAGTACGGCGTCGAGCAGTTCTACCAGGAGGCGCTCGCCGGAACGCCGGCGATCGTCGAGTCGGACCGCGACTCGAACGGCAAGCCGGTGATCGAGACCCAGCACACGATCGACGCCGGGACGCCGGGCCTGGACCTGAGCCTGACGATCGATGCCGGCCTCCAGCTGGCCGTCGAGCAGGAGGTCATGTCGGCCTGGGTCGCCGATCGCGCCACGAGCGTCTCGGCCGTCGTCCTCGATCCCTGGACCGGCGAGGTCCTGGCCGAGGCAACCTACCCCTCGTACGACGCCAACGCCTACGCGACGGTCGCCACCGTGGATCCCGGGCGCTTCGTCGACCCGGTCGTATCCGAGGTCTACGAGCCGGGCTCGGTATTCAAGATGCTGACCGCCATCGCCGGCCTCGAGACCGGCACGGTCGAGATGTCGACCGAGATCGACGACACCGGGTCCCTGTGGCTCGACGGCGGCCGGACGAAGATCGACGACGCCGACCGCAAGGCCATGGGCATCCTGTCGTTCGAGGACGCGATCGCCTGGTCGCGCAATGTCGTCGCGGCCAAGGTCGCCCTCGATCTGGCCGGGTCGCTCGATGCGTCCTCGGCAGCGCTCCACGAGGTGTGGCTCCGGCTCGGCTTCGGCAGCCGGACCGGTATCGACGTCGCCGGCGAGGTGGCCGGACTGGTCCGGGATCCGGCGAAGACCGCCTGGCGCGAGATCGATCTCGCCAACGGCGCCTTCGGCCAGGGGGTCGCCGTCACCCCGATCCAGCTGGCCGTCGCGTTCGCGGCGATGGTCAACGGCGGGGCGCTCGTCGACCCGCACGTCGTCCGCGCCGTCGATGGCGCCGCCGGTGCGGTCTCCACTCCGGGCCAGGTCATCGACGCCAGCCTCAGCCCGGCCCTCATCGGGCTGATGCATCACGTGGTGGCCACCGTCCCGGTCTATCGCGACCGGACCCTCGTCCCGGGCTACTACGTCGGGGGCAAGACCGGCACGGCCCAGATCTGGGACACCGAGATCGGGAACTGGAAGACCGGCGTCTTCAACTTCTCGTTCGTCGGCTACATCGGCCGCGAGCCGGGGCACCCCGACCTCGTGATCGCCGTCCGGATCAACGAGGGCACGCCGAACGTGCGCCGGGTCGGCCAGCTCGAGATGCCCGTGATGTCATTCGAGCTGTTCCGACGAATCGCGACCGATGCCATGGCCATCCCCGGCCTCCTGCCGGACCGGCCGCTGCCGGTAGTGCAGATCCCGGATCCCGTTCGGTGAGGAGCGGGTCGGCGCCCGAACGGCGAACGGGCTCCGGCTCGGGACGAGCCTGTGCGACACTCTCCGGCGTGACCGACGACCGGCCGTCGCCGCGCCCTCGCGACGTCGACGCGCCCGCCGGTGCGGCGCCGCGGGATCGGCGACCCGGCGATGACACCGCCAAGTCG
>DASWGY010000108.1:0-6868 GCA_036393495.1 Candidatus Limnocylindrales bacterium
CGCTTCCGCGGGAACTTCGCGGCGACCTGGTTCCCGATCGCGTGCATGAGGTGGGTCTTCCCGAGGCCGACGCCGCCGTAGAGGAAGAGGGGGTTGTAGGCGTGGCCGGGCCGCTCGGCGACCGACAGGCTGGCGGCGTGGGCGAGCCGGTTGGCCGACCCGACGATGAAGTTGGCGAAGGTGTAGCGGGCGTTGATGTTCGTCGTCCCGCCTTCGCCACCGACGCGGGTCGCCTCGACCCGGACGTGCTGCGAGCTCGGGGTCGCGAGGGGTCGCTCGGGGGCGCTCGGGGGCGGTGCGCCGTCCGCCTCGCTCGGCTCGGCCGACTCCGGTGCCGTCCCGACCACGAACTCGACCTGAACGCTGTAGCCCACGATCCGGGCCAGCGTCTGCGAGATCAGCGAGCGGTAGCGACTCTCCAGCCAGTCCTTGGCGAAGCCGTTCGGGACCGCGATCCGGAACCGGTTCTCCTCGACGTCGACGAGCAGGGTGTCGCGCAGCCAGGTCTCGAAGTTCGCCGGCGACAGGGAAACCTGGAGCTCCCCGAGGGCGGCGCGCCAGACCTGCTTCGCATCCATTCGACGATGACGGCTCTTCTGCGGTGGGCTGCGATGGATGGCGGCCGGACCGGGCTTGCGTGGTCTGTCGCCGGGACGCCGGGACTGGTTCGGGCGGTGCCTCGGGACCCGTCGATCGACCGGTCCCTGTCCCTCGGCCGGTCGTCGTTGGGGTCGTCCGACGTGCCGGGGGTCCCGAAAGATAGCACCGCACCGGGAGCCTCGCAAGGCGATTTCGCGATACCCCCAGGGAGTATTGCCGCGGGACGCTGCGGTGGCCCCCACGTGGCGCCGGACCCCGTCCCGCAACAGCGTCACCGGATCGCGCCGCCAGGCTCGCGCGCGCCCGCGAATACGTTTGACACCCCTTCCGAGCCCGGCCTATCATCCCCCGGACGACGAACGCGCCACGCGCCGTTGGGCGCTCGGCGCGTTTGCGTGCCTCTAGGGGTCAAGACCGGCGCAGCCCCGAGGCCTGATGGAGAGGATCCCGCACAGCCCCGATGAAGCAGACCTACCAGCCCAAGAAGCGACATCGCGCCAAGGAGCACGGCTTCCGCGCCCGGATGAAGTCCACCGGCGGCCGACGCATCCTGGCCGCTCGCCGGGCTCGCGGTCGGAAGCGCCTGACGGTCTGACGGACGGTCGCGGCCCCCATCGTCCGCGGCTGGTGATGCTCTCGCGTCCGACGGACTTCGCGGCCCTGCAGGAGCACGGAGCGATGCGCTCCCACCCGCTCCTCGCCGCACGAGTCAGGCGGACGGACCTCGAGACGACACGATTCGGTCTTGCGACAGGACGAGCCCTCGGCTCGGCGGTCGTGAGGAACCGGGTCCGGCGACGGCTCCGAGGGGTGTTACGGGTGATGGCGCCCTCGTTCCAGCCCGGCTGGGACGTCCTCATCATCGCCCGACCGGCGATCATCGCCGCGGATCACGCGACCGTGGTGAAGGCACTCGGACGGCTGCTCGGTCGAGCCGGAGTGCTGGGAGGACATGAGGCTTGAGGCGAATCGGGATCGGGTTGATCCACCTGTACCGATTCGCGTTCGCGTGGCTGCCGACGTCCTGCCGCTACGAGCCCACCTGCTCCCGCTACACGGAGCAGGCGATCGAGCGCTACGGGCTGCTGCGCGGCTCGTGGATGGGCGCCCGCCGCATCGCCCGCTGCCACCCCGGCCACCCCGGCGGGTTCGATCCCGTCCGATGAGCGAGGTCCCACCCGCGTGACCCCCCGATCCTGGACGGCCCGCCCTGGCCTGCTCCTCCTCATCCTCATCGTCGGCCTCGTCGCCGCGGCCTGCGGCCCGGTTGACGGCTCGCTCCCGCCGGGGGTCACCGCAGCGCCGACGCCGACGCCACCGGCGGGAATCCCCCTGGCCCCGGCGCCTCTCAACCCGGATCCGTTCAGCTTCCTGTCGTGGCTGTTCACCCCCATCTTCCAGGCGTTCTTCATCACCCTCGTGGTGCTCGATCGCCTGACCGGCAACATCGCCATCGCGATCATCGGCCTGACGATCATCATCAAGGTCCTGCTGATCCCGGTCTTCCGCCGTCAGCTCGTCTCGACGCGGCGGATGCAGCAGATCGGGCCGGAGCTGAAGGAGCTCCAGCGGCGCTACAAGGGCGACCGGATGAAGGTCCAGCAGGCGACCGCCCAGCTCTACAAGGAGCGCGGCGTCTCGCCCCTCGGCTGCCTGCCGATCGTCCTCCAGATGTTCCTCCTCATCCCGCTCTACTCGGTCTTCAGCCAGGGCCTCCAGAACTTCAACGTCCAGCACATGATGGAGGTCTTCGGGTTCACGATCGTCGAACTGGGGTGTGATGCGGCGCCGATCTTCGGGCCCAACAACACGGTTCTCAACCCGTGCCTCAACCCCAACGCCTTCGGCGTCAACTGGGGCGTCCCCGAGGTCTTCCTCGGCAGCCCCGGGGCGCTCTTCTCGGGCCTCAGCCTCCTGGCGATCATCTCGTCGCTCGTCCAGCTCGTCGCCTCGCGGATGACCCTCCCGGCCGCGACCGCCACGAGCGCCGATGACCAGAACGTCAAGATGCAGCGCCAGATGGCGATCTTCCTGCCCTTCATCTCGCTCGTCTACGGCAGCATCCTGCCGGCCGGGCTGTTTCTCTACTGGATCGGATCCACGATCTTCTCGATCGTGCAGCAATACCTGATCCTGGGCTGGGGCGGGATGTTCCCGATCTTCGGCTGGACACCACGCTTTGCCGTGGACCATCAACCGCGCTTCCCGGTCGCCGCGCCCACGGCACCGCCATCCACCCCTCGCGCGGCAGGAGCGCCCGCGCGACCCAAGCCCGATCGGTCGGCCCTGGACCGATCGGCGTCTGCGCAGGCCACGATCCGTCAACGGGGCCGCCAGGGGCGACGAGGGAGACGACGCTAGAGATGAGTGGTCACTGACATGAGCGCCTACCGTGAATTCACCGGCAAGTCCGTCGAGGAGGCTCTCCGGCTTGCCCGCGAGGCCTTCGGCGCCGGCCTTGACGACCTCGACTTCGAGATCCTGACCCCGGGCAGCCGCGGGGTTCTGGGCATGGGCGCCGAGCCTGCCCGGATTCTCGCCGCACCCCGATCCGAGCTCGGCGGCGCCGCCCCCAAGCGAGAGGCTGCCGCCGCCCGCCCGCTCCCGCCGCCGCCACCCCGCGAGGATCGGCCCGACCGCCCTCGGTATGGCGATCGGGATCGGGACCGCGGCCCCCGGCGCGACGATCGGGATCGGGATCGCGACCGCGGGCCCCGCCGCGACGATCGGCCGAGTGAGGCTCGTGAAGATCGGCCGAGTGAGGCTCGTGAAGATCGGCCGCGCGAGGCTCGCGACGATCAGCCGCGCGAGGCTCGTGAGGATCGGCCGCGCGAGGGGCGCGGCGAGCGGACCGGGTTCTCCGGCCGTGACCGCGGCCCTCGTCGGGACGACGGTCCTCGCCGTGATCGTGGGCCCAGGTCGGACGGCCCGCGTGGCGATGCGGCCGCCCGCGGCGGCGACCTCACGGACCGCGAGGCCGCGGAGCTGGCTGCCGCCCGAGGCTCCGTCGCAGCCGAGCGAGCCGAGCTCGAAGCCGCAGAAGCGTCGCCCGAGGCCCTCGCCGCGGGCAAGGTCATCCTCGAGAAGCTCCTCGACCTCATGGGCTTCGACGTCACCGTCGCCCTCGAGGCCGCCGAGACGAGCCGCCTCAACGTGACCGGCGAGGGTGACGAGCGCGAGGCCCTGGGCGCCCTCATCGGCCGAAAGGGTGAGCGCCTCTCGGCGCTCCAGCATCTCGTCAACCTGATGCTCTCCAAGGAGATGGGGGGCTGGACGAGAGTCCTGGTTGACGTCGAGGATTACCGCGGCCGTCGCGAGCGCCAGCTGCGCGAGATCGCCGAGCGGGCCGCGAGGCGGGTCGTCGAATCCGGGAAGATGCTCCAGCTGGAGCCGATGCCGGCCCTCGAGCGCCGCTGGGTCCACCTCGCCCTGCGAAATCACCCCGACGTCGCGACCCAGTCGATCGGCGAGGAGCCGAACCGGCGGATCGTGGTCCTGCCTCGGCCATCCTGACGGCAATCGCGACGACCAGCCCGACGGTGGGCCCCGGACGATCGGGCCAGGTGCCGAATCGAGGGAAACCCGTCACGATGTCGCCGTGGCGGGCGTCATCCCGTCGCCCGACGCCGCCCCGGGGGATGGGCGCGCCCGAGCCACTGCTAGGATGACCCCTCGATGGACCACCTGACCGACCAGCCCGCCGCCGACCTGCCGGCAGATCAGCCGGCCGAGCCGGCCGTCGAGTCCGAGCCCGAGGCGCCGGCATCGGTGGACGTTCCGGCTGTCAAGCCGCGGCTCCTCCCCACCCGGCGCGGAGTCCGCCGGTTCGTCACCGCCTTCACCTTCGGGGTCCTCGGCGTCCTTGCGATCTCGGCCGGAGCCCTGGCTGCGTTCGAGTCCTCGAACAACGGGCGGATCCTGCCAGGCGTCCACGTCGGCGGCGTCGACCTCTCCGGCCTGACTCCGGCTGACGCGCGAGCCCGACTCAACGACGCGTTTGCCGCCCTCGAGACGGGCGAGCTCGTGCTCGCCGCCGGAGGATCGACCCGGACCGTGACCTACGCCGCGATCGGGCGCCGGCTCGACGTCGATGCGATCGTCGACCGGGCGATGACCGTCGGTCGGAGCGGCGCGACTCTGGAGCGAATCGCCTCGAACATCCGGAACATGGTCAGGGGCGTCCAGGTGGCGCCGGAGGTGACCTTCGAGACGGCCGCCCTCCGGCGCGAGGTCGAGGCTCTGGCCGCGGCGGCAGACCGCGATCCGGTCGATGCGACCGTCACGCTCGTCGGCGAGGCCTTCGAGGTCGAGGCCGGCGTCCTGGGCCGCTCGACTGATGTCGACGCCGTGGTCGCCGCCGCCGCCGACCTGCTCATCGATCCTGGCGCCGCGGCGAGCACCAGGCTCGCCGTTTCGCTCGAAGTCGTCGAGCCGGCCGTGACCACCGCCGAGGCCAACGCCGCGCGGGATGCCGCCGTCTCGATCGCCAACGACGTCAAGCTCGTCGACGGCACCGACAGCTGGATCCTCCCGGGCGCCTCGATCCGAGGCTGGATCACGTTCGCACCGACCGAGGATGGCGGCTTCAGCCCGATCCTCGCCCGGGACGGGCTCGAGGCCGGCCTGACCGAGATCGCCGCCGACGTCGCCCGGGCGCCCGTCGATGCCTCCTTCCTCCTGGGCAACGGCAACGCGATCGTCGGGGTCACCGAGGCGAAGGCCGGTCGCGCCCTCGACATCGCGGGCACGATGGAGACGCTCGCCGAGATCGTCCAGCAGCGAGCCCTCGGGCTGACCGTCGGCCAGATCCCGGTGAGCACGACGATCGTCGAGCCGGACCTCACGACCGCCGAGGCGCTCGAGACGGCGCCGCTGATGCGGAAGGTCTCCGAGCACACGACCTACTTCCCGATCGGGATCAAGAACGGCAACGGGGCGAACATCTGGATCCCGGCCCGGGACATCGATGGCTACGTCGTCCTGCCGGGCGAGTGGTTCGACTTCTGGAAGGCGATCGGCCCGGTCACTCGGGAGCACGGCTACAAGGATGGTGGCGCGATCATCAACGGCAAGACCGAACCCCAGGGTGCGCTTGCCGGGGGCATCTGCTCCTGCTCGACGACTCTCTTCAATGCCGCCGCCAAGGCCGGCCTGGAGATGGGCGCGCGGCGCAACCACTACTACTACATCGATCGCTACCCGCTCGGCCTCGATGCGACCGTCTTCCAGAGCAGCTCGGGCTCAGTCCAGACGATGTCCTTCCGGAACGACACGGACAATCCGATCCTCATCCGGGGGATCGGCTGGAACGTCGGCTCCAGGGGCTATGTCAAGTTCGAGCTGTGGTCGGTCCCGAGCGGCCGGACCGTCACCTTCACCAAGCCGATCGTCAAGAACGTCAAGCCGGCCTCGGATTCGACGCAATACACGACCTCCCTCGCGCCCGGCGTGCGGGAGCGTATCGAGTACCCGGTCGACGGCAAGGACGTCTGGGTGACCAGGATCGTCAAGGATGCCGCCGGCGCCGTGATCCACCAGGAGACGTACTACTCACACTACGCCCGGATCACGGGCATCCTCATGATCGGGAAGGCCGCGGAGCCCGCACCGCCGCCGGTGCCCGATCCGACCCCGGCGCCCGAGCCAACGCCAAGCCCCGCCACCTGAGCCGGCCGGGGCCCCGGTCCTCTTGACCGCGTCCGGCGCCGCGCGCGCCGGGATTCGGGGCCCCGTTCAGTCCCTCGACGCGGCCACGTCTGCCTGGCAGGTCGGGCAGAGCCCGAAGAGCTCGAGGCGGTGGGCCCCGATTCGGTAGCCGGTCTCGCGTCCGATCCGCTCGACCACCGCGACGAGGCCGGCGTCGTCGACGTCGTTCGCCCGCCCGCAGCGCTCGCAGACGACGTGATGGTGGTGGGCGGCCGGTTCGCAGGTGATGTAGGCGTGGTCGCCGGTGGGCAGGTCGAGCCGTTCGATCGCCCCGACGGCCTCGAGGACCTCGAGCGTCCGGAAGATCGTCGCCCGGCTCATGTCGAGGCGGCCGGCGGCGGCAGCATCGACGAGATCCGCCGCCGTGAAGTGGCCCGACCAGGCGGCGATGAGCTCGGCAACGGCGCGGCGAGGGCCGGTGACCCGGTACCCGGCCCGGTCCAGGGCGGCGAGCGGGGTCTCGGCGAGGGCGTCCACGGGCTCAGGATAGCGGCGACCGCCTCGCCGGCTCTTCGACCGTGACGAGGCGGACCGTCCGCGGTCAGGCGCTCGTCGAGGCCAC
>DASWGY010000109.1:0-4073 GCA_036393495.1 Candidatus Limnocylindrales bacterium
GGGAATTCCGGTC
The DNA here is from genome assembly GCA_036393495.1 of Candidatus Limnocylindrales bacterium. Taxonomy (GTDB): domain Bacteria; phylum Chloroflexota; class Limnocylindria; order Limnocylindrales; family CSP1-4; genus UBA5189. Next base: position 14 of record DASWGY010000109.1, read on the forward strand.
GGCGATGCGGCTGCGGCCGCTCCACCGGACCCCGCTCAGGCCCTGGGATCGTGATCGCCTTCGGGCGGCGCCGGAGCGCGGCGTCCAGGACCTGGTCCATCGAGTCGACGAGGACGAGCTTCATCGACTTGCGGATCTCCTCGGGGATATCCCGGAGGTCCTTCTCGTTCTTCCTGGGCAGGATGACCATCCGCGCCCCCGACAGGTGGGCGGCGAGGATCTTGCTCTTGAGCCCGCCGATCGGCAGGACCCGACCGCGGAGGGTGATCTCGCCCGTCATGGCGACGTCCTTGCGAACCGGGATGCCGGTGAAGGCCGAGATCATCGCCGTGGCCATCGTGATCCCGGCCGACGGGCCGTCCTTGGGGATGGCGCCGGCCGGAACGTGGATGTGGAGGGTCTGCTTCTCGAAGGTCTCGCGGGGGATGCCGAGCTGGTTGGCGTGGGTCCGGATCCAGGACAGCCCGGCCCGGGCCGACTCGCGCATGACCTCGCCCAGCTGGCCGGTGAGGATGAAGTCCTCCTTGCCCTCCATCCGGGTGACCTCGATGGCGATGATGTCGCCACCGACCTCGGTCACGACGAGCCCGGTCGCCGAGCCGATCTGGTCCTCGGGCTCCAGCTCGCCGTACTCCCAGCGCGGCGGGCCGAGGAATTCGACCAGCTTCTTGCGGTCGACGACGGTCTTCCGCTTGCGGCCCTCGGCGACGCTCCGGGCGACCTTGCGCATGACGTTGGCGATCTCGCGCTCGAGGTTCCGGACGCCGGCCTCCTTGGTGTAGGCCTGGACGAGCTCGGTCATGGCCTCGTCGGTGATGTCGATGTGGCCCGCCTTCAGGCCGTGATTCGTCATCTGCTTGGGAACGAGGAACCGCTTCCCGATCTCGATCTTCTCCTGCTGGGTGTAGCCCGGCAGCTGGATGATCTCCATCCGGTCGCGGAGCGCGGCCGGGATCGGGTCCATGAGGTTGCCGGTGGCGATGAACAGGACCTTGCTGAGGTCGAACGGCACCTCCAGGTAGTTGTCCTGGAAGGTGTTGTTCTGCTCCGGGTCGAGGACCTCGAGGAGGGCCGAGCTCGGGTCGCCCCGGAAGTCCATCCCGATCTTGTCGACCTCGTCGAGCATGAAGACCGGGTTGCTCGTGCCCGCCGTCTTGATGTTCTGGATGATCCGGCCGGGGAGGGCGCCGATGTACGTCCGGCGATGCCCGCGGATCTCGGCCTCGTCATGGATGCCGCCGAGGCTCATCCGGACGAACTTGCGGCCCATGGCCCGGGCGACGCTCTTGCCGAGCGAAGTCTTGCCGACGCCGGGCGGGCCGATGAGGGCCAGGATCGGGCTGCGGATGGTATCGGCCAGCGAGCGGACGGCGAGGTACTCGAGGATCCGCTCCTTGATCTTCTCGAGGCCGTAGTGGTCCTCGTCGAGGATCTTGGCGGCCTCCTTGATGTCGTAGCGATCCTCGGTCGTGACGTTCCAGGGCAGGCTGACGAGCCAGTCCACGTAGGTCCGGATGACGCCGACCTCGGGCGAGGCCGACGGAATCCGGCTCATCCGGTCGATTTCCTTGATCGCCCGGGCCTTGACCTCGTCCGGCATCCCGGACTGCTCGACCTTGTCGCGGAGCTCGTTGACCTCGGCCTGCTGCGGGTCGTCCTCGCCGAGCTCGCGCTGGATGGCCTTCAGCTGCTCGCGAAGGATGTACTCCCGCTGGGTCTTGTCCATCTCGGACTTGACCTCGGACTGGATCTTGCCCTTGAGCTCGAGGATCTCGATCTGGCGGGCGAGGAAGGTCGACACGAGCTTCAGTCGCTCGGTGATATCGACCGTCTCGAGGAGCTCCTGGCGCTGCTCGGTGGTCATGTCCGGGCTGTAGGCGGTCATGTCGGCGAGGAGGCCCGGCTCGGTGATGTTCTTGGCCGCGACCGCGGCCTCGGGCGGGACCGGCGCGCCGGCCTGGACGTACTGCTCGACCTGGGCCTGGACCGAGCGCATGAGCGCCTGGAGCTCGACGTCCGGCGGCGTGGTCTCGACGAGCTCCTCGATGCGTGCGCGCAGGAACGGGCTCGCCTGGGAGAAGTCGTGGACCCGGATCCGGGTCTGGCCCTGGACGATCGCACGGACCGTCCCGTCCTGGAGCTGGACGACCTGGGCGATCTTGGCCAGCGTCCCGACCTCGTACAGCTCGGACGGGCTGGTGATGTCCTCCTGGTCGGCGACGCGCTGGGTGACGAGGGCGATCGCGCTCCCGGCATCAACGGCGGCGTTGAGGGCGGCGACGCTCTTCTCGCGGCCGACCTGGAGGGGCACGATCATCTCCGGAAAGATGACCGTCTCTCGGAGGGCGACGAGCGGCAGCTCCCTGATCTTCGAATCGGTCCGCTCGGCGTCCGGGTTGGACGGTCGCTTGGCCATCGGGTTCTCCTGTCTCGGTTGTGTGCGGTGATTGTCGGGGGATCGGGATCTGACTCAGGCGCTCGAGGCCGTGGGCTCGGGCGAGGATTCGGCCGACTCGGCCGAGGCGCGCTCCGCCTCCCTCGTCCCCTCGTCATAGAGTCGCTCGAGGATGCGCGTCCCGAGACGCTCCTCGAGCTCGAACAGGATTCGGACCCCGGCCAGGTTGACGCCGAGGTTCTGGGTGAGGTGGCGGATCCACATGACCCGTCGGATGTCGTTCTCGGAGTAGAGGCGGATGTTGGTTGGCGTCCGGGCCGGGCAGACCAGGCCGGCGTCCTCGTAGATCCGGAGCGTCCGGGGATGGACGCTCACGATGCTCGCCGCCACGCTGATGACGTAGACGGGTCGCCCCGGATCGCGAGGATCGGGCCGGCGGAAGGTCACGCGCATCGGTCCGGACGCTCCCCGGTCAGGACTTCGCGGTTCCGGCCGTGACCTCGGCCGTTCGGGTTGCGCTGGCATCCGTGATCGGCGAGATCCGGATCTGGCGCGGCTTGACCTGCTCGGCCTTGGGGATCCGGAGCTTGAGCATTCCGTGCTCGAAGGTCGCAGTTGCCTTGTCCGGCTCGAGGCCGTTGGGCAGGGTCACCGACCGGCTGAATGAGCCGCGCCGGATCTCCTGGACGAGGTAGCTGCCTTCCTCCGAGCTCTGCTCCTCGGTCGTCTTGCCGGTGATGGTCAGCGTGCCGTTCTCGACCGTGATCTCGACGTCCTCCGGCTTGATGCCCGGCAGCGAGGCCTCGACCACCAGCTCATCCGGCGTCGTCGTGACGTCGAGGGGCAGGCTCGGGCTCTCGTAGCCGGACCAGCGGAACGGCCGGAAGGCGTCGTCATCGAAGAAGCGATCCATCGCCTGGCGCAGGGTCATGAACTCACCGAGCGGCGATGGTCGGCGCACGATCGTCATCTCGCACACCTCCTGTGGTGTCATCGTGTTCCTGCCCGCAGCCATCGTTCAGGGCGGGCGCCCGGGCCACGCTGGACCGGACATGCCAGATCCTAGAAACCTGACAATGACATTGTCAAGTCTTTGGTCGGTTGCGTTTCTTGATTCTGGTGCGCGGTGTCTCCGCAGGCCAGCTTCCCCCCGTGACCCCGCGTCGCGTCCCGAGGCATCTCCGCGTCGTTGGTACCTCGGGCCATCACCGGTACCTCGGGCCATCACCGCCTTCGCGACATTGCGCGCCATGTCCGACGCGCCTCCCGTGACCCGCGCTCAGCAGTTCGAGTCCCAGGCCGCGATCGGAGCTGCGCAACTGCCTCCTGCGTGACCGTCAGACACGAGAACGCCGTGAGGAGCGCCGTCAGCGGCCCGCTGCGTTCGAGTTGCTGACATGGAGTCACGCGCCCGGGGGTCCCGCGTGCCCGGGGGTCCCGCGCGCCCGGGGGTCCCGCGTCCCCGTGGGCCCCACGCGGCCGAGGGGTCCCGCGTGCCCGGGGGTACCGCGTCCCCGTGGGTCCCGCGTGCCCGCGACGACGTGGCGGAGGGTCCGCGTGCTGGCGTGCGACTGGCGTCGCGCCTCCGCCTCCGTGGCCCGGCGCGGCGGACGCGCGTCGAGAAGCTGCGGGAACGCCAGCCGGGGTGAGCCGCTCAGCGCCTGG
>DASWGY010000110.1:0-2512 GCA_036393495.1 Candidatus Limnocylindrales bacterium
GGGCTCCTCCCGTACCGCCCAACTCGTCCGGAGACCGCCTGACCATGGCCGTCGGCTCGTCCAACGACTTCGATCTCGTCGTCCTCGGCGCCGGCACGGGCGGCTACTCGGCCGCCTTCCGGGCCGCCCAGCTGGGCCTCAAGGTCGCTCTCGTCGACGAGGACAAGATCGGCGGCACGTGCCTCCATCGAGGCTGCATCCCGACCAAGGCGCTCCTCGAGTCCGCGGCCTTCACCGAGCGGATCCGGCACGCGAAGGATTTCGGCATCGATGCCGGCGACCCGGTCGTCGACTACGCGAGGATGGCCGCCCGCCGCGACCAGGTCGTGAAGCGGATGTGGACCGGGCTCAAGACCCTCGTCGACAAGAACAAGGTCACCTGGATCGCCGGCCGCGGCCGCCTCGATGGCCCGACGACCGTGAGGGTCAAGATGCACGGCGAGGACGGCACGCCCGGCGCCGGTGGGGAGCGGGTCCTCAAGGGCACGGACGTCATCCTGGCCACGGGCTCGCGAGTCAAGTCGCTGCCCGGCCTCGAGCCCGACGGGAAGCAGATCGTGACCTCGGACGAGGTCCTCGTCGCGGACAGCCTCCCGAAGGACGTCATCGTCGTCGGCGCCGGTGCGGTCGGCGTCGAGTTTGCCTCGATGTACCACGACCTCGGGGTCAAGGTGACCCTCCTGGAGTACCTGCCGGCCGTCGTCCCGGCCGAGGACCGCGAGGTCAGCCAGCTCGTCGAGCGGAGCTTCACCCGCCGCGGGATGACCGTCATGACGAACGCCCGCTTCGACGTGAAGTCGGTCAAGGCGGGCAAGACCGGCGTGAAGCTGACCGTCGGGCCGGAGGGCAAGGAGGCATCCGAGATCTCCGCCGAGCTGCTCCTCGTCGCCACGGGCCGCGCGCCCAACGTCGAGGACGTCGGCCTGGAGACGACGAAGGCCGAGCTCGAGAAGGGCTTCGTCAAGGTCGACGGCCGAATGCGGACCCGTGAGCCGCACGTCTACGCCATCGGCGACATCGTCGGTGGGCTGCTCCTCGCCCACACCGCCGCCCACGAGGGGCTCGTGGCCGCGCACGTCATCGCGGGTGACAAGGACGTCCACCCGATCGACTACGTCCAGCAGCCGCGGGCGACCTACTGCCGCCCGGAGATCGCGTCAGTCGGGCTGACCGAGCAGCAGTGCCAGGAGCAGGGCATCCCCTACAAGGTCGGCAAGGTGCCATTCCAAGCCATCGCCAAGGCGATCATCGGGGGCGAGTACGAGGGCTTCGCCAAGGTCATCGGCCACAAGGAGACCGACGACACCCTGGGCATCCACCTCGTCGGGCCGCACGCGACCGACCTCGTCGCGGAGGCCTCGCTGGCCGTCACCCTCGACGCCACGCCGTGGGAGATCGGTGGCGCGACCCACGCCCATCCGACGCTCGCCGAGATCGTCGGCGAGGCCGCGATGGCGGTCGACGGCCGCTCGATCAACTTCTGAGCGGCGAGAAGGCGGGCGTCCAGCCATGGCGGTGACCCGGAAGACGCAGTCGGACCTGGCGACCTCGGTCGGCCTGACCGACGCCGATCTCCTCGCGATGTACAAGACCGTGGCCCTCGCCCGGGCGGTCGACGAGCGGATGTGGATCCTGAACCGGGCCGGCCGGATCCCGTTCGTCATCAGCGGCCAGGGTCACGAGGGCGCCCAGGTCGGGATCGCCTGGCCGCTCGAGCGCAAGAAGGACTTCATCGCGCCCTTCTACCGATCGATCGCGACGTGCCTCGCCTTCGGGATGACGGCCCAGGACATCCTCATGGCCCAGTACGCCAAGGCGACCGATCCGTCGTCCGGCGGCCGGCAGATGCCCGGCCACTACGGCAACGCCGAGAACAATCTCCTGTCCCTGTCGTCGCCGGTCGCCACCCAGATGCTCCACGCGGTCGGGATTGCGCTGGCGGCCAAGATTCGCAAGACCGGCCAGGTCGCGATGACGGCGATGGGCGAGGGGAGCTCAAACCAGGGCGACGTCCACGAGGGCCTGAACTTCGCGGCCATCCACAAGCTGCCGTTCATCCTCGTCATCGAGAACAACGGCTACGCGATCAGCGTCCCCGCCGCCCGCCAGCTGGCGACCGAGAACGTCGCCGACCGGGCGTCGGGCTACGGCATCCCGGGGGTGGTCGTCGACGGGTCGGACGTCCTCGCCTGCTACCAGGCCTCGAAGGAGGCGGTGGAGCGCGCCCGGCGGGGCGACGGGCCCACCCTCATCGAGGCCAAGGTCATCCGCCTCACCGGGCACTCCTCGGACGACCAGCAAACGAAGTACCGGCCCGAACAGGAGCTCGCCGAGCTCCGCGGGCTCGACGCCCTGCCGCGCTTTCGGGACCAGCTCCACGACGCCGGCGTCATGTCCGACGAAGCCGAGGCGAAGATCGCGGCCGAGATCATGGCCGAGGTCGACGCCGCGACCGACTACGCCGAGGCCCAGCCCGACCCGGATCCCTCGACCGCGATGCGCTGGGTCTTCG
>DASWGY010000111.1:0-13574 GCA_036393495.1 Candidatus Limnocylindrales bacterium
ATCCAGGAGCAGATGTCCACGTCGTGGGTGGCCAGGTCAATGGTCACGCCGACATCCCGGATCCGGGCCGGGAACGGACCCGCCCGGCGCGACTGGATGGCATAGACGGTGGACAGCCAGTGCTCCTCGTGCAGGAGCCGACCCAGCTCACGGACGGCCGGATTGAAGCGCTCGACGTGGCCGACCTGGACGGGCACCCCGGTCGCCCGGGACGCGGCCACGATCTCGAGTGCGTCCTCGACCGTCGGCGCGAGCGGCTTCTCGACGAGGACCGCGATCCCCCGCCCGATCGCGGCCAGGGCGAGGGCCAGGTGGGCCGTCGTCGGGGCGGCGATCACGACCGCGTCGAGCTCGGCCTCGGCGATCATCGCGAGGGGCTCCGAGAATCCAGCCGCGCCGGTCTGGGCGACGGCCGCGGCGAGGGCCTCGGGCGCCGGGTCGGCGATCGCGGCGAGGCGGGCGTTGGGCCTGCTGGCGATCACGCGGAGGTGGTTGCGTCCCATCGAGCCGAGCCCGGCGAGCCCGACGCGGAGCTCCCTGCGACCTCCCGGGCGGTCGCCGTCCGTGCGGTCGCTGACCGGGCGCCAGAGCGCCGTCATGCGCCGGCGCCGACCCCGGCGTGGGTGGCCACGGCGCGCCTGACGACGTCGATCACCGTGGCCCGGTCCTCGTCCGACATGCCCGGGTACATCGGCAGGGCGATCGTCCGGGCCGCCGCCCGGTCGGTGATGGGCAGGTCGGCGTGCAGGCCGCGCTCCTGGATGTAGGCCTGGCGATGGACCGGGATCGGGTAATAGATGTCCGCCCCGACGCCGCCTTCCCGGATCGCGGCGAGGATGGCGTCGCGGGCCGGGCCGACCTCGAGCGTGTACTGGTGGTAGACGTGCCTCCGCCCGTCCGGCACCACCGGCGCCTGGACGGGCAGGTCCGCGAAGCCCGCCGTATAGGCGGCGGCAATCGCCTCGCGGCGGGCGGTGTTGCGCTCCAGCTTCGAGAGCTGGACGAGGCCGATGGCGGCGTTGAGGTCGGTCATCCGGTAGTTGTACCCGAGTGACTCGAACTCGTAGCGGGCCCGCATGCCCTGGTTGCGGTAGAGCCGAAGGCGATCGGCGAGGGCGTCGTCGTCGGTGGTGATGAAGCCGCCTTCGGCCGTCGTCATGTTCTTCGTCGCGTAGAGGCTGAACGTGCCGTGGCCGAAGCTCCCGGCCCGCCGGCCCCGGAACGTCGCGCCGTGCGCCTGGCAGGCGTCCTCGACGACCGCGAGGCCGTGGCGGTCGGCGATGGCCTCGATCATGTCCATGTCAGCCACGAGGCCGAAGAGGTGGACCGGAACGATCGCTCTGGTCCGGGGCGTGATGGCGGCCTCGATGAGCTTGGCATCGATGAGGTACGTGTCCGGCTCGATGTCGACGAAGACCGGCGTGGCGCCCGTCGAGAGGATCGCATTGGCCGTCGCGGCGAAGGTGTGCGAGACGGTGATGACCTCGTCGCCGGGCCCGATCCCGAGGCAGGCGAACGTGGCCATCAGGGCCAGCGTGCCGTTGCCGACCGCGATCGTGTGGCGGACCCCGCAGTAGTCCGCCCAGGCTGCCTCGAGCTCGCGAACGCGAGGGCCCTGGGCGATGATCCCCGAGCGGATGACGGCGGAGACGGCGTCGATCTCCTCCTGGCCGAGGTCCGGGCGAGCGATCGGGATCATGCTGGAACTCCCTGCTGGGGTCGCGGGCGCTCCTCGAGCGTTTCCGCGTCGGGAACGTAGACGTAGGTGCGCCCACAGCTCGGGCAATGGAGCTCCGGGTGGGTCGAGTAGTGGGGCAGGTTGGCGACGGCTGGTTCGCCGTCGGCGTCAAGCAGCCGAACGCCGCAGGCGCACATCCAGCCGATCCGCTTTGCCGGGCTGCCAACGACGAGCGCGTGGGAGGGCACGTCGCGGGTGACGATCGCTCCGGCGCCAACGGTCGCGAACTCGCCGACCTCGGTGCCGGCGACGACGACCGCCCCGGCCCCGATCGAGGCGCCGTGCCGAAGTCGGATCGGGCTGACCGTCCAGTCCTCGGCCCGGGCGAGATCACCGGTCGAGGTGATCGCCCGCGGGTAGCGGTCGTTCGTCAGGATCGCCCCGGGGCCGATGAACACGCCGTCCTCGACCGTCACCCCGTTGTAGACGAGGGCACCGTTCTGGATCTTGGTTCGGTCGCCGATCTCGACGCCCTCGTCGATGAAGACGTCGCGACCGATGACGCACTCGGCACCGATCCGGGCTCCGGTCCTGACCTGTGCTCGATGCCAGATGCTCGTCCCGGCACCGACGGCCACCTCCGCCTCGAGGTCGGCCGAGGGGTGGATCCGGGCGGTCGGGTCGATCACGGCTGGCGGCGCTCCTGCTGCGGTTCCCGAGCCGCGCTGGGCGGCGCGTCGACGCTCGGGGTGACCCGGCAGGGGAGCCGGGTGAGACGGTCTCCGAGTATAGCCGAGCGCCCCTGTGCGGCCCTCGATCGGGCGCCCCTCAGCGACCCCGGCGGCCCCGCCCGAGGAGCGCGAAGAGTGCCCCGAACGCGGCCCCGAAGGCAAGCGCGGCGCGCCAGTCGAGGAGGACCCGGACATCGCCACTCACCCGTTGGGCGATGAGGACGAGGACGCCGCTCGGCTTGCGGAACTCGACCTCCTGGGCCACGAGCGTCCGGACGACGGCCTGGTCGACGGTCGCCCGCTGGGCCAGGACAGATCCGACGCCGGCCTGGCTGACGCTCACCTCGCTACCCAGCGCGGCGCCGACGCCGCCCATGACGACCGAGACCCGGTCGCCGCGGGCGAGCCCGATGGCCCCCTGGGTGAGGCGGATGTCCGTTGCCTCGGCCCGCCCGATCGCGCCCTGGTGGACCTCGACCGCGTCGGCTTCGACCCACGAGCCGTCCTCGTGGACGGCGGGCGCGTCGAGGATCTCGCCGCTCATCACGGCGACCGGCGCCGCGGGGCTGGGGGTGGATTCAGGAGCCGTGCTCGGCCCGGAGCCTGGAGCGGCGGTCACCGCGGGGCGGCGAGACCTGGGCCGCTTGGGCGCCGGGCTGTCGCTCCGGGGCTGGGGGTCGGTGCCGTCCGGCTGGGCGGCGGCCTTGCGTGCAGCCATCGTGCCTCCCTCGACGATTCAGCGCGTCCCGTGCCTCCGCCCAGCCCGGGAGCCTGGGCTGCTGACGCGCATCCGGGATCGCTGGGCTATTCTGCGCCCCGCTGCGACGGCGGTCGTCGAACGAGGGGTGCAGGTGATCGAATCGGGCGGGCCGGGATCGCGAGGCACGCTCCGGCGCGTCGTCGTGGCCGTGCTCCTCCTCGCCGCGGTCGGTGGCGGCGTCGGGGTCGGCGCCCTGCTTGCCGCGGCCAACGGACCCGACTCCGTCGCATCTGCCAGCGGCTCGCCGGATCCGTCACCAACGCCGCAACCGACGCCGACACCCATGCCGACACGCACGCCTGCCCCGACCCGTACCCCGCGCCCGACCCCGAGACCGACACCGGTCCTCGTCCCGGCACCCCTCACCGGCCTGCCCATCAGCCCCGAGGCGGCGGCCTTCCACCCGATCGCGGTCATGATCGATGACCACCGCGACGCCCGGCCCCAGGCCGGCTTCAACTCGGCCGCTGTCGTGTGGCAGGCGCCGGCCGAGGGCGGCATCCCGCGCTACATGCTCCTGTTCCAGGACACGATCCCGGGTTCCGTGGGGCCGGTCCGGAGCGCACGCCACTACTACGTCGACTGGGCCGCCGAGTGGAACGCCGTCTACGTCCACGTCGGTGGCTCGCCGGACGCGCTGGCCACCCTCCGCTCGAAGGGCCGCGGGCAGCTCGTCTGGAACGCCGACGAGTTCCGCTACGGCGGCACGTACCTGTGGCGCTCGCCCGACCACCGGGCGCCCCACAACGTCTACACCGACGGCGAGCATCTCCGCGGCCTCGCGGCGGCCGTAGGCGCGACGGACGGACCGATCGAGCCGGCCTGGACCTTCGGCCCGGCCCTCGCGACAGCGCTCCGGCCGGTGGGTGCGTCGCTGACGGTCAACTACCCGACCGAGACGATCAGCTACCGCTACGACTCGATCGCGAACGCGTACTGGCGCTACATCGACGGTTCGACCGAGCCGCAGGTCGATGCCGCCGACGGGAAGGTCGTCGCTCCGACCAACGTGGTGATCCTCCGGATGCGCTTCGGAGCTCTCAACGACGGCCACCCCGACAAGCATCGCCTCGACGCCGACAACATCGGCGAGGGCGAGGCTATCGTCTCCACGAACGGCCGGATCATCCGCGGGACGTGGTCCAAGGATTCGGTCACCGGGGCGACCCTGCTGCTCGACGCCACCGGCCGGCCCATCAGACTGACGGCCGGCCAGACGTTCGTCCAGGTGATCGCCCTGTCCTACGACTACGAGGTCAACGAGGGCACCCGCCTCGGCATCGGCCGGCCGGGCTGAGCCGGGTTTGGCGGGCCTGGGGCCTCAGCGCTCGACCCGGACGCCGACCTCGGCATAGACCCGGCGGGTCTCGGTGGCGACGTCGACCCAGGTCCGGCGGGTCGCCGCGGCCCGTTCCTGCGCGTGGCCCGCGATCCGGCGATGGACTCGCTCGTCCGCCCAGGTCGAGCGGAGTGCCGCCGCGAGGCGGTCCGGGTCGCGCGGCTCGACGAGGATGCCGGCCGCGCCGACGATCTCGGGCAGGGCCCCGACGTTGGTGCTGACGACCGGCGTCCCGCAGGCGAGCGCTTCGATCGCCGCCAGGCCCGCCCCCTCCGAGAGGACCGGCAGGAGGATCGCCCGCGCCCCGCGAACGAGATCGGCCAGCCGCTCGGGTGGCAGGCCCGGGGCATAGGCCAACGCGTCGCCGACGCCGACCCGGGTCGCGGCCCGGGCGAGGGCCGCCCGATCGTAGGGCGTGGCGCCGACGAGGAGCACCCTCGGCGGCCAGGGGACATCGGCCGGCAAGGAGCGGGGCCGACCGGCGGCGCCCAGGCGGGCGAGCGCGGTGAGCAGCGTCGACAGGTCGTGGCGGGCGTCGTAGCGACCCGGATAGACGAGGTAGCGGTCAGGAAGGCCGAGGCGCTCGATCTCCTGACGCGCCGCGGGCTCCGGTCCGGCAGCGCCCGCCGAGCGGGGCGTGAACGCGGCCCCGGCCGCCAGCGGGACGACCCGGATCCGGTCCCGCCGGACCCGGACCAGGCGGTGCGCCGCGCGAGCCACGGCGGCGCTCCCGACGATGACCGCTGCCGCGTCTCGGAGGAGCCGGGCCCGGAGTCGTTGGCCGAACCTGGCGGACGGAGATCGCTGGTACGCGGCGGGCAGCTCCCAGGGGGCGAGATCGAGGAGAGTGACGACGATCGGCAGCCGGGAGAAGAGGGGCGGCGCTCCGGCGGCCGCGTGGTAGACGGCCCCGGCGGCCCCGCCGCGCTCGGCCCGCCAGGCGGCTCCGATGGATGCCCCGCGGAGGAGGAACGGGTCGACGGTCAACGCCCCGGCGCGCAGGAAGCGGGTCGGCGGCAGGAGACGGCGACCGACGACGTCGAGGTGCTCGAAGGCGAGCGTCGGGTCGTCGAGGTCGGACTGGAGCAGGAAAGCGAACGATTCTCCCTCCAGCGGCTGGGCGTCGAAGGCGCCGAGGAGACCGGCCAGGTAGGTGCTCGTGGCGGGCGCCCGATCCCGGTCCTGGAGCGGCCGCACATCCAGGACGACGCGGACACCGGGCAGCGGTGCGGAAGCCGTCTCGGCGCCGAGGGCCGGCACGGGTCCGGCTGCCGGCTCGGCGCCGAGCGCCGGCATCGAGGCCCTGCCCGTCACTCGGGTCCCGCGGGTCGACGCCCCCGGAACCGCCCCAGGATCTCGTCGGCACGGAGCCGGATCACGACGAGAAGCGCCTCGACGATGATCCGCCGTGACATCTTCGACTGCCCGACCCGTCGATCCCGGAAGGTGATCGGGACCTCGGCGACGCGGGCGCCGGCACGGCTGGCGCGGTGGGTCATCTCGATCTGGAAGACGTAGCCCCCGGCGTGGACGCCATCGAACGGGATCGCGCCGAGGGACGACGCCCGCCAGGCCTTGAAGCCGCCGGTGAGATCGTGCGGTCGAAGTCCGAGCACGATCCGGGCGAAGAGCGAGCCGCCGCGGGAGATGAGCCGTCGGCCGAGCCCCCAATCCTCGACCCGGCCGCCGGCCGTGTAGCGGCTGCCGATGACGAGGTCGGCGCGATCGTCGACGATCGGCGCGAGGAGCCCGGGCAGCACGCTCGGGTCGTGCGACCAGTCGGCGTCCATCTGGACGACGATGCCGGCGCCGGCGCCGAGGGCGGCGCGAAAGCCATCGAGATAGGCTCGGCCGAGGCCCTGCTTGCCGGCCCGATGCCGAACCCGGACCCTCGCGTCCGCCGCGGCGAGCTCGTCGGCCAGCTCCCCCGTTCCGTCCGGGGAGGCATCGTCGACCACGAGCAGCGTCGCACCCGGCAGGGCCTCGAGGATCGCGGCCGCGATCCCGGGCAGGTTCTGGGCCTCGTCGTACGTCGGGAGGACGACCCACGCCCCGGTCCCGGCGACGGTGTCCTGGTCGGCGGTCGCGTCCCGGGCGGCAGTAGCCATGGGATGGAGTCTAGCGGGCGGCGACGTCGCTCCCGAGACGGTCGTTCCGGTCACCCGCCGGCAGCCGATTCGGCAGCCGGCGGAACCGCGCTCGAGATCGCCGCGGTCGAGCCGAGGACGACGATCCGGGCGGGCTTGAGGCGGGCCAGCTCGGCCTTCGTGGCGGCCGGCAGACTGTCCCTGGCGACGAGCAGCAGGGCGCCGCGCTGGTAGCCGGCGGCAGCGGCCCCGGCGAGGGCGTCGGGGAAGTTCGCCCCCGTGGCGAGGTAGACGACCGGCACGCCCGGGGCGTAGGTCGCGGCGCTCACGGCGGCCGCGGTCGCATAGCGGTCGCTGCCGGCCAGGCGGGTGAGGGGCAGATGATCGACGATGACGCCGAAGGCGGCGAGCTGCTCGGACGAGGCCGGCTTGGCCGACGGCGCGTGGTACTTGGTCGAACCCTTGGTTCCCACCAGCTGAAGCAGGTAGGTCCCGTCGGGTACCACCGCCCCGGCCACCTTCCCGTCCCAGTCCAGGGCGTGCCCCCCGGCCGAGGTCGCGGCGATGTCCTGCCCGCCGAGGACCGTCCCGTCGGCTCGGACGACGTTGAGCCGGAGCGTCTCCAGGCCGGCCTCCGCTGACCAGGCGACCCGCAGCGTGTCGGTCAGTCCGTCGCCATTCGGCGTGATCGTCCGGTTGCCGCCGGCGCCGACCGCATATCCGGACAACATGGCGTCGACGCTCGTGGCGTTGATCGGCGTGCGGGCGACGACGTAGGTCTCGCTCGAGCTGCCGGCCGCGACCCACGCCCCGGTCGTGACATCGGCGACCGGCGACCATTCCGCGACAGGCGCTGTGACCTGGTACCAGGTGTAACCGTCGGCGCTGCTCGGCCCGCCGGTGATGGCAACCACGTCGCCGCTGTCGAGGGTGTCCAGGATGGCCGCCGACGTGCCGGGCCCGGCGCGAAGCTTGAGCCCGTCGACCTGGACGACGCCGAAGCCGCCGACCGAGAGCAGGGGGGCGGTCGAGGTCGAGGTCACCAGCCAGGGTGAGACGTTGCCGTGCGAATCGCGACCCCGGGCGCGGAACGCATAGCTGTGCCCGTCGGCGCCGAGGTAGATCCCACTCGTGGCTGTCGTCCCGGCCCGCCACTCGGTCCACGACCCGCCATCGCTGGCGACCTGGACGTCGAAGCTCGCCATCGAGCTCTCGTCGAGGCCGGTCCAGCGGACCTCGAAGCCCTGGTCGCGCTGGACGGCGGCGAGGGCGTTGACGCCGACCAGGGGCGGCGTCGTGTCGAGCAGGAACTTGTCGGCCAGGGCCGCGTAGAGCTCGGGCCGGGTGCCGTCGTAGCCGAGCGCCCAGATCCCGGCCCCCCGAAGGTTGGTCCGATTGACGAGGTCGTAGCGGAGCTTGAGTGACGCCGCGTCGTCGTAGTACAGCGAGCGGAAGCAGGTGCCCGTGCAGCCGTCGTTGTGGTAGGCCGTCCAGGGGGCCTGCTCGACGCTGTCGTAGCGACGGCCGTGCTGGGCGGCGAGGTCGACGGCCGTCGTGTACACGGCCGTGACGGAGGATCCATACGTGGAGCCGGAGATGTTCGGCGCGTGGAGCGCGTCACCATTCGTCGACCAGGCCCGACCGTAGTACGGGACGCCGAGGATGAGCTTCGAGGGCGAGACCCGGGCGGCATACGCGTTGACGGTGTCGGTCAGGTCGTAGACCGGGCCCGAGAGCGGGCTGATCGAGCCCGCGGTCGAGGCCGACGACCCCCGATAGTCGTAGCCCATGATGAAGATCGCGTCGGCGCCGCCGGGCGCGGTCGCGGCCTCGAGCGGGTAGTTGCCGATGTAGCCGGTCGTGTCGAAGGTCAGCTGGTAGCCCGGGGCGATCGCGTCGAGCTCGGCCCGGACCGAGCGAACGAGGGCGGTGAACTCGTCGGCGTAGCCGCTGACGATCGGCTCGAAGTCGAGGTTGACGCCGTCTGCGCCACGGTCGCGAACGGCCGCCGCGACCTGCTTGGCGAGGTTCGCCCGGGCCGTGGCGCTGCCGAGGAGGGTCGACTGGGTCGCCTTCTGGCCGGTGGTCCAGGCGAAGCAGCTGATCGTAAGGACGACCCGAGTGCCGCGCTGGTGGGCGGCGTTGATGATCGAGGTCATCTTCGAGCTCGTCCAGCCACCCCAGCCGGTCGTCGTCGTGCCGTCCGGGTCCAGCTTCATGAGGTTGCCGTTCCTGTCGGCGCCCACGCTGAAGTAGGCGACGGTCGAGAGGACGTCCCAGTCGAGGGTCGTCGAGCTGTCAGAAACCTCCCAGTACGGCAGGAAGCCGAAGACCTCGCGCCGGAGGCCGCTGGCACTCACGACCGCGTCGGAGGATGCCGGCTCGCGAGGCTCGGTCGCGGTCGAGGCGGCCGTCGTGGCCGCCAGGAACGGCCCGCTCGCCCCGTCGATCGGGGCATCGATGTTGGCGCCCTGCGCCGGACCGCCGCGCCCGATCCCGGGCGGGGCGTCGATGGTCCAGATCGAGCCCTGGCGGGCCGCCGCCATCTCGCGCCCGGTGACGTGGCCGGCGGGCAGCTCCTGCGGTCGCTCGCCGCCGACGAGCCAGGTGTCGTCGGACCGGGGCGTGAACCCGACGCTGACACGCTCGCCGGGGGAGAAGTCGATGGCATCCGCGGCGTGGGCCAGCGCCTCCTCGTAGTGGACCGATGGCAGGAGGTCCGGCGGCGTCGCCGGCTCCGATGTCGGGTCTGCCACCGGGTCTGCGCCAACACGCGCCTGGGCCGCGACCGGCGTGGCTGTGCGGGCCAGGGTCGACGCAGGCCAGACCAGCAGGGCGACCAGGATCGCTGCAAGGCCGAGCCGGGACCGCCGACGCGGGCTGAGGCGCTCGGGGTGACGTCGGGTCTGCGACAAGCGAGGGTCCTCTCCCACTCCGGTGCCCCGGACGGTGGCCCGGCGGCGACCGGCTTCGATCGCGGACCCAGATGCTGGCCCAGCGGGAGGCCTCGGCCAAGCCTGACGATGGTCCCGGGGTGGGTGGTACCGAGGGGTCTGGTGTGGTCCGGTGCGGTCAGGCCGACGGAACGTCCGGGAGCACGGTTTGACGGATCCGCCGGCCCGCCGGGTCAGCCGCTCCCGCGGATCAGCCGCCGATGAGCAGCTGGATCTGGATGCGGACCGACTCTGACACGGCGCCGGCGGAGCCCAGGACGACGAACCGACCCGGGTCAAGGCGCTGGAGCTCGGCTGCCGAGGCCGACGGAACGGCGTCCTTCGTCACGAGGACGATGGGTGCCCCCTGCGTGCCTGCCGCCGCGGCCCCGGCGAGCGCGTCCGGGAAGTTCGTCCCGGTGGCGATGTAGACGATGTCCACCCCCGCCCCGAAGCTCGCCGCGCTGATGGCAGCCGCGGTCGCGTACCGGTCGGAGCCGGAGAGCCGGGTGACCCCGCCGGCCGTGAGCGCCTTGGCCGCCGTACCGACGGCCGCCGATACGACGCTGGTCCCGCCGAGGAGCACGATCCGACCGGGCTTGAGGCGCTTGAGCTCGGCTTCGGTGGCGTCGGGGATCGCGTCCTTGCTCACGAGGAGGATCGGGACGCCCTGGGAACCGGCAACTGGCGCCCCGGCGAGGGCGTCCGGGAAGTTCGAGCCGGTCGCGAGGTACACGACGGGCACGCCCGGGGCGAAGGTCGCCGCGCTGATCGCGGCGGCCGTGGCGTAGCGATCCTTGCCGGCGAGCCGGGTGACCTCGCCGGCGGTGTACTCACGGGCCGCGGTGCCGACCGCCGATGAGACGACGGCGGTGGAGCCCAGGATGACGATTCGTTTCGGCTGGAGGCGGAGGAGCTCAGCCGCCGCCGCGACCGGGATCGCGTCCTTCGAGACGAGGAGGATCGGCGCGTGCTGCATGCCGGCGGCGGCCGCACCGGCGAGGGCGTCGGGGAAGTTCATGCCGGTCGCGAGGTAGGCCACGTCGACGCCCGGAGCGAAGGTCGCCGCGCTGATGGCCGCCGCGGTCGCGTAGCGGTCCTTGCCGGCGAGCCGGTCCTGGAGGGAGGTGTCGACGACGAAGGTGACGTCGGTGTCGAGCGGGTCGTTGCCCCACGCATCGGCGGCCTCGACATCGATCGTGTAGGAGCCGTCGCCGAGGGCCTTGCCGTCGACCTTGGCGTCCCAGGCGATCTCCGCGGCATTGCCGGAGCCCGTGGCCTGCCAGACGACCTGCCAGCCGTCGCGGACCTTCAGGCTCCAGTCGACGACCTCCGAGAACGCGATCGTGAGGTTCAGGGAATCGCTCTTGCCGTCGCCGTTGGGCGAGATGGTGCGGGCGCCCTCGACGCCCCAGAGCTGCGGCCCAGCGCTGTCCTGGGGTGCAAGACCGTCGGCATCGACCCAGCCGGATGCCCAGCCGTCCTTCTCCCGGACGTAGGCCGCGCTCGGCGGTCCCTCGGTCGCCTGGGCCTCGGCGACGAGGTTCTGGACCCGGACCGTGGCGCCGTCCGGCAGGCTCCCGCCGGCATTCGTCAAATCGGGATTCCCATACAGCGTCACGCCGCCGGCGACCGTCGCGGCGCCGGGCGACTGGAGGCTGGTGGGCGTGGTGTCGGTCGGGGTGAAGGGCACGCCGGTGACGTCCTCGGTCCGGACGTCGGCACTGCCGACGAGCGAGCGGTAGTAGCCGCCGGTCGGGCTGTCGGGATCCATGTACGCCTGGAACGATGGGCTGCGGGCCGACTGGAAGGAGAACTCGTTGCCGTTGTAGTCGTACTGGTTGCGCCACAGGTCGAGGACCGTCTGGTGGGTCGTGAAGAGGTCCCGGACGATGCCGTTGACGCTGCCATGGCCCTCGGCGATGACGGCTCTCGCGCCGGCCTTGAGAAAGGCCGACCCGTAGTTGTCGACGCGCTGCATCGCCACGCTGAGAGTCGGGGCCGCGTAGCCCGGCTCCGAGTTGCCCGAGGCGTAGCAGAGGTGGTTGAGGAGGACCACCGCATTCGGCGCGAGCTCGAGGGTCCGGATGTACGGCTCGCCGTAGTAGGTGTTCTGGTAGTCGCTGAGGCCCTTATTCAGGTCGTTGAGGCCGAAGCCATCCTTCGTCGTGTAGTTCGGGTCGTAGGTATAGGGGCTCGGCCAGCCGTTGCCGTGGCCGAGGTAGACGACCACGCTCGCACCCTTGACGGCCGCTTTGACGGCCGCCCAGGTTGCGTTCGGGCTGTAGACCTTGACGACGTTTGAGGAGTGCTTGACGGCCTCGGCGTAGACGGAGTCGGCGATGTTCCGGTAGTTCGAGGTCGACCCGTGCGTCGCCCCGACGATGATGACGACCTTGGCCGTCGAGAGGACCGGGGCGCCGGGTGTGACGGATGTCGCCCCAGCGCCGGACGTCGTCGTGCCCGCGGCGACGGGTGCCACGGCGAGAAGACCGGTGATAAGGGCGACGATGAGGGCGCGGACCGCGTGCTGCAATTGACGGCTCCATCCATGCCCGCCCCAGGGCGGACCGCGTCGGGGGTCGAAGAGATGGAGCAAGCCTCAGCCGCCAGCCGGTCGGGCTCAATGAAGCGGGGGTACCAGCGGCGATGGCCCCATGGTCGGGCGGGCCGTTGGGGAGCGGTGGGCTCCGGTCCGGTTGCGGCCGGCGGGATGGAGAGAGGTTCCGGTGCGCCCAGGCCACGGCGGGCGTCACATCATCGGCTGGAGCACCCGGGAATCAGGTCGTCGGGGAACCGCTCGGTGCCGGCATGGGCGTGGGCTCGATGCAGGGCTGCTCTCCGTCCGGAAGCGTCCCGTCCTCGTCGGGCCGGCAGTCGGTGGGCTGCTGCTCGGGGGCCGGCAGGCCGCCCTCGTAGTCCAGGATGACGAGGACGTACTCGAGGCGGTCGAGGTTCGCCGCCGGCTCCAGGAACGCGGTCTGGACGATCTGGTTGGCGTCGCGCCGGACGTCGACGACCCGGCCGATCACAAGGCCCTTTGGATACGGCGAGCGGATGCCACCGGCGAGCTCGATGCCGGCCGTGACGACCTCCTCCCCCAGCGCGACCGTCACCGCGGCGGCGATGTTCTCCATCCGCAGGCTGCCGGGCAGCTGACCCGTCACCTCGCCCGTGGCGGCCGACGTCAGGAGCTGGCCGATGACCGTCGAGGCCGAGTCGCTGATGAGCTGCACCGTGGCTGACGAGGGACCGGCCTCGATCACCCGGCCCACCAGGGCGCCGCCGCTGCCGAGGACGACGTCGCCGACCTCGATGCCGTCGGCCGTGCCCCGATCGAGGGTGACCCGGCGCTGGACCTCGGACGAACCGCGGGCGATGACCGAGGCAGCGACCGTCTCGTACTCGAATCCGTTGCGGAGCTGGAGGAGGCTCGTCAGGAGCTCGTTCTCGCGGCGCAGCTCCTCGGCCTGGCGGTTCTCGATCCGGATCCGCTCGTTCTCCGCCCGGAGCGCCTCGTTGTCGAGGCGGAGCTGATCGATCTCGGCGAGGGCGGCGCCGATCGAGGCAACATTCCGGCCGAGGCCGTCGAGGGCGCTCTGCATCGGCCGGAAGGCGAACCCGATCCCCTGCTGGAGCTCCACGACGAGGCGGTTGCCGGAGACCGCCATGAGCACGAGCGAGGTC
Organism: Candidatus Limnocylindrales bacterium; assembly: GCA_036393495.1. Lineage (GTDB taxonomy): Bacteria > Chloroflexota > Limnocylindria > Limnocylindrales > CSP1-4 > UBA5189. The sequence goes on from DASWGY010000111.1 coordinate 13,216, forward strand.
GCGAGGAGGGCCACGAAGGCGATCGCCCGGCGGCGGACGACCCGGTTGGCGAACACGGCGCTCATCTGCTGGTCCTCGACTCACGTCGCGGCGAATCGCCGCGCCTAGCGTGGTGGGCGAGAGTAGGTCTCGGTGACGAGGACGCGCTCCATCTGGTCCATCTCCTGGAGAACCAGGCCGGTACCCCGGACGACGCAGGTCAGCGGGTCATCGGCCACGTGGACCGGCATCTGGGTCGCCTCGGCCACGCGCCGGTCCAGGCCGGCCAGGAGGGCCCCGCCGCCGGCCAGGACGATGCCCTGGTCCATGATATCCGCGACGAGCTCGGGGGGCGTCTCCTCGATCGTGTCCCGGATCGT